>NZ_CAXSTD010000011.1:0-145172 GCF_964240315.1 Blautia sp. Marseille-P2398
TCATAAATTTTTCAAGGCATTTCTTTTTAAATGTCAAGTAATCTCCGGAATATGCTTTATTTATCTAAATACCATTGCGGAGTGAACAGTAACTATTTTGTTCCAACACCACTGTATCAGAGTGAATTTCTGTTTACTTTATGATATACTTATATGCACGATAAAAGTTTTAAACTTAGGAAGATTTATAATGAAACGAATTGATTTTGAAAACGGAACTGTGACCAACAATATATTAAGCGCTGCGCTTCCCATGCTGGTAGCGCAGATATTGAATCTTTTATACAACATTGTGGACCGTATCTATATCGCCAGGATCCATGATATAGGAACAACTGCACTTGGCGCTGTGGGCTTATGCTTTCCGATCATCATGATCATTACTGCTTTCAGTAATCTCTTTGGTTCCGGAGGTGCACCAATTTTCTCTATCAACCGCGGAAAAGGAGATTCCAGGACTGCTGACATGATCATGAATACTGCTTTCACCATGTTATGTGGAAGTGCTGCTGTGCTGATGCTGATCGGATTTCTTTTTGCCCGCCCCTTACTGACTCTGTTTGGTGCTTCAGATGATGCTCTGGTTTATGCGTATCCCTATCTGATGATTTACCTTCTGGGTACTCTCCCTTCCATGATAGCAACAGGAATGAATCCTTTTATCAATGCACAGGGATATGCCATTATCGGTATGCTGTCAGTAACAGTCGGTGCAGTGGCAAATATTATTCTTGATCCGATTTTTATTTTTGTTCTGGATATGGGGATTAAGGGTGCAGCGATTGCTACTGTCATCTCTCAGATTCTCTCTGCCTTGCTTGTATTTTATTTTCTTCATGGAAAATCAGAATTGAAGGTAAGATGGATTCATATAAATGAGATTTCTGAGTGCACCAGACATGCCAGGGATATCATCAGTCTGGGGTCTGCTGGATTTATCATGCAGCTGACTAACAGCCTGGTAAGTATCTGCTGCAATAATGTTCTTTCCGTGACAGGCGGTGATATTTATATCTCTGTCATGACTATTATATCCAGTGTTCGCCAGATGGTGGAGACGCCTATCCATGCGATCAATGAGGGAACCTCTCCTGTTCTCAGCTACAATTACGGAGCCAGACGTCCTGACAGGGTAAAGAAAGCAGGGGTTGTTCTGATCATTATGGTTCTGATCTATACAGGTATCATGTGGAGCGTCATTCTCATTGCCCCTGAATTTCTGATCGGGATCTTCAGTTCAGACAAACTGCTATTAAAGGATGCAGTTCCTGCACTGAAACTTTACTTTGCAGCCTTTATTTTTATGGATCTGCAGTATATTGGTCAGACTGTATTTAAATCATTGAATAAAAAAAAGCAGGCGATTTTTTTCTCCCTGCTTCGTAAAGTATTTATTGTGGTTCCGCTGACTTATTTCCTGCCCTATGGATTACACATGGGCACAGATGGCGTGTTTATGGCAGAGCCTGTATCCAATGTGATCGGTGGTTCTCTGTGTTTTATTACCATGCTGGTTACAATATTGCCTGAATTAAACAAAATGGGAAACTCCCGATAAGCAGAAAAGTCCTCAGTATTTATCCATTTTTAACTATCGCATAACTTTGCAGAAATTGTAAAAAGGATAAACAATGAGGACTTTTATTTAACTGAACATGAAAGTTCTTTACATAACTTCACACATTTCCCAGTATGATATTAATCAGGTTCTTATCCAGCATGATTGTGCGATTCCATGGGTTAAGAATAATTCCCTCAATCTCATTTACCTGTAATGCTGAATTGAAAAGCTGATCTATGTCTGTCAGAAAAGTGGATTGTACGCTTCCGCCGCCTTTCAGTTCTTCCTCAAAGCTTGTAAATGCCGCCCACCAGACTTTTCCATCTCCGGTTTTCACTGTGCCGATCCGGAGCTGGTTGTCTCCTGTGGGCGGTTCTACTGAAAGGATAAACTGGCCGTTTTCTCTCATTCGTCTACGGATTACAGTCAGTGTATGTGCCAGCATTTCCTGAGTGGCTTCCTGCTGCAGAGCAGCGATTGCCTGCTCTATTTTTTCATTTCCCTGAAGACCTTTATCCTGATTTACATTCTTATTATCGCTCATATTGTTACCTTTCATCTGTGGTGATATCACTTTTCAGACAGTGTGTAAGATCATATTTCAGGGATGTCGGCGGCAAATCTCTCATGCCGCCGGCATCCTGTCATTTATTTATATTTCACCGCAGTTCCATATGCGATCACTTCTGCTGCCCCTGACATTACCTGGGAGGAGCCATATTTCACACCGATCACAGCATCCGCATTCATCTCTTTGGCTTCATCCACCATACGCTTGGTAGCAATCTGTCTTGCCTCATTGAGCATTTCCGTATAACCTGTGATCTCTCCGCCTACCAGAGTCTTCATCCCTGCCATGAAATCTTTTCCTACATTTTTTGTCTGTACAACTGTTCCCTTTACAATTCCCAGTGCCTCAAACTCTACACCCGGAATATATTCAATACTTAGAAGCTTCATCCTCTTCTCCTCCTTCAATCTCTTTCATGCGTCCTGCAAGTGCTGCCAGAATTCCTCCGATGATCACAACCGGTATGGCGATCAGAAATATCAGCAGTCCGGTCGGTATGGGATCTTGTGTATTTGCCCACAGCATAAGCCCTATGGTAAATCCCATAAGCAAGATCATAACTACTGCTCCAATGATCGCTCCTGTCCTTCTTTTCTTACGGATATCTGTTTTCTTTATATCCATAAACCTTGCACCCTCTTTCTCCATCTGCTCGATTTCTTCCAGACAGTTCTCGGCATTCAAGGTATCCAGAGACTGATGTTCTGCGATCAGGCGCTCACACATTTCCTGCATTTTCACAAGGCCCTCCCTGCGGCGTTCCAGTTCTCCCAGGTGCTGTTCCAGACAAAACTGCAGGCTTTTCCTCTTTTCAAAAAGAGCTCTCATCTCTTCTATTGAAATATCCATCTTCCGGAATAATTTGATTTCCTGAAGTCTGGCAATGTCTGCCGTATGATATTCCCGGTATCCGTTCTCTGCACGCTCCACATTCAGGAGACCCTGCTCTTCATAAAAACGGATATTCTTTCTGGTGATGCCTACCAGCTCTTCCACCTGTTTGATCTTCATACTGCTACCTCTTGCTTTCCTGACAGCAGATACAGCTGATCTGCTGCTCTACTGCCCTGTCTGTGCTTCCTTTATACTGCTTCCACAAGGAGGAAGGTCAAGTATTTTTTGAAAGAAATTGAAAAAAATATAGCTTCCGGCAGGGGGAATCTTTTAAGCTCCTGTACGGTCTGAGCCTCTCATAATTGTGATCAGAGAACTGAACAGCAATAACATGGGATAAAATAATTTCGGCATGATCTGAAATGCAGAAATCTCACCACCCAGTTCATTCACTGCTGAGATTGCAACCAGCATCTGTGCACCATATGGAATCACTCCCTGGAAAACACATGAAAAAGTATCCAGTATGGAAGCTGTCTTTCTCGGTGTAATCCCATACTCCTCTGCCATTTCCTTTGCGATAGGGTTTGCCATTACGATCGCCACTGTATTATTGGCAGTGGCAATATCCATAGTTCCTACCAGAAGTCCCATTCCAAGCTGTCCGCCTTTCTTTCCGCGGAAAATTTTATGGATCCAGCCAAGAAGTGCATCGAATCCACCATACTCACGTATCAGCGCACACATGGCAGCTACCAGAATCGCCACCATACAGGTCTCAAACATTCCGGATACACCGGATCCCATATTTTTCAGGATCTCTACAGGTGTGGTATGTCCTCCGATCAGCATAATAAATGCTCCGGATACGATTCCTGTCAGCAATACCACAAACACATTGATCCCAACAATTCCTCCGATCAATACCAGCACATACGGTATTACCTGAGTCAGATGATAGGGCTGGATCACACGGCCCTGGATTTCTGTCTGAAATGACAGGATCAGGATTAAGATCAGTGTGGCAACGGCTGCCGGAAGAGCGATCCAGAAGTTTTCCCTGAATTTGTCTTTCATCTCACATCCCTGACCATTACATGCAGCAATAGTCGTATCTGAAATAAAAGAAAGATTGTCCCCAAACATGGCTCCTCCCATAACAGAAGCCACACAAAATGCCAGATCAAATCCTGATGCTGTGGAAACTGCTGCTGCAATCGGTGTCAGAAGGGTAATGGTTCCCACAGAGGTTCCCATAGCCACAGACACAAAACAGGCAACTATAAACAGCACAGACACTGAAAATCTGGCAGGTATCAGACTCAGCATACAATATGCAACACTCTCAGCACTGCTTCTTCCCACAACTCCTACAAAAGATCCGGCTGCAAGGAAGATCAGAAGCATGGTGATGATATTTTTGTCCCCAACTCCCTGTGCCATGATCTCCAGTTTCTTATCAAAATCCAGCGATCTGTTCTGCAGACAGGCAACCAGGATTGCAGCAAGAAATGCTACTACAATAGGCACATTATAAAATCCCATGGGGATTTCCATCACATACTCAAACAAAATGCCCAGTCCAAGGTATAATACAAGAAATACACCAATGGGAAGCAGGGCAATTCCTTTTCCTTTTCTCATCTTTCATCCTCTTTCTACCATAATCTCTTTATGGTTATATAATCACTCTGCTATTTTAGCATACCCACAGCTTTCCTGCCATAATATTTCTCACAGCTTGGGCTGATAGCGCATATCCGATACATTGTAAACCGTCACAAAAGCCTTTGGATCTTCATGATTGATGTAAGCCATCAGCTTCTGATATTCTGTTTTGTCTACTATCGTGATGATCTCATTGCGTTTCTTCATATTATAGGCACCTGTCGCTTCATAGATTGTCGCTCCGCTGTGCAGATCTTCGATAATGAATTTACGCAGTTCTTCCTCTTTCTGAGTGATGACGCAGACACGACGTTTAATATTATGGTCAAAGATAAAGTGATCCAGAACTATTCCATTAAAGTATGTTCCCAGAATACTCAGCACCACTGTTTTCTTATCATATACAAGCGCTGCGGAAAGAGCCACACACATACCGGAAAGAGACATTGCTTTTCCCAGTTCCATGTGGAGATATTTGTTCATGATCTTTGCCACAATATCCAGTCCGCCGGAGGATGCATTTCTGTTAAAAAGAATGCTCAGTCCTACGCTGACCACCAGGATATAGCACAGCACATCCAGCTCCTGACTGTTGGTCATAGAGCCAAAATCCGGGAATAATTTCTCAAATAATCCGAGAAATAAGGGCAAAACGATACTGGTGTAAACTGTTTTTACGCCAAATTCGCGTCCGCAGGTGATGAAGCCAATGATCAGAAGTACCACATTCAAAATCATGGTGATTGCAGACAATGATAAAGGTACAAAGTTTGATAACACGATACCAAGACCGGAGATACTGCTTACAGAGGTATGGCTCGGCACCAGGAAGAAATAAACTGCTGCCGCAATGATTGCTACCGCACCTGTCAGGATCAGCGCTTCCTTTATGATATCTGCATAATTTAGTTGTTTTTTCATAGTTAGGTTTCCTGTCTTTCTTTCCATATTCTTGTTCTATTGTAACATATGGGAAGAGAATGTCCATCAGCAATTACAAAAAGAGGCTGCCTTCCATGACAACCCCTTTGTAAATCCTTATAACCTATAGGACTGCTATAAAATTCGCTTTCATATTTTAGATCGTGTTTGAAAAACACTCTAAGATTTTATCCTAACGGCTCTGTATGTTCTTCAGATAAATAAGCCTTCTGTTCTTCCTCCGGAGCTTCCCAGATTGTTGTTGTAGTTCCATCCTTATCTACATACACTTCTTTTATCTCATCTTTCTTCAGAATATCATGAATATGATCATATGGATAAAAAATACAGCTTACATATTTTTCCCACAAACTCTGTTCAAAATGGATAGTCATTACGCCTGTTTCCCTGTCTAAGGATGTTCTCCAGCGATAATTTCCTTTTATATTTGTTCTATATGTTACTTCATCTTTATTATCCTCAATAATAGTTATCCCTGCATCTTTGTAGCTGATATATGTGACATGTTTATTCATGAACGTGAACACTGCCACAAAGCAAATTACGGTTGCTGCTATGGAAAGCAGGATTGTTTTTATCTTTCTTTTCTTTAAAAATTTCCTGAAGCTTTTCAAGTCATTTGCTTCATTGCTGCTTTCTTTTGTCTGCGCAGAGATCTTCATATCATTTTCAAGGTCTGCCTTTGTCTCATGGTATACCCGCTGGCAGATTTCGCAGTTTTGCAGGTGTTCTTCTACAAGTTCTTTTGTGTCATCACTTACCACATCATCAATGTATAATGGCAGAATATCCTGGATCACGTTGCAGTTTATTTTTTCCATGTTACTTTTCCTCCTGACTTATCTGTGCTCTTATCATCTGGCGTGCACGATGGTAAGTCACTCTTGCCCATCCTGCACTTTTCTGATAGCATTTTCCGATCTGCTCAAAGGAGAGCTCACCATATATCCGCAGGTGAAATACTTCCCTGTAAGGTTCCGGTATCAGTTCTGCATAGCGTTTGAGATTCCGAACTGTCTCATCCTGCACAATCTGATCCAGTACTGCCGGTGATGTATCCTGCATGGGATCCTGCATTATTTCTGAAAATTCTTCGCCTACATAGATTTTATTTCGTCTGCAATAGCGGAAATATGTATTCTTCGCAATTACAAATAGCCATGCGCGGATATCCTTCCGGCCATCAAATTTCTCAATATTATTCATTGCCTTCAGGAATGTTTCCTGGGTGATCTCCTCTGCCAGACTTTCATTTTCGGAAAGTGCCCGGATATAGAGAAAGACATCATGGAAATACTTCCGGTAGATTGTTTCGATTTCTGATTTCTCCATTCCTGCTCCTTGTATTTTTATTATCCTACTGCATCTTTCGGGATTTTTAATGGCCCTGTCTGGCCGATCGTGGTGCCATCCTTATCCAGAATATAACCATCTTTATCCTGATATGACCCTGCCGGTGGTGTCCACATAGATCCATCTGACGACCTGATCTGTCTTCTTCCATTGAATGTCTGAACACGGTTCTGATTTTGTTGTATCTGCATTGAATATGCACGGCTGCTCACCTGAGTATCACTGTCTGTATCAGATGCACAACCTGATAAACCAACCATAACTGTCAGAATGAATATTCCTAAATATCGTTTCATGATAATCCTCCTGTCTGCTGTATCATTATTTTATCTGATGTCTTTCTATATAACTAAGTCACAGACAGAAGAAACGTTACAGGAAAATTTATACTTTGATTTTTTAATCGAAGCAAGTAAGTCTCCTGCGGAGGTTGCAGAAAACAATAAGCAGTGGATGGGGACTTGCTTGTAACCTATTTCTGATAAATTACCCGATATGGGTATAGAAGTTATAGATGTGCATAATCGAATACCAAAAGATTCCGAGCATACATTAGAAAAACAGGGAGATAAATTTCTTATCTCCCCAAAACTGACGATTCGTATTTTAAGCTACGATCCACTTTTCCTCACTCATGTAACTCATATGATGTTCCAAGCACCTGATCCAAAACAGCAAGTACGGGTTTATTATTTAATGGTTACTGAGCAATGACCTGCGTTTCGGTACCCCCCCCGCCGCCGGATTTTATGCTTCTTATTGTCTTTTCCAGCGTCTTCATATCAACCGGTTTTGAAATATGGGCATTCATACCAGCTGTCAGAGAATGCTGAATATCCTCTGAGAATGCATTGGCAGTCATGGCAATAATCGGAATTGTCTTTGCCAGCTCATGGGAGCTTCTGCGGATTGCCTTCGTTGCCTCATAGCCGTTCATGACAGGCATCTGTATATCCATCAGGATCATATCATAGTCACCAGGAACAGACTGTTCAAATGTCTCCAGAACCCTTTGACCATTTTCACAAATCGTACACTCCGCGCCCTCAATCTTTAACAGTTCCGTCAGAATCTCCGCATTCAGCTCATTGTCCTCTGCACACAGAAATCTCATTCCTTTCAGGATATTGCCATCCTGCTCTTCTGTTTCTGCCTGTGAATCCGGAGAAACAGATCTTTCTTCTGCGATTTTCAGATCCATAAAAACCTCAAAACAGCTGCCCTGTCCCGGTTCACTTTCTACATCAATGGTTCCGCCCATCAAATCAACCAGATTTTTGGTGATTGCCATTCCAAGACCGGTTCCCTGTATCTTATTTGTCAGGGAATTTTCTGCACGGGTAAAGGCATCAAAAATCGTGTTCTTGAAATCTGCCGACATTCCCATACCATTATCGCAGACTAAAAAACGATACTTTGCATAAACAGATGAATTTGATTCACATTCCTCTGCCAGAAGCTGAATTTCTCCGCCTTCCTGTGTATATTTTATTGCATTAGACAGCAGATTGCTGAAAATCTGCATCAGATGAACCTGATCCCCATTCACCCACTCATGCCGGATGTTTTCTTTTGTAATTGTAAGAGTCTGCTTCTTTTCATATATCTGAGAACGAAATATAGTATCAAGCTCCTGTATAAAATCCGAAATAGAAAAATCAGAATACTTGAAAACAGTTTTTCCTGCTTCAATCTTACTCATATCCAGAACTTCATTAATGATCCCTAACAGATGCTGTGAGGAAGTATCAATTTTATCCGCATACTCTATTACCTTGCCTTTATCACCGGCATCATGTCTGATCAGGGACGTAATACCAATGATCGCATTCATAGGAGTACGTATATCGTGAGACATATTGGCAAGAAAACTGCTCTTGGATCTGTTCGCTTCCTGTGCCACCTGAAAAGCATCCTCTGCCGCCTGTTTAGCCTGACGCAGTTTTGTATTCACTGTTTCCAGCTTGGCATTATTTTCCCGTTCCAAACGGATTGCTTCCTGCTGATTTCTGTACATAACAAAGAAAATCCCCATCATAACACAGGCAGCTACGATAACCGTAAAGATAACGATAAATACCATAATAAAATTGACAAGTTTTAATGTATTCGTAGCAACATACTCCGCCGGAACCAGAAAGATAAGTGTCCATTCGGCATTTTCCATTCTTTTTAATCCGTAAAAATATTCTGTTCCGTCCAGAACTGCATTAGAATAACTGCAGCCTTTTTCTTCCAGTTCCGCCTTTGTTTTCTCAAAGGAAGAATTGTGAAGATACTTCATATTCTGTAAAACAGAAAATACATTATGGCCCTTGATCAGTTCCACCTGATTGCTGTTGAACAGTTTAGATCCATTATCATCCAGTACATACACACTGTTGTTTCCGTTATAAGCTTCGCAGTTAAAATATGGATTCAACTGTTCCATGTCCTGGGCAATTCCAAAATAGAGAATTGAAGTTTTCTTTTCTCCGTTTTGAAGATGTATGGGCTCCGGCAGACGATTCAGAAATACCATCTCTGACTGATTATCCGTCATGGAATCAAAAACAAAACTGATCTTTTCAGGACTTTCTTCAAAATAGTCCAGATCCCGGAAAAGTCCTCTTTTTCCGGATTCTGTATAATATCCACCTTCTGAATCCACTGCCATCAACGTGATCTTATGATCTGCATATGCTGATAATTCATATTTCTTTTTCATATGTCTGCAGAGTTCATCTGTAGTCTGTACGTTTGCATCTCTCAGATAATTACATTCTTCCGTTACCCGATTCCAATGGGAATCGATCACATCCTCCAGATTTTGAAACATTTGACGGGTAACCTCTTCCATCTGGTTTAATCGTTCCTCATAGATAATATCCTGGATATAAGTATGATACAGGAAAAAGAATGCAAGAAACATCGCTATACCAGTCATACAACAACCCAATATTAAGTTCCGGTAACTCTTTGCCTTCTGCATCCTTCTCCTCCGCTTATTTCCATTCAGCGTCTGCTTCACTTAAAGTTTCAAATTGCCCAAAAAACTCCTTTGCCGCATCCATACCCACAACACCACTGTCTGTCACTTCCGTTTCTGATGCCAGTTTTTCACTGATTCCGGAAATTGCAACCTGATAAGTCTTTCCATCCTCCAGTTCCATATCTTCAGGATTTACCAACATATATGGATAATTCTTGCCTGTACCAACTGCATCATAACCTTCTTCATACAATGCCTGAATCTGTTTTCCTGTCAGCCTGATTGTTTTAATCGTCTGTGACCAGCCAGTCGGAAGAATGATACATACATCATAGTCTGTAATATTCTTTGCATACAGTTTTCCGCTCACACCATCATTGTTCTGGTTCGTACCATTTCCACTGATCCATGTTCCAAGGGATATAAGAGCAACGTCACTTCCGGTTGCCTCGGCAAAGCATCTGCCCACCAGCTTTGCACAGCTTTCCTGTGAAATTTCCTCTGTAGCTGTTGTGATCACTTCCGGCTGATTATTTACCACGCTGTCCTGATCCTCATCCAGCTGATCTGCCACATCCTTTATTGATGCCTTATCCTGCATGAATTCCAGCATTTTGGTTCCGGTATTTACAATCGTATTTTCCCATCCGGAATAAATAAACGGTGTCGTATTCCCTGCATTGATAAAATCCGAAATATCTGCATAGAAGGTGTCATCCGCCTTTGCATCTTTGAAAGGAAGCAGTCCTGCTTTTAATGTACTGTCCGGATACAGGGCACTGGTTCCTTCTACCGTAGACAGCACCTTCATGACTTTTAATGCATCTTCAAGTTTCTCAGGATCATTCTCCAGCTTTTTATTCAATCCATAAAAACGGTTTACATTTAAAATAAATACATTCTTGCTTCCATCTTCAGACAGGTATGGCATCAGACCAAATTTGTCCGTTGTATCTTCTGATTCCATAATGCCATTCTGTGGTCCCAATAGAAACAGTGAATTTCCCTTTATAAAAGCTTCTCTTGTTTTACTATCATCTACCGGATCACTGTTGCTGCAGTCAAGCATACCGAGATTTTTCCATTTCTGGATATATTCCATGCTGTCCATCATGCCTTCCGTGTCACTGACATTTGCCTTTCCTGACAGGTAATCTTTCTGCCACTGCTTTCCAGACATAGTACCAAGGAATCCCGCATCCGCAATATTACATATATACTGGAAGGCTGAACCAGGATACTGAATCTGTGCCATACATAACGTAACTCCTGCTTCTTTTGCCTTGTCTGCAAGTTCTTCAAGCTCTGTAAAAGATGTTGGCAGCTTCCAGCCATGCTTCTCAAGCAGTGTTTTATTATAGGTGATTCCATAACAGTTGTACAAAGATGGAAGCATATAAAGTGCACCCTCATCGGATACATCTTTCAGACGTGATTCCACATAATTATCTGTAAAATCGTATCCTGAGAGATCAATCATCTTATCACTGACATCCACCACATCTGGCTTATAAAAAGTCTGTGTGCAGATGTCCGGAAGATCATCTGCCTCTAACATATTCTGCAGACAGGTTGTTGTATTTGCTCCGCTGTACGGGACTACTTCAAGCTCAATCTCTGGATATGTTTTATGCACTTCTTCTATAAAATTGTCCACTTCCAGATAAGGAGCCATAAAAGTAATTGCTTCGTGCTTCTTTGGTGTTTCATCTGTTTTCCCACACCCTATAAGTCCTGTTGCCGCTATACATGCCAAAATAAGACATGCACTTTGTACTTTTTTGATTTTCATATTTTTCTCTCTTCTCCGATAAAATCATTATGGTTCCGTTTATGAAATAACATCCCTGCTTGCAGGATTCTTCGCCTGCGAAGGGTCGCTTCAGCAACATAATTCCCTCCGTCGCAGTGCGATCCTGCCCGGAGGGCTTTTTTATGTTATAGGAACATTACGGAGTAATTTCCTATAACATAAAAAAACACCGTCTCACAGACAGCGCACATCATTTCATGCAACTGGCTACCATTTTACAGGCCCTGTAGCTTTGCGTCACAGACTTTCATCTGCTTTGCCGATCGTCGTTCTATTACAGATTGTAAATTTATGCAAAATATTGATTTCATTATACTCCTACATTCCACTGTACACAAGAAAAACCTCGCCGCTTTAACGCTAAAAAAAGAACAGCCGATTATATATTCGAACTGTTCTCCTATAACCTGAAAAACTTTTGTTTAGCGGTTCCCCCGTTTATTATGATTAATTGACTTGAAATTGCATTATTCTCAACAGAATTCGAGAGAAAATTTTCTCTTATCGTAATATACTTCTAACCAAATCAATGTAATTCAGCTTTACCGTTTCATAGGAAATATTGTCAGAAATCAATTTCATAGTTGAATCAGCATAATCATCAGCATAAAAATCTTCTCTTATGAGTTTTTCTGCTACAGCCAGCAGATCAACATCCTCCCTGGCAGACGGGGTTATTTTAATATCCATGCCTGATCTGTGCTTTCTAACATCTGCAAAGAGCCTTTTGAAATCATCATCCATTGAAATATAATTTTTCAGCTTAAAGATATCATATAAGTGTCTGGAATTTCTCGTTGCTCTTCCTACCATATAATAATCACACACAGCAAAAATTTTATCTATAATTGTTCTGGATAGTGCCTGTGTCTTCATCTTAAATGGTTCTAACCCATAGTCTCTCAAAATCTCCGCTTCTTCTGTTGCGAGACAATCAAATATTATACTTGTAATTTCCTTTTCTTCTGTTGGATAAGAATACGACATCAATGCTGTCTCCAGCTTCACATATGGTCGCAGACCTCTTTTATCTTCTGAGCAAACTGAACCATATAAGAAATCATAGTGATTATAGTCCTTATCGCTTTCAATAAACTTCCAATTATCAATTGCTAAGTCTAAATCTTCGCTAATTGGTTGTAATAACTGATATTTGATTTTCTTTCTTCTGGCTTCTCCCAAATGTTCTTCAAATGTAATATCAATATCCTCTGAAAAACGGTCTATAGCATGATAAGCCTTGGAAAGGGATGTTCCACCCTTAAACACCACATTAGGATTTCTCTGTACAAGTTCTTTTAATATCATTGTCACATAATAATCTTTTTCCACGATACTTTCATCTATGCCCGTTCGCTCTGATACCGTTACAATAATATCCCTCAACAATTCCTTATCATCTTTATGCAAATACATCATCCAACCTCAATTCATAATAATATTTAAATATTGCAATCGGAAACTCTCTTATATAACTATCCACGTCTTTTTTTGTGATGCCATGTATCCGCACAAATTGAGATACTTTATCATGAGCCACATCATAGCTTTCATCCAGATACACATCCAGATTCTTTAATAAGTCAAGTAACTGCAGCACATAAACATTTTCTTCATTTACCGGAACCACTGGCTTTCTTACAATGAATGTTCTCTTTCCAATTGGAACTTCTCTTACTTTTGCAGCCATATTGTTGCTGACAATCTCAACTTTATTGGGAACCTGCGTTGAAATTCCCAACTGATTGGCAAATGTATTTCCCGAATAGAAGCCATCTACTTTCCCACCTCTGGAAACATATTTGTATCTGGCAACCGTATCTGCATTTACACCTACACTTGTTTTTAATCGTGATTTCTTAGGCAAATAATAAATGCCGTTCTCATATTTCTGCAGTTTTCCTTCATTGCATAACTTTTTTAACTGCTGGTTTACTGCAGATTTTGTAATTCCCTTAATCACTATATCAGAAAAGAATATAGGCTCTGCTTCCTTATAATTGTTTTTCAAAAATTCATATAGCATAAACCTCTCTCCTTCTATCTAAATATTTGTAACCATCTAAGTTATTTTTGTTAATTATATTCTATTCTTATTCTTAAGCTCTGTCAATATTATTTTGATAGCTATTGTTAGTGTATCCAGAGCAAAATAAAACATAAAAAAATCTTTCATTCTTTTCTCTGGACAAATAAAAATACGGCATCACACAGACCGGCTCATGTGATACCGTAATATTCTTTCTTATATCTTCAGCACTCGCAATCACAACCTGCAACGATAATGATATGACACACAGAATGATTGCTGTAATTTTTCTTAAAACAACAGCTCCATCTGATCCCCCACTTCAATTCTCGCAGTGACAAGCTCATCCGGTTCTTTCCCTCTTTTGTGTTCGGCTTTCAGGTACTGGGCACCGCCTCTCAGACTTGCAGCGATCAGATTCAGCACATATATATTGTCAAAACGATTATAGATGGACTCGCCGCCCAGACCGGTAAGGCAGATAAGCTGTGTGTTGCTCTTTTTTGCCATATCCATCAAAGGGATCAGCAGATGGGAGGCATTGGTCTGTGCGAACGGGTTGTCCATGATCAGAACCTTTCCCTCATTTTTATCTGCAAAAATGTCCGTATCATCCCGTCTCATATAATACAGAAGGCTGGACAGGATTACAAATGCAGACAGAAATCCTTCTCCGCCTGAGTTTCTGGAAACCTCTTTCCATGTAATCGGATATTCCCTCCGAAGGATCGGCTACAGTGTATTCAGCCGATTATCTGCAGTATAGCCTTCAGAAGATCTCCCTGAAGATAATAGGTCGTCTCAAAATGAAGGTATAATAACGATACTTTATCCCACAACAGTAAGATCTTTGGCGGGAATTCTTCATCCCCATCCCAGAACTGAAGCAACACAGAGAACTCCGGAAGAACCGGCATTTCAAATGTCAGATCTGCCCCTGCCAGACGCTGCATCTGCTTTCCTCCCAGACAGATACAGGCCTGCTTTAACTCTTCCACTTTGCCGGAAAATGCTCTTGCATACTTTTCCACAAAGGGATCTGTTGACGGACTGCTCCCGGCAGTTACAAACCTGCCCACAGGCTGCCACTGCCCGGTAAGAGGAGGCAGTATCTCCTGCCCGGAACAGCAGAGAAAATCATAGATTGTCATAACAACTGTATATTCTCTGCAGTCCGTCCATTCTTCGCCTGTGGCATATTCAATAGCACCGTTTCTGCGATTGATCCGATATTCTGTTCCAATATATTTCAAATACAGATATTCTTCATCGTGTTTCAAACCATATTTCTTTATCAGCTTATCCTGATCATATTTTAAAAACAACTCTCTGCCTGTATATACCTGTTTTTCATAATTATCCATAATATACTTTATTCCATTTCTTATTCTAATCGAATCAAGTAAGTCCCCTGCGGAGGTTGCGAAAAGCAATTATTCGTTATACCAGACATAAATACAGGAAATATGCGACATAACACAACAGCATAACCACACCACAGGGTTTTCTTAATTCTTTATGTCTGAATGTACCAATCCAGAGTATTGCTCCACACAGAACTGCAATTACAGTATCAATAATAAATTTGCTCTCAAACGGCACAGTACAGATGAGTGCTGTTGTACCGATAACAAACAAAATATTAAAAATATTGCTTCCGACTATATTTCCAATGGCAATTCCTGTATTTCCTCTTCTGGCAGCTGTTACTGATGTGACAAGTTCCGGAAGAGATGTTCCCAGTGCAACAATTGTCAGCCCGATAAATCTCTCACTCATGCCAAAATAACGGGCAATCTCCGTTGCTCCGCTGACTGCAAAATCACTACCCTTTACGACCAGAATTCCACCGATTACCATCAGGAGCATACATTTCCATACCGGATTATCCTTTGCTTCTGCTTCTTCCTGATCGTTCCCTTTCTTTGCCATCACAAACAGGTATCCCAGATATATCAGAAATAGTATCCAGAAAATCACACCTTCAATAAAAGTCACCTCTGAACCTGTGATACCAAAGATCAGCAAAACAATTGTTATCACTGTCATAAACGGAATTTCGTAAAGAAGCGTGGATTTTTGAATCGCTACATTCGTAATTACTGCTGTGATTCCCAGGATGATGAAAATATTCAGGATATTACTTCCGACTACATTTCCAATGGTAATACCTGCATTCTTATTTATTGCAGCAGTAATACTGACTGCTGCCTCCGGCATGCTGGTTCCCATTGCTACAATGGTTAATCCAATGATCAACTGTGGAATTCCCAGCTTTTTCGCAATACTGGCTGCACCCTCCACAAACCAGTCTGCACCTTTCACCAGAAACAAAAAACCTGCCAACAAAATAATAACCTGTAAAAACATCATTTCTACCTCTCTTTCTTTTATTACGTACTCACAAAATCAAATATAAAAAGATTCCGGGAATACATTTATTTTGCAGTAGGTATAAAAAAAAGACTCCTACTGCATTCACAGTAAAAGTCTCGCAATTTCATCACTTTCCGAGTTATATGTTTCAATAACTGTCCTGACGAAGAAGTGAACCGAATCCACTCGGCAAGCTACTCCCTTTTTACAGATATATTCTAACAAACTGGCTCTTAAAAATCAATTATTTTTTATCATAAGATTCTCCATAATATAAAGAAGCCGGTTACTGTTCACTCCGTTCTCAGCAGCAAAGAAGCCACCTCCCTGTGTCAGAATCTGCATCAGAAATCTGCAGTATTTAAAATTTTCTGGGGTATATATCTGTCCTTTTTCAGAACAGCTTCCATTTTTTTGAACATTATTTCATCAAAACTGGAGAAAAATTGTGTACTGATATTTCTGTTCTGATGCTCCTTTGTCTCCGGAAGTTCAGTTATCTATTCTGCTTTTCCAAGCATAGCCTGATATGCCGGCACAAAAGGAAGGATTTTCCATCTGCTGCGAAATTTTTCTGCCAGATTTTCGTATATACCGATACCCTCATAATCCAGATCCCCGAAATAATAAATTGTATTCTTCGGATGTTTCATATAGGGTTCCGCACACAGATCAAAATCCTGAAAAGAACGGATAATGCCCTTTCCTGCACCAAAAATTTCCGTATGTCCATTCAGCAGGTAATTGCGCATACTGAAAAAAGGATCTTTATTTTCCAGAATCAAGAAGCAGCTTATCTTACAGTAAGATATTCCACTGCAAAAATCGCCAGCACACCTACCAACACACTAAGTAATACATAACACAGAGCTATTCCCATATGTCCATCCCGGATCAAATCCGAAGATTCCAGTGCAAAGGTTGAGAATGTGGTAAATCCACCGCAGACTCCCACCTTCAGAAACAAAATCATCCTTGGCGGAACAGACAATTTCGCCACCAGTACTGTGATTGCTCCGATCACAATACATCCAATCACATTGATACAAAAGGTTTTTGCCGGAAAAATCATGGTTTTCCCTGTGGGAATCAGCCCGATCAAGTACCGCAATACTGCTCCTGCAAAACCACCCAGCCCTACTGCCAAACAATTCATCATTTTATCTCTCCAAAATCAAGCGGATAAAATCATCCGCTTCGCTATGCGGCTCTATACCGAATAACTGCTTCGCAGTTTATTCGGTTAATATAAATTTACTTGTTTATCTACGAGTTTTTCCCCTTCATACTGCAATTTTAAAGAAAAAAATCGCTCATCTCCTGAAAGAAGCAAATCCAGAAAAACTCTGTCACCTTCCCATGTGGGAAGTGTCGGCACAATAGCTTTATCTATCCAGTAAAGTTCTCCTTCATTGCATTCTGTTAATTCACCAATATATTCGTTGGCTGTAAACACACACATGAGCTCCGGTTCACATTTATCGCTTATAAATGTAACCAGACCTCGAAGTTTATATGATGTCAGTGTTAATCCTGTTTCTTCTTTCACTTCACGCAAAAGACATTCCTCAGGGGATTCCTGACCCTCTGCATGTCCGCCGACTCCAATCCACTTTCCCTCATTTATGTCATTGTGCTTTTTTATCCTGTGAAGCATCAGATATTTGCCATTATTTTCTATATAGCATAAAGTCGTTATTGTCATTCTTACACTTCCCTAAACAAAATTACCATACCAAATGTTCTGAGTACCGGGCAACGACACATCCCTGTTGCCAGACAAAACAAACTACTGCAGTGCGGCACGCTTTACCTGGGTCAGTGCCTTCGACACCGCAGGTACTGAAATGATGATTACTGTGATAATGCCCTCTGCCAGCAGATAGCTGTAATTGTATAAGATCGGATATACGGCTGTCAGAGATTTCGGGAAATTGTCCGGCATATAGCTCATCCAATAAAGATAACCGCCCAGAGAATGAAAAGCTCCTCTGGCAATTACAGCTATTATGTATCCTTTCAGAAGTCCATGACTCTGTTTTGCAAATAATCCTGCCAGTCCAAGTGCCGCAAATGCAAGTATGTAATCACAGCACACCTGAAAAAATGAAAGTATATAAGGCTCCTGGATAAACTGCAGGATTCCGTAAGCAAACCCGGCCATAATACCTGTTCCGACCCCATACCAGTTTGCAATCAGAACAATAAAAAGCATACTGCAAAGAGTGACGCTTCCTCCCCACGGCAGTTTGAAGATTTTCAGATAAGACGTAATAAAAGCAAGTGCAATAGCTACGGCACAGAATACCAGTTGTCTTGTGGTAAGCTTTTTCTTGTCTGAATTCTTCCCTGCAAAATAAATCGCCAGGAAAAACAAAATGATTCCGGCAATAACTGTAATCACATATCCGGCAGTTGTAAGTCCGCCATCAGCAGTTACCATAAAACCAAACATAAAATGACCTCCCTCTTGTTATTGATTTTTGTTTAATTGATTTTATCTGTTGTTCAGATACTAATTTATTATAAGGATTTTATCATTCTTCGTCAATTATTCGTCGCTTACGTTTTCAATTTATTCGCTATCCTTTACAGCCTTATTTTAAACTTTTTACACAACAGAAAAACCCCGGAAACCTTGCGGTTCCGGGGTATCTTACGTTTGGACACAATGTACCTTGCGGTACTCAATATATATAATTAAGATGTTATGCTAAAATTATTCGATAACTGTAGCAACACGTCCTGATCCAACAGTACGTCCACCTTCACGTTTGTGAGGTTCTTAAAATTCCATTATTTTCTGTGATTTCCGTGTCCATATTTTCTTGTGTTGTGGATTTTCCAGGCTATATTTCTATTCTCTGCATTTTTTAGTATCAAAATGGTATCACAGCGACTTCATTTCTCACTATAATATCTCTTATCTATTTGGTAAGTATCAATGCTCCTAAGAAAACAGCAATACTTAAAATAAAATCCTTTTTCACCAGAAAATTTTTATATTTCACTTCTAGCCAGAGATTCAGGACTGTCGCACATATAAGTATTGCACACCCTAACAGTATTTGCGCTATACTGCTGTTTACAACAAAAGCCATTATAATTCCTTCGCCACAAACAATTGTAATTGGTATCACCATAAACTGTTTCACAATTCGATTTTCCGATATAGGAATAAATAGACCATCTGTGGCTTTTTCAAGAATACTATCCAACTGTTGAACCATACTCCGTAAAGTCAATCGAAAAACGGCAAATATACTGCCTAACAACAACATATAACGTATTTCTTCTTGCTGTAAAAATGGCAGCGTCCAATAAAAAGGCATTTTATAAATTCCTAGACATATCGTAAACAAAATCATTCCCATTATTATCCAATTTCTGCCTAATCTATAAATAGATATTTGAGCTTTCCATATCAATGGAAAGTAGTATAAAAAATTGGATACTTTATTTTTTCTCTGTAAATATCTCACCATTTTTTCTTTTGCATATTGATCTAACAATACAGTATTATTAAAATTTTGAGCAATACGTACTTTTTCCAAAAATTGCATCTCATCTTCATACTTTAAAGCATTTATTTCCAGAACACCAAAATCATAAACTAGCATATACATCCATATTCCTATATCTATAATAATACACATAAAAAAATATTTAAGCGATATTACCAAGATTATACTAAATAACATCCATATTCCAATATCTCTTCTTTGATTTGCATGATATATTTTCCATCTCATTAAATTAGTTGTATTTAATAACAAAAATATTATGAGTAATATAAATAGAAAATTTCTATTCAAATGGATTCCATTAATACAAGCTGAAAGAATGATTGAAAATATAATGTCCTTTAAGGTTAACCCTATATATTTTATTGATATCATTTGTCTTATCCTTTTCTCTTGAATGAAAAACAATGATGCCGGTTTTATTATAATTGCCGGTTTAACATTAATAAAACAAACGCCAAACGAGTATAATATCAAAAATCCAAATACCAGATAACATATTCGAAGATTACATGCATTTATTTTCCGAATTATTGGAAAAAAATTAATCACAATTTGATATCCAACAACAGCTGCCGCAACTACCAAAGACAATATAGGTATCAGCATATTTTCTATTAATCTTTTAGTTTCTCTAATCTTATTCACACATAACAGTTTTCTGTACTCCTGCATAATGCTCTCCCTCACCAATTAAGGACATATATATTTGTTCCAACGAAGTTTCCTTATTCATCTGCTGCTTTTGTAATATTTCTGTCTTTGTTCCTTGTTCGACTATTCTTCCATCATATAAAAAAATATATCTGTCACAAAAATCTTCAGCCAAACTTAGTAAATGTGTAGATATGAGTATCGTTTTATCTTGTTTCTTCAAATTTTTTAAAGTATTTTTGAATTTATATGTTTGTGCTGGATCCAACCCATTAAACGGTTCATCTGCCAGCAGCACATCGTATTGCCGCAACAATGCAAGTGCAATCATAAGTTTCTGCAACGTTCCTTTTGAAAGCGCTGATGGAATTTTGTTAAGGTGCTGATTAAGATTAAATTCTCGAATTAATGAATCAACTGTCACTGAGTTCTCAGGGTACAGTGCTTTAATAAACTGAAGATGCTCCCAAACAGTCAATTCTTCATAGTACACTGGAATATCTGGAATGAACGTCACAGGATTATTCTCTCTTTTAATAGAAAATATATCATTATCACCAATAATAATTTTACCATTATTAGGTTTCATTTTTTTTATCATGAGTTTTAGCATTGTTGATTTTCCTGCGCCATTAGGACCAATTAAGCCTGTTATCTCTCCCTTATTCATTCCAAAATTAATATCATGTAATATTGGCTTCTTATCATAAGCAAAATTTACATTTTCTACATTTACATACATATCTCTCGCCTCCCTGTTTTTCTTATATATACACCTTAGAGGAAGTTTAAGGTCAAGAAAAAAAGAGAACATTTTCTATTTGTCCTCTTTTTCTCAAAAATATCTTCGCATTCTTATTTTGTTTCATTACACACTATAATCCGTAATATTGAAACAACCAAAATCAAACCCAAAACAAAAGTTATTACTTTAAACGGAGCACTCATATATGTATTACATAATTCCAAATATAATTGCACGCACATAATGACAGCAATTACTCCCCCTACAATACAAACAATTAATTTAGAAATATCGAAAATTTTTTGTATCCTGTCCTGCCGTTTTATTCTCTCCAATTGGTAAATATATTCCTCTTTTCCTGATATCATTTTATCTAACATCTCTTCTGATAAATCAGTCACACTCATATCCATTTTTATCAACTCTTCGCATAAAAAATAATTCTGCCTAAGTCTATTTTCTTCTTCTTTAATTTTAAGCAAATGTGTATTTAAAACACTGGTTAATGCTTCCTTTTCATATAAAATTTTTCTAATATCTGAAACCGGAATATCTAACATCCTTAACATTTTTATACGATTTAACAAAAGAATATCTTCCTCTGTATATTCACGATATCCATTTACAGGATTTCTTTTCGGAATTAATAAATTTTCTTTCTCATAAAATCTGATATTATAACTTGTAATTCCAGTTCGTTTTTCAACATCTTTTATCTTCATTATAGCCTCTTTTATGTTTCGTATTTTTTTATTGCATACAATGTCCCTAACTGCTATAATTTACATCATGGGTGCTATCATAACGGTAGGCGGTTAGTCCTTCAGCAGAGGGACTGTGACCCTCTGATTACATAGAAACTCGAAAGAGAATCCACTGGAAAGGAGGGCTAAGCCATGAGTATTGTTGATTTTATAGCAGTAGTGAGCTTCGGCTTAACCTGCTTTGGTCTTGGATATACCTTTGGCAAGGATAATAATAAACCACAAAAATAGCCGCCCTGGTCTGGTAAACTAAGCGGCAATTTTTGTCAAAACATATATCGGACTAACCGTCTATCGGTAGCACTCTTTTTCTATAATCATATTAGCACGCATGTGTGAAAATGTCAAAAATTTTCTTCATTCTTGGTTATTAATCTCCTTGATCAACTGTACTGCCTTCTCTGCATCATCGGTTTTCACAAATATATCCACACCATATATTCCAAATCCTGGTGCCCCATGCATTGCAACATTCGCACCTGCTTCCTGAGAAAAAGCTACTATTCCATTTTGCTTTAACATTTCTACAAGTTGTTCTGTCTCTACTATATTCTGTGCATTATAAATTTTTGTCCATTCTGCCTTAGATAGAGAAGTTTCCTTTTTCTCCTGAACATTTGACGAATTCTGGTTTCTTTTTCGATTAATAAATGCCAAGAGCCTAAGAATAATAAATGCCACAATAATAATACCAATCAGAAATCCCAATGCTAATCGTGTTACCTGTGTTTCTGTAGCTCCCATTCTAAATAAACATATGCCATAGATGACTGTAAAAATTCCTGCACATATCACACTGGTGAGAAAATCTCGCCATATAGTAGCACTTTTTGGCAAACATTTATCCCATATTCCATTATACACCATAATAGAGGCGTACAGGATTCCTCCTACCAAAGCAGTTGCTGTCTCTCCTAAAACCAAGCGAATATCCACAGTTAATAACATCTGAATAATAATCGCTAACACACTAATCACAAACATTGATGCAAATGCAAGATTTCCAGCCTTTAATGCTTTTTGTTTCACCCATCCTTCATACACCGCAACTTTGTCCAGTGTTTCTTTCATCTCTTTATTCATAGTCTGGCTCCTTTCTCCATCCAGGAGCTCTCTCATCTCAACATCGTAATATTCAGCAAGTTGAACAAGTATACTGAGATCTGGCATATTTATTCCTGTTTCCCATCTGGAAACTGTTCTTGCAGATACCTCAAACTTCTCGGCAAGCTGCTCTTGCGTAAGATTCTTTTCTTTACGACATTGCTTTAAAAAAGCTCCAATCTTTTTTGTATCCATGTCTCTACCTCTCTTCCACTTACAGCTTACCAATATATACCAAAATTACCACGACATAAAACGAGAATCCGCTAATTTTCAACTAGACATCGTATGTCTAAAACAAATCAACGGTATTTTCACCTCGAAAACATTCTATTCCTCTATAAATTAACTTTCTCTTTTATGTCTGTCTATAAGCAACTGAATAAACATAACAAACCATATCGCCCATGCAATTAAACAACCGATTTCCGGATACCAAATGCCTATAATCATTCCTGCAATAAAAGGAATTGACATAAATATCATTCTTTTCCCATACACCTTACACATAGCATTTTCATCATATTTCTTTCGTTCTTCTGCTGATTTCATATTATAACCAGACAAGAATTTAGATGCTTGTCCCTTTGACCTATAAAACCATATTCCAAATAAAAACATAATCACTGCCATTGCAAAGTTAAAAACAATATAGAACATATAATGCTTCCTTTCAGTCGATTCCACAAACTTGAAGTTATTGATCTTCTGAATCCAATCCAAGTTCTTTCAACTCTTTTTCGTTTTGGATATCTTCATCAGTTTTCTTTCCAGTGATAGCACTGTAGGCTTCTTTGATGCCATTCTTCACTGCCCATTTGATAACGAAATACAGTGCAATCAAAATAACAATTGCGGTTCCACCGCTTATACCTAATTCATTCCACATAATTCAATCCTCCAACTTCCGATTTTCATTTCCGCCAATTGGAAATTAGCTATTTTTTCATTCCTTACTTTGTAAAATGTTTATGCAACAAAAATTCTGTCGGAATAATTGTAAGCACCATAATTCCTAATTGTAAAAACACCAAATAAACAGAAATCATTTCAAAGTTTGTATCATCTTTCGTTAAAATCAAAATAAAAATCGATAGTATCACCAGGATGATTCCTAAAACAAAGTTTATCCAGCCCCAACACCTGTGTGCATATCTCCATGTTTCATCATTCATCCTTGACATAGTAGTTCGATATCCCGAACTCCCCTGCCAATCTTTAGGAGGCTTATCTTTCCACGTATATCCCAATATAATCATAGATAACGGTACTAAAAGTGAACACGCAGATAAAAATATAAACATTACAGAGATCTCCTCTCAACTTCTGATTAATTTGCTCTAAAGACTAAAGTTGTCATCAAATAAACCCTACCCATATTCCAACCGCTATAAGTATCATGCCTAGTATTCTTCCAACAAATCTCGCCTTTTTATTTCCAAATAAAGCAGTTGTTTCTGAAGTAGTAAATGGAAGCAAAACAACAGTGACCCCCATTACTATAATTCCACTTCCAATCATGCAATTGCGGCTTGACACAACACCATAAAACATAGCTAAAAACCCTAAAATAATGCCCGAAATGAAATACTTAATTTTATGTCTATCTTTTTCAATTATCTTTCTATAGCTGTTTTCGCACTCACTGCTACAAAATTCCAAATTACTATCTAATTCTTTGCCACAATATCTACATTTTTTCATAGTAACTTCCTCGATAATTTTCAAAATTTTATCCAAAAGCTCTCGATTTGTCTTTACTTTATTCTACCATAGTTCATTTTAAAATACTATTCCAATACACACAAAACAGAAAAAAGCGATCCTTTTCGACCGCCTATTTCCACCTACATATATATCGTATTTTTCACTACAATTTCTTCTGCACTGGATTTTATATTAATCATTAATCTAACCCACTTCATCTGATCCTGTGCCTTTAATTCTTCCGTCGCACCCTGTTTTTTCACCATCTGTTCCATAAGTATTTCCACCTGCTTTCTGGCTTCCTGATCAATCTGATTCAGGTGTTCCGTCAGCTTTCCAGTCAATAGCAAGTATTGATATTTTGCTGATCTGTGTTCCTTCAGGAACTGTTTTCACAACATTCCATATTTTCCATATATCGGTTCTTCTTCATTCAACAGCAAAGATTTCATCAAATATCCATATTTTAATATAGAATTATTTTTCATAATTTTTATGTTTCCAGGCAACAGAAAAACCCCGGAAACCTTACGGTTCCGGGGTATCTTACGTTTGGACACAATGTACCTTACGGTACTCAATATATATAATTTAAGATGTTATGCTAAAATTATTCGATAACTGTAGCAACACGTCCTGATCCAACAGTACGTCCACCTTCACGGATAGCGAAAGTAAGACCCTGAGCCATAGCGATTGGGTGGATCAGTTCGATTGTCATTTCGATGTTATCTCCAGGCATGCACATTTCTGTTCCTTCTGGAAGGTTGCAAACACCTGTTACGTCTGTTGTTCTGAAGTAGAACTGTGGACGATAGTTGTTGAAGAATGGAGTATGACGTCCACCTTCATCTTTTGTCAGAACGTAAACCTGAGCTGTGAATTTTGTATGGCATGTAAGTGTTCCTGGTTTAGCAAGAACCTGTCCACGCTCGATTTCGTTTCTCTGAACACCACGAAGAAGTGCACCGATGTTATCACCAGCCTGAGCTTCATCAAGGAGTTTACGGAACATTTCGATACCAGTTACAACAACTTTACGTGTTTCTTCTTTGATACCAACGATTTCAACTTCGTCAGATACATGAAGTACACCAGCCTCTACTCTACCAGTAGCAACTGTACCACGACCTGTGATAGAGAATACATCCTCTACAGGCATTACGAATGGTTTATCTGTGTCACGCTGTGGGTCTGGAATGTAGCTGTCAACAGCATCCATAAGTTCCATGATCTTGTCTCCCCACTCGCTGCTCGGATCTTCAAGAGCTTTAAGAGCTGATCCACGGATAACCGGGATGTCATCTCCTGGGAAGTCATACTCGCTTAAGAGTTCACGGATTTCCATTTCTACCAGTTCAAGAAGTTCTTCATCATCAACCATATCACATTTGTTCATGAATACAACGATGTAAGGAACACCTACCTGACGGGAAAGAAGGATGTGCTCTTTAGTCTGAGCCATAACACCATCTGTAGCAGCAACAACGAGGATAGCACCATCCATCTGAGCTGCACCTGTGATCATGTTCTTAACGTAGTCAGCATGGCCTGGGCAGTCAACGTGTGCATAGTGTCTATGCTCTGTTTCATACTCAACGTGTGCTGTAGAAATTGTGATACCACGTTCTCTTTCTTCCGGAGCTTTATCGATATTAGCGAAATCTGTAGCTGTGTTACCAGCAACTCTTTCAGACAGAACTTTTGTGATAGCTGCTGTTAAAGTTGTTTTACCATGGTCAACGTGTCCGATGGTACCAATGTTACAATGCGGTTTTGTTCTCTCAAACTTAGCTTTTGCCATTTTAAAACGTCCTCCTTAAAACATTTGGCTCTTATATTATTATAGAGCGCCTTTTTCGGTTTTAAACTTGCTATCCTTGATTATATTGCATAACCGGAATATTTGCAAGCATTTTATACAATTTGATAAGTTTCACACTATAAACAGTGTATTATTATCAATTGTTGTATCATTACAGTCCACACATTACTGAGAACATAGTGAACAGTAACTTTATATCTCCTACACCCTGCCGGCTTTAAACACCGGCAGACTGCAGATGATCAATAATTATCAGTCTTTCTTAGAAAGGATTTTTTCCTGTACAGACTTCGGAACCTGCTCATATTTCTCAAAGAACATAGAGTAGTTACCACGTCCCTGTGTTCTGGAACGAAGGTCTGTAGCATATCCGAACATTTCGGAAAGCGGTACATATCCGCGGATCATCTTACCACCGCCGATATCTTCCATACCCTCGATACGTCCACGACGGGAGTTGATATCACCGATTACATCACCCATGTAATCTTCAGGTGTTGTAACCTCTACCTTCATGATCGGCTCAAGAAGTACAGGAGCTGCTTTCTGCATAGCATCCTTGAATGCAAGAGAACCTGCAATGTGGAATGCCATTTCAGAAGAGTCGACTTCATGGTAAGAACCATCATATACGTTAGCATATACGCCGACTACCGGGAATCCGCCAAGGATACCGGCTTTCATAGCCTCTTCGATACCTTCGCCAACTGCAGGGATGTATTCCTTCGGAATAGCACCACCAACAACTGTGGATTCGAACTTGTACAGTTCTTCTCCGTTGGCATCCATAGGCTGGAATTTAACTTTACAGTGACCATACTGTCCACGACCACCGGACTGTTTTGCATACTTGCTGTCTACATCAACAGGTTTGGTGATTGTTTCTTTGTAAGCAACCTGAGGAGCACCTACGTTAGCCTCTACCTTGAATTCACGAAGGAGACGGTCAACGATGATATCCAGATGAAGCTCACCCATACCAGCGATAATGGTCTGTCCTGTTTCCTGATCTGTATGTGCACGGAATGTCGGGTCTTCTTCTGCAAGTTTTGCAAGAGCTTCACCAAGTTTACCCTGTCCAGCTTTAGTCTTAGGCTCGATAGCCAGCTCGATAACTGGTTCTGGGAATTCCATGGACTCCAGGATTACCGGATGCTGCTCGTCACAGATTGTATCACCAGTTGTTGTGAATTTAAATCCGATTGCTGCAGCGATATCACCGGAATATACTTTATCAAGTTCCATACGTTTGTTAGCATGCATCTGAAGGATACGTCCAACACGTTCTTTCTTGTCCTTAGTAGCGTTAAGTACATAAGAACCGGAATTCATTGTACCGGAGTATACACGGAAATATGCAAGTTTACCAACGAATGGGTCTGTCATGATCTTAAATGCCAGAGCTGAGAATGGTTCTTCATCAGAAGAATGTCTCACTACTTCGTTACCGTCCAGATCAGTTCCCTGGATTGGAGGAATGTCTGTAGGAGCCGGCATATACTCAAGGATAGCATCAAGAAGCTTCTGAACACCTTTGTTTCTGTAAGCAGAACCACAGCAAACCGGAACAGCTGTACATTCGCATGTCGCTTTTCTTAATGTTGCTTTCAGTCTCTCAACAGTTGGTTCTTCACCTTCAAGATATTCCATCATTAAGTCGTCATCAAGCTCACAGATTTTCTCAATGAGCTCTGTATGATAAAGCTCTGCATCTTCCTTCATATCTTCCGGAATGTCAACGATGGAGATGTCATCACCTTTTTCATCGTTGTAGATGTAAGCTTTCATTTCGAATAAGTCAATGATTCCTTTGAAATCATCTTCTTTTCCGATTGGCAGCTGTAAGCAGATTGCGTTTTTACCAAGACGAGTCTTAATCTGCTCTACTGCACCGTAGAAGTTTGCACCAAGGATATCCATCTTGTTGATGAATGCCATACGTGGTACATTGTAAGTGTCGGCCTGACGCCATACGTTTTCAGACTGCGGTTCAACACCACCCTTAGCACAGAAAACGCCGACAGCACCGTCAAGTACACGAAGAGAACGCTCAACTTCTACTGTGAAGTCAACGTGACCTGGGGTATCAATGATGTTGATACGATGTTCCAGAGCACCTGGCTTCGGTTTGCAGTTCTCTTCCAGAGTCCAGTGACATGTTGTAGCCGCTGAAGTGATTGTGATACCTCTCTCCTGCTCCTGTTCCATCCAGTCCATGGTAGCAGTACCTTCATGAGTATCACCAATCTTATAGTTGACACCTGTATAATACAGGATACGTTCTGTAAGAGTTGTTTTACCCGCATCGATATGAGCCATAATACCAATATTTCTGGTACGCTCTAATGGATATTCTCTTCCCTCTTTAGCCAATGGATTTTCCTCCTATATTAGAAGCGATAGTGAGCAAATGCTTTATTTGCCTCAGCCATCTTGTGCATGTCTTCTTTTCTCTTAACGGATGCACCTGTGTTGTTCATTGCATCTAAAAGCTCATTTGCAAGTCTTTCTTCCATTGTTTTCTCGCCTCTTTTACGAGAGAACATTGTTAACCAGCGAAGAGCCAGTGCCTGACGTCTGTCTGCTCTTACCTCGATCGGAACCTGATAAGTAGCACCACCGATACGTCTAGCTTTTACTTCAAGAAGTGGCATGATGTTGTTCATAGCCTCTTCGAAAACTTCAAGTGCTGGTTTACCAGCTTTTTCTTCGATTCTGGCGAATGCACCGTAAACAATTTTCTGTGCTACACCTTTCTTACCGTCTAACATGATGTTATTGATAAGTTTGGTAACCACTTTATTGTTGTACATTGGATCTGCCAGAACGTCTCTTTTCTGAGTATGTCCTTTACGTGGCACGTTACTTCCCTCCTTAATCATTGTGATTAAATCATCGGTACTCACGCAGATAACTATTGCATGTTCGCACTGGTAAGGTCCTATATTTAACCCGCAACCGGCAGGGTATATGGAATACCGTACAAATTCATAGTTCTAGTCTTCCGTGAATTTTCGATTGATTAATTCCTGCTGTCCCAAACAATAGGATCAGCTCTTAAAATTCTTATGAAACCTTTTTAGAATTATTTCTTTTTCGGTCTCTTAGCGCCGTATTTAGAACGGGCCTGTTTTCTGTTAGCAACACCTGCAGTATCAAGAGTACCTCTGATGATGTGGTATCTTGTACCAGGTAAGTCCTTAACCCTTCCACCACGGATAAGAACAACGCTATGCTCCTGAAGGTTGTGACCTTCTCCTGGGATGTAGCTTGTTACTTCGATTCCGTTGGAAAGACGAACTCTGGCGATTTTTCTAAGAGCTGAGTTAGGCTTCTTAGGAGTTGCAGTCTTAACTGCTGTACAAACGCCACGTTTCTGTGGTGCAGACTGTTCAACTGCTTTCTTTCTTAAAGAGTTGAATGTTTTCTGGAGAGCCGGAGCTGTAGATTTCTTTACAGATGTCTGGCGTCCTTTTCTTACTAACTGGTTGAATGTTGGCATTCCATTTCACCTCCCGATTTATTTCTCCATAGATTTTTCTATGGGGCCTTGCGGTTGCTATTCGTGTAATTACGCACAAAAAAATTAAACGTTCCTTTTGCACGCTTGCTCATTATATCCCGTAAAACTCACACTGTCAAGGCATTTCTCCTGAATTTTACAGTATTTTTTCATATTTTTATCATAACCAAAAAATCCTTTCCTCATACACTACATCACCATATTAAACTTATCTGACAATATGCTCCCCCTCCAACCACTTTACTGCCACTTCCCCACTGCGAATCCTAGCGCCGGATAATATTTATTTTGTGTGCATTTGCAGGATGCTTAGAGATATTAGTCTGCAGAAATCTGCGTTATGAGCAGACCGTCTCACGTGTTTGAGCGAAGTTTGCAACGTAGCGAGTTTGAGAGGGCTGCTCATGCTTTTAGCAGATTTCTGCAGATTTATAGCAGTCCTAGTAAATAATGCATTTAAGACAGTTCAGCAGAGTGCGAAAGACAAGGAAGATATCTGCAGGCGTGCTAACGCACGGCAAAGATATCTGACGCAGGATTTCACACTCTGATGGGCTGGATTAAGATGCATTATTTACTAGAACTGCTATAATATCTCTTAGCGTCCGAAACCGCACACAAAATAAATATTATCCGGCGCGTCCCCCTACTAACAATTGCATTTCCCCCTCCCTTTTATTATAATAACAACCAAAGCAGGCAAATCAACTTGCAGACACACTATAACATTCTATAAACTCAGGAAAGGACACTATAATATATGAAGAAACCCAGCATGATCAGCATCCTTCTGTTTCTGACAGGACTCCTGTGCATCATAGCCCTGATCTTCTTTAACAGGACCACACTGCACCAGATCCTCACCACTGAAAAAGAAGTCGATACAATCTCCGAACAGATCACTGCAAAACACGACGAAGTCAAACAGGCAGTAAACAAGTACACTACCGCCATAGACACAGTCCAGTCAAATATCAATCGCATGAAACAAAAACAACAGACAGCCACACAGAAGAAAACCAAAGAAAAAGCTGAAATCCCGGAAGAAGCTTCATCAAAGCCTTCTGTATTTAGCCAGAACAGCACCAGTGCCTCTTCTGATTCCAGTGCCGGCGTTTTCTCCTCCGATGCCGAAACAGACGGACATATAATAGGAATCGATCCAGGGCATCAGAGTGAGTCCGTAGATATGAGTGCCCCGGAGCCCAACGGTCCCGGTTCTTCTGAAATGAAAGCAAAATGTACCAGTGGCACTCAGGGAACCTACAGCGGTGTTCCCGAATACCAGCTCAATCTGGAAGTCTCTCTTCAACTAAAAGATGAACTGGAACAGAGAGGCTATCAGGTAGTCATGACACGAACAGACAATGAAACAGCCATCAGCAACATGGAACGCGCACAATATGCTGCTGCACAGGGCGCAGAGATCTATGTCCGCATCCATGCAAACGGCGATGATTCCCATACTGCATCAGGAGCACTGACCATGTCGCCCTCTCAGAATAACCCTTATATCCCACAACTGTTTGAACAGTCTGATCGATTATCCCGATGCATCATCGATTCCTACTGTGCTGCAACAGGTTTTCAGAACCTTGGAATCCAGTACACTGACACGATGACCGGAATTAACTGGAGCACTGTTCCTGTTACAATCCTCGAAATGGGATTTATGACAAGCCAGAATGACGATCTGAAAATGAATGACGCAGAATTCCAGAAAACAATGGTACAGGGAATCGCAAATGGCATTGACAGCTACTTTGCATCATGATGATGTAAGTGTCAAAAAGCATTTTTCCCCTGACTTGATATCTGCGGATTGCTACGCAGCTTCGCAGTTCCCGCAATCCTGATTACAATAATAATTACGAAAGGAAAACCGCAATGAATAAAAAGCCAAATGAAAAACCTATTTTTCTCTATATAGTGATCGGCATACTGACTGTTGCAGTGATTGCACTGGCAGCTGTTTCATTTTTATCACTGAACCATCTCGTCACACTACAGCAAAAAGTACAGACACTCTCCAAAACCGTAGAGGAGATTTCCACTGATGCAAATACCCTTATCAGTCAGGCAGATCAGTTAGATGAATTAAGAGAACAGGAAAGTTCTGTCAAGGCAGCCACCGGAGAAACATCTCCTGCACAGTCAGAATCCGCTGAACCCTCTTCAGAATCCGAACAGCAGAACGGAACACTTTCCCCTTCCTCCAACAACACATTTACCGACAACACTGATTCCAGCATGGACAATCTCCTGAAACAGGTACAGTCCCTGCTGCCGGCTGATAACGGAACCTGGTCCGTCTATGTCTGCAACCTGCCGAAAGATTCTGAAGGCATGATCAACGATACTCCCATGCAGGCAGCAAGCCTGATCAAACTGTATATTATGGGAGCTGTATACGAAAACTACGATACCCTCTCCCAGTCTCACAACGGAGACGAAATTGACAGTAATATTTCAGCCATGATCACTGTCAGTGATAATGATGCTGCCAACACTCTGGTAAACTGGCTTGGAAACGGCGATGACTCTGCAGGCATGGCAAAAGTAAATGGCTTCTGCCAGGAACATGGTTTCACCAGCACCCAGATGAATCGCCTGCTTCTCGCAGGTAAAGAAAACGGCGACAACTATACATCCGTCAAAGACTGTGGAACCTTTTTAAAGCAGATATACCAGACTGTCAACGGAACCCTTCCCGCTTCTACTCTTCCAAACGCAGATGCAATGTATTATCACTTAAAAATGCAGCAGCGTAAAAACAAGATCCCTGCACAACTTCCAGAAGGCGTCGGTACTGCCAATAAAACCGGCGAACTTGACACTGTAGAAAATGATGCAGCGATCATCTATGATACAGCCAAAGGAATTGACCTTGTAGTATGCTTTATGTCACAGGATCTTACTGATACCGGTGCAGCCCAAAGCACCATTGCTGCAGATGCACGTGCTATCTACGGATATTATAATGAATAAACACACTCTTCTGAATCTACAGTCTATCCAGATAATTGTCATAAATCAGACAGATATTCGCAACCTCCGCAGGTGACTTACTTGATTCGGTTAAAAGAAGGAGGCACATCCCTTAACGGGTTGTGCCTCCTTCTGCAAATTCAACAGGAAGAATCGTCAATGTCTCAATCTCTTCCCCTTTTATTTTCTTTAATAAAAGTTCCACAGCCTTTCGTGCCATATCCGGCACCGGCTGTACAATTGTTGATACCATTATGCCTCTTCAGCTTCCCCCTCTTCATAGGACTTCTCCCATATCTCCGAAAATACTGCCAGCGGACAGTCTGTGAGAAGGCACATGAGAAGGAAACATTCGTATGGATTTACTATGTATATCTCTCCCATTCCACATCGAAGCAGAATATCCTGAATCTCATCCAGAAAATGCTTGTATCTGTTAAAAGGATCATCATCCTCCATTTCCTGGGATACGATAAAGAATTCCAGTGTGATCAGGTCAAAGCGCTCCACCGGGAGTTTGTGGCTTAAAATATTTGTAATCCTCTGCCTGCTGAAACGCTTCTGGCTGAAATGCTTTGCCAGAATGGAGGCAGACATTTTCTTCAAATTGCCCATTTTGTTGATGGGGATTCCGCTGCAGATTACTTTTTCCACATCAGAAGGTGTAATTCTTTCTGCTGTCCACACCTTATCCCCACCTTTTTCCTCTTCATCATGCTGATACAGTCCGGCAATAATCTGCTTCGCATGATATAAAAGCTTTGTAAACTCCTGAAATGCCTGACTTTTCTCAGATATGGGATCTACTCTTTTTGATTTCAGTCGGGCAAGATAATCGATCAGTTTCTCCTCCGTATCAAGGCACAGGTTGCTTCCGTATAAAACCTGAGTATTTTCCACTTCCACAGGAGCGAGTATCTCATATTTTTTCTTCAATTCCTCTGCTTTGTGATAACCCTGCTGCGTACTGTAACAATACCAGTAGATCACCTCGTCCGGATTGTGAAAATCAAAATCCTGTTCTTTCAGTACTCTTGTCAGGAAATCCGACACATCCTCTGTGGTCATTTTCAACCCAAACCCCAGAAGAAAAACGGTTTCTCTTTTTACAGATGCCTGATTCAGCCAGTTATTCACCAGTGCCGACAACTTGGTAGAGGTAGGATTCATGGATTTGGGCGTATAGGTTTCCTTAAAGGAATCTACTACAATCTCCTTATACACTTCCTGTGGAACCTCCGAGAAGGGTTCTTCCAGCTCTGCCCTTTCATAAATATATCTCTTCAGATGGTCGCCAAAGGACACCAGTTCCATCTCTTTATATAAATAGTGGAAAATAACATCCGCATCTTCGTCTTCAAAACTGTCCAGGCTTACCACCTGCCGAAATCTCTGTGCCGCCCTTCTGGTAAATTCATACTCCTGTACTTTATCAAACGCAACATTCTGTTCAAAATCCAGATCCTGCATACGGTTCTTCATGCTGCCCCACCTCTCATTTTTTATCTTTCAGATTTTTCATCCATTCTTTCATTCTGCGGACTGTATCCAGCTTCTGTACTTCACAGAGCACGATCGTCACATTATCTCTCCCACCTTTTTGGAGAGCATTTTTAAGAAGATCATTTACGATCTCCGGGATTTCCATATCCTGTGACAGAATCGCCTCTATCTCACTGTCCGAAAGCATATCTGTTACTCCATCTGAACACAGAAGATATCTGTATCCCTCCTTATGCTCGATTTCTGTCACAGAAGGTTCCAGTCTCTGCAGCTCTTCAGGAAGTCCAAGATACTGGGTTAACGGGGCTTTCCCAACTGCCGTACCACCAAAAACATGGTCTGTGGAAATCTGCTGAAGCTTACCGCCATCCATAAAATAAATCCTGCTGTCCCCAAGATTGCAGGCAAACATAGACTCTGGTGTAAAGAGGAGCATCGCCATTGTGCTTCCCATGCTCCAAATATGATGCTCTGTTCCATATCTGCATACTGCCTGATTCATCTTCTCACATACATCGTCTATAAAATCTTCCGGCATATCCCTCAGCATTCTTTTATTCGCATTATAAAATTTTCCAAATTCTTCTGATGCAAGAAAGGCTGCAATCTCGCCGCAGCTTTCTCCTCCCATACCGTCAAATACCGCCATTGCCGGTGCTCTGTTACCCGAAATAATCTTTGAGCAGATACCCTTTGTTCCTTCATTGTTCACCGGAAGGGATTCCCCAAAACACCAGAAATTATCTTCATTATTTGCCCGGATATTTCCTGTATGGCAGGTATATGCACATTCAATCTGATACATTGCCATTATCTGTCTTTGTTCCTTCTCCCTTCAATGCTTTCAATGAATTGTTCCAGTATTTCTCGCCACGTTTCACGAATTCCTCATTATCTTTTTCGTTATCGTGACATTTTCCATTGGAATCGATCCATCTTATCAGTTCGCCGTCGTTATAATAATAATATTCTGAAGTTTCATCATACCAGATATATGCAAAGAATAACTTCTCTCCCCAGTAGAAATATTCTTCATAAACTCCATCTCCGGATTCTGCCGGATAGACCAGAGCTTTCATGCATTCACTCTCAATATCCAGATTTCCATCTGCCTGCTGAGTGGTCTTTACCCTTCTCAGATATCGCAGAACAGTTCCTTCTGTTCCAACCCAGTCGTAACTGTTCAGATTATCTGTGATAGTTGTTGCCTGCTCCTTGATCGTATCCAGAGCTTTGGAGAAATCTTTGGATCCGGATTTTGTGGAGCTGTATTTCTCATCATCCAGAATTGCGATCGGATTATCCTCCTGTCCTTCCTGAGCATGATCTGTACTTACTCTGTAATAGACGGCGGCCATCATAAGTATCGCTGTACCTGCCACAATTGCAAGCAATGCCCTGCGCAGCAGCTGTTTCTTCCTGCGTCTTCGCTTTCTGGCTTCCACAGCACGCGCAGATCTTATCGCAACTGTTTCTGATGGCGTTTCCTGTGGCTGTATTTTCTGTTCTGCTACAACTGACATTGTTTCTTTATCTGTAAAGCTGCTCTCAGAAACATTGTTTACAGCACGTTTTCTTTTTGCAGCATTCTGAAAATCTGATGTTTTTTTATTTCCCCGGGTATTCTGTACTGACGTATTCTGCACTGTACTTTTTCGTACATTTTCGGCATCTGATATAACATTCTGTGTTGCTCTGCCGTTCTGTGCAATTGCACTATATGATTCTGTTTTATCCGTTCCTGCTTTCTGAACACCGTTTTGTAACTGCCGGATTCTGCCAGATCTTCCATTTTTCAGATCATCCAGCGCACTATAAAGCTCCTCCGGTGTCTGATATCTCTGTGCAGGATCATAAGCACAGGCCTTCATGATAATACGGACAAACTGTGTTCCTGCATCCACAGGTGCACTCATCTGCTCTCCTGCAACACGCTTATTTAATGCATTTTCCTTATCCCTGTAAGTGATAAACTGTTTTTCCAGACTCATAAATGGCAGTCTGTTATGATTCATCAGCCTGTACAGCACAATCCCAAGAGAATAAATATCTACCCTGCTGTCATATTTCTCACCTTTATACATCTCAGGCGCCATATAAGAGTAAGTACCTTTCTTGGAAAATCCGCTCATGGTTCGCTCAAGTTCACGTGCAATTCCGAAATCTCCAAGCTTAAAATCGCCAAATCTGGATACAAAAATATTCTCCGGCTTGATATCCCTGTGAATGATCTTAAGTTTCCGGCAATATTCCAGTGCCTTACTCAAATCCATTCCCAGCTTTATTACCTCTTTCTCAGTAAGCTGCTTTTCCGCACAGTAATCCATAAAACTTGTCAGATATTCCATCCTTATGGAAATCTCCCATCCAATGACATCCAGATATTCCATAACCTTAAAATCTTCTACAGAGACAATGTAAGAGTTTCCTCGAAAGTATTCCATGGTACTGATTTCCTGAATACATTCCTCAACCAGATTCTGAAAATACTGTCTTGTGGACTGCTCATCCCCTGTTTCAGAACGTACGCTGTTCAACTCGCTCTGGCTTCCGGGTATATTGATGATCTTGATAGCAGAATAGAAAGATTTTCCACGTTCTGTTCTCTGTGCCTTATACACCTTTCCAAAAGAGCCTTCGCCGATTTTCTCTATGATTTTCCATTCCGGCCATGCTGAAACCGGAAGTTCTTTATCCATATTGCACCTCCATTTCTGTTCAATTTCTATTTCCTTCCCTGTCCCGGTCAATGCTTTTTACAAGCTGTTACCGAAAACAAAAATGTATATTTATCATAACTGTAAAAATACTTCACAGTTCATTACCTGCTCATAATGTACTGGTATTATAACACAAAAAGCAGTTTCTTTGTATTTTTCTCTTTTTTCGGCAATGGAATGTTCCGGAAAATAAAAGAGAACTACCTCGCCGGCAAAATCTGTCGGCACAGATAGTTCTCTTGTGAATTCATATCAAATCAGTCCGGATAAGTTATCTACTCCGTTGGATCATTCGTTGTCTTCTGCATCGTCTGAAGCCTGATCATCAGCTTCGTCTTCAGCAGCCTCTTCTTCATCAGATTCTTCAACATCGAATTCTTCGTCTTCCGGAAGTTCTTCATCCATTGTGATCATCTCATCATCTTTGATTTCTTCATCTTCCGTAAGTTCTTCGGCTATATCTTCAACCTTTACTTCCGGTTCAGGCATTGTGCTGTTGAGTCTTACATCTCTGTAGCGTTTCATACCGGTACCTGCAGGAATCAGTTTACCGATGATTACATTCTCTTTCAGACCGATCAGCGGGTCAACTTTACCCTTGATAGCGGCTTCAGTCAGAACTTTAGTTGTTTCCTGGAAGGAAGCGGCTGACAGGAAGGAGTTTGTAGCAAGAGATGCCTTGGTAATACCAAGCATAACCTGTTTTCCATCTGCAGGCTGTTTGCCTTCTTTTTCCATCTGCTCGTTAACGTCCTCGTATTCAAGGAAGTCAACCAGTGTTCCAGGAAGGAATTCTGTATCTCCGTTATCTTCGATACGGATTTTCTTCAGCATCTGACGAACGATAACTTCGATATGCTTATCGCTGATCTCAACACCCTGGAGACGATATACACGCTGTACTTCACGGATCATATAATCCTGAACTGCACGTACACCCTTAATTCTCAGGATATCATGCGGATTTACGCTACCTTCTGTAAGTTCATCACCTGCTTCAAGGATCTGTCCGTCTGTGATCTTGATACGGGATCCGTATGGAATAAGGTAAGTCTTGGATTCACCTGTTTCCTGATCTGTAACGATAACTTCACGTTTCTTCTTAGTGTCATTGATAACAGCAACACCAGGAATCTCTGTGATGATGGCAAGACCTTTCGGCTTTCTTGCCTCAAAAAGCTCCTCGACACGAGGAAGACCCTGTGTGATATCTCCACCGGCAACACCACCACTGTGGAAAGTACGCATGGTAAGCTGTGTACCTGGCTCACCGATAGACTGAGCAGCGATGATACCGACAGATTCACCAACCTGTACCGGCTCGCCGGTTGCAAGGTTCGCACCGTAACATTTCGCACAGATACCAACTTTACATTTACATGTAAGGATTGTACGGATCTTAACTTTCTCGATAGATCCGCCTGTCTGGTTATCCACGCCTTCTTTCATGATGCGGGCAGCACGTTTCGGTGTGATCATATGGTTGGCTTTTACGATAACTTCGCCATCTTTATTCTTAATTGTCTCACAGGAGAAACGACCTGTGATACGCTCCTGAAGTCCTTCGATCTCTTCTTTACCATCTACAAAAGATTCTACATACATACCTGAGATCTCATCTCTGTTTTCACAGCAGTCTGTCTCACGTACGATCAGATCCTGAGAAACGTCAACCATACGTCTTGTCAGGTAACCTGAATCGGCTGTACGAAGAGCTGTATCGGACATACCTTTACGTGCTCCATGTGCAGACATGAAGTATTCCAGTACGTCAAGACCTTCACGGAAGTTTGACTTGATAGGCAGCTCGATGGTGTGACCGGTTGTATCGGCCATCAGTCCTCGCATACCTGCAAGCTGTTTGATCTGTTTATCGGAACCACGGGCACCGGAGTCAGCCATCATGAAGATGTTGTTGTATTTATCAAGACCGGTCAGCAGAGCATGTGTAAGCTCATCGTCAGTCTTCTTCCATGTATCAACAACTTCTTTGTAACGCTCTTCCTCGGTGATAAGACCACGTTTATAGTTCTTTGTGATAAGGTCTACAGTATCCTGAGCCTGTTTGATCATTTCCGGTTTCTGAGGCGGAACTGTCATATCGGCAATGGCAACAGTCATGGCTGCACGTGTGGAATATTTGTAACCTGTAGCTTTGATCGCATCAAGAACCTCAGCAGTCTTTGTAGCACCGTGAGTATTGATAACTTTTTCAAGAATCTGTTTCAGCTGTTTCTTGGCTACCAGGAAGTCAACCTCAAGAAGAAGTTCATTTCCCGGAACACTTCTGTCTACGAAACCAAGATCCTGTGGAAGGATTTCGTTAAACAGGAAACGTCCAAGTGTAGATTCTACTGTACCGGTCAGAACGGATCCGTCCGGCATTGTCTTGCTGCAGCGAACATGGATTCTGGACTGCAGTGTGATTACTTTATTCTCATAAGCAAGGATTGCTTCGTTTACGCTCTTGAAGAACTTGCCTTCACCCTTGTTTCCAGGTCTTTCCTGAGTCAGATAGTAGATACCAAGTACCATATCCTGTGAAGGAACGGCTACAGGACCACCATCAGAAGGTTTCAGCAGGTTGTTCGGTGATAACAGAAGGAAACGGCACTCTGCCTGTGCTTCCTGTGAAAGCGGAAGATGTACGGCCATCTGGTCACCATCGAAGTCAGCGTTGAATGCGGTACAAACCAGCGGATGCAGTTTGATCGCTTTACCTTCTACAAGGATTGGTTCGAATGCCTGGATACCAAGACGATGCAGTGTAGGTGCTCGGTTCAACATAACCGGATGTTCTTTGATAACATCCTCCAGAACATCCCATACAGCAGGCTCCAGCTTCTCAACCATTTTCTTGGCGTTCTTAATGTTGTGTGAAGTTCCGTTGGCAACAAGCTCTTTCATAACGAAAGGTTTGAACAGCTCAATGGCCATCTCTTTCGGAAGACCACACTGATAAATCTTAAGTTCCGGTCCTACAACGATAACGGAACGTCCGGAATAGTCAACTCGTTTACCGAGAAGGTTCTGACGGAAACGTCCGGATTTACCTTTCAGCATATCAGAAAGGGATTTCAGGGCTCTGTTTCCAGGACCTGTTACAGGACGTCCGCGACGACCGTTGTCGATCAGGGCATCAACAGCTTCCTGAAGCATACGTTTCTCGTTACGAACGATAATATCCGGTGCACCTAATTCCAGAAGTCTCTTCAGACGGTTGTTACGGTTGATGATTCTTCTGTAAAGATCATTTAAGTCAGATGTAGCGAAACGTCCGCCATCCAGCTGAACCATAGGACGAAGATCCGGCGGGATTACAGGGATCACTGTCATGATCATCCACTCAGGACGGTTTCCAGACTCACGGAAGGATTCTACAACTTCCAGACGTTTGATGATTCTGGCACGTTTCTGGCCTGTAGCATCTTTTAATTCTTTTTTCAGTTCAACAGAATCTTTCTCAAGATCAATTGCCTCAAGAAGCTCTTTGATGGATTCTGCACCCATACCTACACGGAAATCATATCCATAAGCCTCACGTGCATCCTGATATTCTCTCTCTGTAAGTACCTGTTTGTACTGGAGTCCGGAATTAGCCGGATCCAGTACGATATAGTTAGCAAAGTAAAGAACTTTCTCCAGAGTTCTCGGAGAAATGTCAAGGATCAGTCCCATACGGGACGGAATTCCTTTGAAATACCAGATGTGGGATACCGGAGCAGCCAGCTCGATATGTCCCATACGCTCTCTACGTACAGAGGATTTGGTAACTTCTACACCACATCTGTCGCAGACAACACCTTTATAGCGAATCTTTTTGTACTTTCCACAGTGGCACTCCCAGTCCTTGCTCGGTCCAAAGATTCTTTCACAGAAAAGTCCGTCTTTCTCCGGCTTTAAGGTACGGTAGTTGATGGTCTCAGGTTTTAAAACCTCGCCTCTTGACCACTCTCTGATTTTCTCAGGGGACGCCAGTCCGATTTTGATGGCATCGAAAGTCATTGGCTGATATGTTTCATTGGCGTTAGTTGTTTCTGCCATGTATTCTTTCCCCTTTCTTACTCTTCGTCATTGTCTTCAAGAGCCTCATCCAGCTCAATGAAGTCATCCTCATCTTCATCCTCGTCAATGTCAACGAGTTCTTCTCCGTCAAACTCCTGCTTTGTATAGCCATGTTTGCCGTAGTCTTCTTCTCTGTCGTGATGTCTTCTGGAATCTCCCTCGATGACAGAACGAAGGTCTGTGTCACCGTAATCTACAGATTCAAGAAGATGTACTTCTGTATTGTCATCCTTGAGTACCTTCACATCCAGACCAAGAGACTGAAGTTCTTTTAAGAGAACCTTGAAGGATTCCGGAATACCCGGCTCAGGAATATTGTCACCCTTGATGATTGCTTCGTATGTCTTAACACGTCCAACAACATCATCGGATTTTACTGTCAGAATTTCCTGCAGTGTGTAGGATGCACCGTATGCTTCCAGTGCCCAAACCTCCATCTCACCAAAACGCTGTCCACCGAACTGTGCTTTACCACCCAGTGGCTGCTGTGTTACCAGAGAGTAAGGACCTGTAGAACGTGCATGGATCTTATCATCAACCAGATGGTGCAGTTTCAGATAGTGCATGTGACCAATTGTTACAGGACTGTCGAAATACTCTCCTGTACGGCCGTCACGCAGACGCACTTTACCGTCTCTGGAAATCGGAACACCCTTCCACAGTGCTCTGTGGGCTTTGTTCTCATCCAGATACTGCATTACATCCGGTGCTAAAATGTCTTTGTATTTCTCGCGGAACTCTTCAAAGTCTTCTGTGTTTACATAGTCGTTTGCAAGTTCCAGTGTATCCTGGATATCATGCTCGTTTGCACCCTGGAAAATAGGAGTTGCAACGTTGAATCCAAGTGCTTTCGCAGCAAGGCTTAAGTGAATCTCCAGGACCTGTCCGATATTCATTCGGGAAGGCACACCCAGAGGATTCAGCACGATATCAAGAGGACGTCCGTTCGGAAGGAATGGCATATCTTCAACAGGAAGTACACGGGAAACAACACCCTTGTTACCATGACGTCCGGCCATCTTATCACCAACGGAAATCTTTCTCTTCTGTGCGATGTAGATACGTACGGACTGGTTAACACCAGGTGACATCTCATCGCCGTTCTCTCTTGTAAATACCTTGGCATCTACGATAATACCGTATTCACCGTGAGGTACTTTCAGAGAAGTATCACGTACTTCACGTGCTTTCTCACCAAAGATTGCACGAAGAAGTCTCTCTTCTGCAGTAAGCTCTGTCTCTCCCTTAGGAGTAACTTTACCAACAAGGATATCGCCGGCACGTACTTCAGCACCGATGCGGATAATACCACGCTCATCCAGATCCTTCAGAGCGTCATCACCCACGCCAGGAACATCACGTGTGATCTCTTCCGGTCCCAGTTTGGTATCACGGGCTTCGCATTCATATTCTTCAATATGAACAGATGTATAAACATCGTCCATAACAAGTCTTTCACTGAGGAGTACCGCATCCTCGTAGTTATAACCTTCCCATGTCATGAATCCGATCAACGGGTTCTTACCAAGAGCAAGTTCTCCGTTTGCTGTGGAAGGACCATCTGCGATAACCTGTCCTGCCTCTACGTGCTCACCCTGGAATACGATTGGTTTCTGGTTATAACAGTTACTCTGGTTACTTCTCAGATATTTAGTCAGATGGTAATCATCTTTTGTACCATCATCATTCTTAATGCTGATATCTGTAGATGTGGAACGAAGTACAGTACCAGATTTCTTTGCAACTACGCAGACACCGGAGTCAACTGCTGTCTTCACTTCCATACCAGTACCAACTACCGGAGCCTCTGTTGTCAGAAGCGGCACAGCCTGACGCTGCATGTTTGATCCCATCAGCGCACGGTTGGCATCGTCGTTCTGCAGGAACGGGATCAGGGCAGTAGCGACGGAGAATACCATACGAGGAGATACATCCATGTAATCAAACATATGACGCTCATACTCCTGAGTCTCTTCACGGAAACGACCGGATACATTCTTATGAATGAAATATCCTTCTTCGTCCAGAGGCTCATTCGCCTGTGCTACATGGTAATTATCCTCTTCATCAGCAGTCATATATACAACCTCATCTGTTACACGAGGATTCTTAGGATCTGCTTTGTCGATCTTGCGGTATGGTGCCTCAATAAATCCGTACTGATTGATTCTTGCATAAGATGCAAGAGAGTTGATCAGACCGATGTTAGGACCTTCAGGTGTCTCGACAGGGCACATTCTTCCGTAATGGGAGTAATGGACATCTCGAACCTCGAATCCGGCTCTGTCTCGTGACAGACCGCCAGGTCCCAGGGCGGAAAGACGTCTCTTGTGTGTCAGCTCACCAAGAGGGTTGTTCTGATCCATAAACTGTGACAGCTGGGAAGAACCGAAGAACTCTTTCACTGCTGCAGTTACAGGTTTAATATTGATCAGGGACTGTGGAGAAATATTCTCTGTATCCTGAGTTGTCATTCTCTCACGAACCACACGTTCCAGTCTGGAAAGACCGATTCTGTACTGGTTCTGAAGCAGCTCACCTACCGCACGTATACGACGGTTGCCCAGGTGGTCGATATCATCGGCATTGCCAAGGCCATATTCCAGATGCATATTGTAGTTAATAGAAGCAAAGATGTCTTCTTTTGTGATATGCTTCGGAATCAGATCATGGATATCTCTGTGGATTGCTGCAATCCTGTCTTCTAATGTATCATTTTCTTCCAGAATGTTTTCGAGAACAGGATAGTATACTGCTTCTGTAACACCGATGCTCTTTGGATCTTCGATTTCCGGAAGATAGTGGCGGATATCAACCATTAAGTTAGAAAGAACCTTGATTCTGCGGTCTTCCTCGCCAAGGATCCATACATATGGAACAGCGCTGTTCTGGATGGTATTTGCCATTTCTTTTGTCACAACAGTTCCTTCTTCTGCCAGGATTTCGCCTGTAGAAGCATCAACAACATCCTCAGCCAGTCTGTGACCAACGATTCTTCTGTTGAGGTGGAGCTTCTTGTTAAATTTATAACGTCCAACTTTCGCAAGGTCATATCTTCTCGGATCAAAGAACATTGCATTGATAAGGCTCTCCGCACTCTCAACTGCAAGCGGCTCACCCGGACGGATTTTCTTGTATAATTCAAGAAGACCTTCCTGATAGTTGGTGGATGTATCCTTTGTAAAACTTGCAAGGATCTTTGGCTCTTCACCGAAGAGATCAATAATCTCTGCATTGCTTCCTACACCAAGTGCTCGGATCAGAACAGTGATCGGAACCTTTCTTGTTCTGTCAACACGTACATAGAAAACATCATTAGAGTCTGTCTCATATTCCAGCCATGCACCTCGGTTCGGGATAACAGTACTGGAGAACAGTCTCTTACCAAGTTTATCATGCGCTATTGCGTAATAGATTCCAGGGGAACGTACTAACTGGCTGACAATTACTCGTTCTGCACCATTAATGACAAAGGTACCTGTAACAGTCATGATCGGTAAATCTCCCATGAAAATCTCGTGTTCGTTGATTTCCTCTGTTTCTTTGTTAATCAGTCTCACTCGAACCTTCAAAGGTGCGGCGTAAGTTGCGTCACGTTCTTTACACTGTTCGATAGTATATTTCGCATCCTTCTCGTCAAATGTAAAGTCGATGAATTCCAGGCTGAGCTTTCCGCTGTAGTCCGCGATCGGAGAAATATCATCAAAGACTTCCCTAAGTCCTTCATCAAGAAACCATTTATAAGAATCCCTCTGGACTTCGATCAGGTTTGGCATTTCCAGGACTTCTTCTTGTCTCTGGTAGCTCATACGCATGCTTTTTCCAGTTTTTACAGAACGAATTCTGTTTTTTTCCATTGACGTTTCACCCCTGTTTTTTCTTTAAATTTATTATAACTTGACCCTTTTTGCCAAAAGACATAAAGGCACATCTTGCCATAATATAGCATTCTTCACTATAGCACAGCAAGTTGCGCCTGTCAATCACTTTTTTGATATTTTTTTAATTTTTTCAAATAATTGCAATAGTCGCTATTTCGTTACTGTGAACGGAGCGAACAGTAACGCTATTTCTTCGGGATTTTACTGTTTCTTACGTGGATACGATTTGAATATCCATTTCCTTCAAAACGATTGCCTTTATAACTGCTGATATGAGAACGGATAAATTCCGCCGCATATCCTCTGTTGCTGCGGAAGGAATTTCCGTCTGCCGAAATCCCCTTTGATCCGGCAATTCGCAGACCTGATTTTTTATTGGAACCACAGACATTCCCCTGCACAGAAGAATGATTGCTTCTTATATTGAGTTCAATTCCATTGATCGCATTTTCAGAAACAAAATTATCCGCTACCATTGCTGACTCACATCTCTGCAGAAGAATTCCTCTTGCCTTATTTTTAAAACTGTAATTGCCATCAACCACACTCTTATCAATACATTTTACAAGTATGCCATTTGCCGCACTGGTACTGACTCTGTTGTGTTCAATACGGCTTCCTGCTGCAAGCCCTGAAGCCAGAATCCCATCTTTCATAAATCTGGAGACTGTATTTCCGTAAATCCGGCAGATTTTCTGTGAAGCCTCTGTTCCGACTGCATAAATCCCATATCCGTTTCCGCCGGAAAGATTGTTATAGGAAACTCTGATATTGCTTCCCTTGGCAACACTGATCCCCATATTGTTGTAGGTATGACTATCAGAAAGTCTGACTGTGTTCCCCCTGCATGAACAGTCTTCTGCAAGGGAAAATTTAATTCCGTCGCAATTTCCGCTGATCGTATTATTTCTGGCTGTAACTCCGCGAATAATATATCTTCCCGCCGGAATTCCATTGGTCGTCGGATTTGCTGTATTCTCAGGATCATCATCTTCAGAAGGAATAGTTTCTCCTGCTGAGCCCAGAGATACCTCGCCTGTGATCCAGATTCCATATCCATTCCATTGTTTGCCATCTATTACGGTTGGTTCCAGAACTGTGATCTGATTATCAGCGATCAGAATATTCTCTGCGTACTGATTTCCCTCCGGAGATACTTCCTGACCGCTGACAGTATGTGCATTTCTGGTATAAACAGAACGCACATAAACACCACCGCCCACATTTGTCATGGTATTTCCCGTCACAACCGTATCCTGATAATTCAGGCACCATATTGCTCTCTTTTTCAGATTATTAAACCGGTTGTTACTGATCGTGATATTTTTATACGGTTTATCAAACATCATGCTGTGGCTTCCAATGCCGGCAAATACATCTTCAAAGGTATTATCCTTTATCACAATGTTCTCACAGACACTTCCGTCATATGGAAGATATCCTGGGAAAATTCTCGGCATACAGGCATCCAGCTGGATACATTCCTGTCCGCCGCCTGTAAACTCTTTCCAGTAGCCCCTGAACGTACATCCTATAATTTCTGCATTCTTCACTCCTGCAAGTTCCAGAAAATGCGATTTAAGGTTATTAAGAAATGTAACATTCTTCACTGTAACATTCGTAGCATGACCGATCCTAAAACCTACAAACCCTCCAGGTCCTCCCTTGTCTTCCACACATTCATAGTTTGAATCCCAGGTTCCGCCATCGATAGTTATATTACGGTATCCCTCGTATCCGCCTGCAGATTTCTTTGTATCGCCAAGACGGAGCAGGATTTCTTTTCGCGGTGAAGTCTTTGTTATCGTGGCACCCTCTGCATATAGATAGATATTGCTGTACATATGCAAAGTTCCCGTAAGTGTATAATTTCCGGGCGGCACGATAACTTTGCACTGCTTTTCATCCGTTGCCTTGTCCCTGGCCTGTGCCAGCAGTGTATTTAACTTTACAGTAATATCCTCTCCATCCTGCACATTCAGCACAAGTTCCTGCATATTTTCGCGGAACTGATCCGCATCCTCCGCTGAAAAAGTTTCAACGTCTCCATCACTGAAACCGTCGTCATCCCCAAATTCATTCTCTTCAGTTTTCTCTGCCGACTGCGCATCCGGTATTGACACATCTCCAAAAGTCTCTGAATCTTCTGATGAATCTTCAAACATCTGTCCTTCTTCCAGTTCAGCCGCCTGTACTTTTACACCTGCATATGGAGTCAGGCAAAGCTGGGCTGCAATGATGATACCAAATATGACTGCCGTTTTTCTTTTCATCATAGTCTGTAATCCTCCGGCTCTGTAAAAAAAGCAGGAATACCAGTGGCATTCCTGCTTGCAAATCTTCTATATATAATAGGAAGATAATTATTTAAGGTTAACCTTAGCGCCTTCAGCTTCAAGTTTTGTTTTGATTTCTTCAGCTTCTGCTTTGGATGCGCCTTCTTTAACAACCTTAGGAGCTCCGTCAACCATTTCTTTAGCTTCTTTAAGACCTAAGCCAGTTACTTCACGAACAACTTTGATAACTTTAACTTTGTTTGGTCCAACTTCTGCAAGTTCTACATCGAACTCATCTTTCTCTTCTGCTGCTTCTGCTGCTCCAGCTGCTGCTACTACAACACCAGCTGCTGCGGATACACCAAACTCTTCTTCACAAGCTTTTACTAAGTCGTTTAATTCTAATACAGATAATTCTTTGATTGCTGCAATAAATTCTTCTGTTGTTAATTTTGCCATTTTAAATTCCCTCCATATAATATTATTTAATTCGGTAACTCTTCAGCATCCTCGTGGATGGTGATTTTCGAATAGTTACTAGATTCGTTTTATGCCTCTGGCATCAAAAATTATTCAGCTGCTGCTTCAGAGCCGTTTTTCTCAGCGATCTGATTAAGCACACGAGCGAAGTTTGTAATCGGAGACTGGATGCTTCCAAGCAGTTTGCCGAGAAGTTCTTCTCTGGACGGGATTCCAGCCAGTGCCTGAATACCTGCCTGATCGTTGTAGTTTCCTTCAACGATACCTGCAACTAATTCTAAAGCCGGTACTTTCTTTGCGAATTTATCAAGGATTCTTGCAGGAGCAGTTGCGTCTGTAGCAGAGATTGCTATAGCGTTTGTTCCATGTAAGTGCTGGATAAGTTCTTCGCACTGAGTACCTTCGAATGCACGATGCATCATTGTGTTTTTGTATACTTTGTATACAACACCAGCTTCTCTTAATTCCTTACGTAAAGCAGTATCCTGTTCAACTGTAAGACCGCTGTAGTTAACAAGTACTACAGATTCTGCATCTTTCACGTTGTTGATAATTTCGTCTACGATTGGTTGTTTAAGTTCTACTTTTGCCATGAAATGGTACACCTCCTTATAGATTTTGTATACCGCTGCAAATGAGTAAATAAAAAGCCTTACTGTCTGGCAGTAGGGCTTGCGTAATCTTACATAAAAATATAAAGAATACTTAGTCCTCGGTAGGCGTTTACAACTTATGCCTTGCGGCACCTACTGTCTTCGGCAGCGTTCTGGTATAAGATAGCATATGAGATTTGGGTTGTCAAGAGGTTTTTTCGGTTTTTTGTTGATTTTTTCATTAAGGGACGCGTAAGCAGGATTCTCTTTTGGGGTTCAGTTTCGGGAGCAGGAACTCTAAGGCCTACAAAATCTGCTAAGTGCATGAAAAAAGAAGGCAAAACTCGCCTGCGGCTCAGACAGTTGCCTTCTTTTTTCATAACGCAGATTCCGCAGGCCTAAGAGTTGCTACACTCCCTACAAGATTCACCCCAAAAGAGAATCCTGCTCACGCTGGTAGTTGGAAAATTGTCGTTACTGTTCACACACCACTGTCCCGCGAGGTGTTTTGGCATGAATATGCCAAAATTCCATTGCCGCAGGCAATCTGGAATGAATTTTGGCTACGTTACTGTGAACGGAGTGAACAGTAACAAATTGTCAGTATATCATAAAACAAATTTCTGCTATATTGATGCAGGGTGAATTCTTCATATGCGCAGTATAGTACAGTATAGATATAAGATGTAACGAATCACGTTATTCTTATATTGTGCCAAAGATACGGTCTCCGGCATCTCCAAGGCCTGGGCAGATGTAGGCGTGATCGTTTAATTCACGATCAAGATGTCCACAGTAAATCTGAACATCCGGATGAGCTTCGTGGAGACGTTTGAGTCCTTCAGGGGCTGCGATGATGCACATGAATTTAATGTTTTTTCCGCCCTGTTTTTTGACAAAGTCAACGGCTGCTTCTGCGGAGCCACCGGTTGCGAGCATTGGATCTACGATCACTGAAATTCGTTCATCAATTGCTTCCGGGAGTTTGCAGTAGTATTCGTGTGGTTCATGGGTTACAGGATCACGATAGAGTCCTACATGGCCTACTTTTGCAGATGGCACAAGTGTGAGAATACTGTTTACCATTCCAAGGCCTGCGCGGAGCACAGGGATAACCGCCAGCTTCTTTCCTGAGATCATTGGTGTCATGCAGGTTTCAATAGGGGTTTCTACTTCTACATTTTCTACAGGAAGATCCTGGAGAGCTTCGTATCCCATGAGGATTCCAATCTCTTCTACTAATTTACGAAATTCATTTGTTCCTGTGTTTTTGTTTCTCAGCATGGATATTTTATGCTGGATCAGCGGATGATTCATAATATAAACGTTTTCCATTATCTTAATTCCTCGCTTAGTTGAATATTTGTTACTTTTTATAAATTCTACATCTGCTTACGTACAATGCGGTATTCGTCACCCATCTTGAAGTATGGACACTGATTGAAGTTTCCGGTGATGAACTTCACCATTTCATCTTCGTCAAGATTTATCTCACAGGTGTAGCATTCATAGTCGTCATCATAACTGTAGTTTACACAATATTCGCAGTTTACTGCATCGGACATTATTTACTCCTCTCTTTGTTTCCGGCATATTTCATTTCTATCCGGTATCTCCTTTTTGATTTTTTATGTTGCCTTTGTACCTGTGCAAAGTTTGCTGTTTCTGATATACTATGGTGTTGGGATCAAAAGATATTTCTTCCCTAAACTATTGCTTATAGCAATTCCATAAAATAACTATGAGGTTACATTTATGATATTATATCATATATCTGCAAAAAAATTAATAACACGCTGTACTTTTTCAATGCTCGCAGCATCTCTTATATTATGTCCGGCTGTTTTTTCCGGATGTTCGGCAAAAACGGAAAATGTCAAAAATACGGATGCCGGTTCCCAGGATCCCATCTCTGCCACTGCGATCAAACTGAATACTGCAGTTACGGTCACTATCTATGATTCTCAGGACAGAGAGCTGCTTACAGAATGCATGAATCTTTGTGACAAGTATGAGAAAATATTCAGCCGCACCGCAGATGACAGTGAATTATATCAGTTAAACCATCGGGAACTTACACCTGTGAAGGGGACAGAGAATACTTATCAGGTGTCGGCTTCTCTGGCGGAGCTGGTTTCTAAGGGACTTGATTATTCTGTATTATCTGAGGGTGCATTTGATATTGCTATTGAACCGCTGACTTCTCTGTGGGATTTTACTGCTGAAAATCCAAAAGTGCCCAAGGACAGTCTGATCCAGGCAGCACTGCCCAAATGTAATTATCACAATATCTCTGTTGATACAGATAAAAATGAGATTACATTAAAGACAGACGATACTGCAATCGAACTCGGTGCCATTGCCAAGGGTTATATCGCAGACCGCCTGAAGGATTATCTGGTTTCTCAGGATGTAAAAAGTGCGATCATCAATCTTGGCGGAAATGTTCTCTGTATTGGCGAAAAAACAGACAATTCTGCTTTTAAGATCGGAATCCAGAAACCATTTGCAGACCGAAGCGAAACTATTGCTGTTATGGACATCAGGGATAAGTCAGTGGTTTCCTCAGGAATTTATGAGAGATGCTTTGAACAGGATGGCACTTTGTATCATCACCTGCTCAATCCTAAAACCGGCTATCCTTATGATAACGGGCTGATTGCAGTTACCATTATTTCCGATCAGTCTGTGGATGGGGATGCGCTGAGCACGACCTGCTTTGCTCTTGGTCTGGAGGATGGCATGAAACTGGCCGAGTCTCTGGACGATGTACAGGCATTTTTCGTAACTTCTGATTATGAGATTCACTATACCAGAGATTTCCAGAAAAAAATCAAAGTTACGGAAACAGAATAAATCTGTCTCTGATGACTTAAATTGAAAAAACAGAAATATAAATCAACGATTATTAACTGGCGTTTTGACTTAATCAATAGATTTTGATTTTCAAGTCATACAATCCACACTAATTTCTTGACCTAATTTGCAATTTGTAAATTTCCAGTCAAATATTTTTGCTTGTTCGCTTGACTTAATTTGTTATTCTATAAAATCTCAGTCAACATACTGCTAATTATTTCATGACTTGTATGAAACTTTTTTTGATTTAAGTCAGTATTGCACAGATGACAAAAATCCCCTGCTTATTGCTTTTCGCAACCTCCGCAGGGGACTTATCCGATTCAGTTAAACTTATCACTCAGCCTGACAGTTCTTCTGACGATTATTCATTTTTAGTCTGCTATATACTGATTGCATTCAAACACTTGCAATCCATATAAGATTTCACTGATTCAGTCAGAATCTCACTCCACATCAAATTTCTCCAGACTTTCCAGTCTTGCTCTGTATTTGGAGTCATAGGCATCTGTAAACGAAGCCTCTTTCTTCATTTTTTCGAGAGCCGCTGCTGCTTTTTTAACTGTCTGGATAGTACCGGCACCTGCTACACAGCCGCCCGGACATGCCATTCCTTCCAGCAGATATCCATTATATTTACCAATCTTGGCCATCTGGAGCATCTTCTTACAGTTCTGCAGACCTTCTGCATTCATTACCTTTACTTCCCGATCAGGATCAATACGCTTCACCGCATGGACAACCGCTTCTGCCACACCACCGCTGACTGCGAAACCTCTTCCGTCAGCACTGGCATGAAACAGTGGTTCTCCTTCCGGAATATCTTTCCAGTCCACGCCTTTGGCATCAAACATTCCTGCTACTTCCTCGAAGGTCAGCACAAAATCCACATAGCTGCGGATACTCTTACGGCTGGCTTCCAGCTTCTTGGCTGCACAGGGACCTACGAAAACGATCTTACAATCTGGTTCCTTCTGCTTGATCAGCCTTGCAGTGAGAACCATAGGTGTCAGTGCCATGGAGATACATTTCGCCTGTTCCGGGAATAATTTCTTAGCCATCATAGACCAGGACGGACAGCAGGATGTAGCCATAAACGGAAGTTTCTCAGGAACTTCTTCCAAAAAGTCCTTTGCCTCCTCCACTGTGCACAGATCTGCACCGACGGCAACCTCTCTTACATCTGTAAAGCCAAGTGCCTGAAATGCACCCCGTATCTTATTATTCTCCATACCTGGGAACTGACCTGCAATGGCAGGCGCCACGATTGCATACACCGGTGTTTCACTTTTTAATGCCATAACAGTCTGGAAAATCTGTCCTTTGTCTACAATAGCGCTGAACGGACAACTCACCAGACACTGTCCGCAGGATACACATTTGTCCTGGTCAATCTCCGCTCTTCCGTATTCGTCAGAACCAATGGCATTCATGCCACAGGCCTTTGAACAGGGACGTTCCTGTTTGATGATTGCATTATACGGACAGGCTTCCAGACACTTTCCGCATTTGATGCAGGCATCTTCATCAATATGTGATCTGCCGCCTTCCATATGTACTGCTTTCTTTGGACAGACCTCCACACAGGGATGCTCCAGACAGCCCTGACAGCCCTCTGTGATCATTACCCTTTTCTCAGGGCAGGAATTACAGGCAAACTTGATTACATTGATAAGCGGTGGTTCATAATACTTTTCCTCAATAACGCTGGCTTCCACACCTTTAGAGATTGGCGCATGCTCTGTAACCTTTCTCAGTGACATCCCCATTGCAACGCGAAGTCTCTCACCAACTACCGCTCTTTCCAGAAAAATACTGTCACGATAAGTCGCAATTTCACCGGGTACAATCTTGTAGGGAAGCTCTTCCAGCATCTCCGGAGACTGGCCTTCATATGCCATCCTCGCAATTTCCGTAAAAATTTTGTGTCTGATTTCTGTTTTGGATGAATACAGTCCTCTCATTCTTTCCTCCTGATTTTGGATTTTGATAACTGTCCAGTCATCGGGCAATTATCATTTACATTTTTGGCTCTGCTGCAAAACAGCCACTCATTATTTCCTCCTACCAGGTTTTCAGCTTTTATATAAAAACGAATTTCCGCTCTATTTCGTTTTTTCCTCTGCAATCATATCACCAAACTCCATCGAACTCAATACAGCATCACAATTTCATAAACTGAAAAATCATCCCCAGATTCCACTCCTCTGTTCCTCCAGATGATCCAGAATATAATTATAAATATCTACAGACACACTGTCCGGATAGTGGGTTCCGTCTACGGTGGAAAATCCCTCAGATACCAGATGGGAATATACATCTATGTAGGTAACCCCACTCAGATTTGCCTGCATTGCCGCATTGAAGCTTTCAATCTCCGCATTACTGCAATAGGGATCATTCTGCACCGGACCTACAGACACAAAATAAGTCTGCGCTCCCCTGTTTCCCCATTCGGCAGCTTTGGAATTAATATAGCTGATGTAGTCATTAACATGATACAGGTCATTAACACCCATCAGAATAATAACCGCTGTATTGTCCTCAATCTGATCTTCTACCTGAGGCACTCCTGTAGATACCATCCAGTCATATCCCATAGAAGAAAGACAGGACCAAATGCTGTCATCATTTACCGCATCCCTCAATCCCTCTGTTCTGGAATCTCCGATAAATACCAGTTTATCTGCGGAGATAGTATCCGGATGATCTGGCTTGCTTAAAGTTCCCTGATCTGCCGGTTTCTGTTTATCTGTCTCAGCTTCCTGCTCTGATGTTGGAGTAGATGCAGGTATTGGTGTTGCTTCAGGTTTTTGTGTTAGTGCCGATTTAGATTTCGGTGTTGATTTGGACTTTGATGTTGACGCAGACTTTGACTTTGCTGTTGATTTCGGTTTTTCTGTCGGTGTAACTGTCAGAGTTTTCGGTGCCGGCGGACCTGCCGCTTCTGTCCCATGGACATTTGAAAACATACAGACAGCTACAATACATGCAGTTAATACAATTTGTCCGGTTCTATATTTTTTCGTAAATATCATTCCCTTCTGCAGTAATACTTACATCCCAGGCAGCATATCCGGCCATGAGAGGATTTCTCCGGAAATAATTTCCTCGTAATCTCCCTCAATATCCTGGCTTCTGCCTGCTTCGAACACGTTTGTCTCCGCTCCCCAGACACGATCTTCATATTCCCATATATGGAATCTCAGACCGCGAAACATAAAGTCGATGCTTCCGCATCCGTTTTCCTCTGTATATTCATAATGAATTTTCTTTGTTTTTAACGCTTCCTGTACTTTTTCCAAACGCATAAAATACCTCCTGATTATCTGTACAGTACCCTCTGTAATATAATACAGATAACTTTCACTGTAAAAAAATGTTCTCGTGTACACCCATCAAAAGTCAAACAGATATTCGCAATCCGCTTCGCTACACAGCTCTACATATGCTCTTAATCCTGACGCCATTATACAAAACGAATTATATCATACTCTGCTACATAATATGTAATCTGAATGCCACTTCACAATTGCCGTTACTGTTCACTCCGTTCATAGTAACTTAGCCAAAATTCATTCCAGATTGCCTGTGGCAATAGAATTTTGGCTTGTATGTCTCGGGATTTTGGCATATTCATGCCAAAACACCTCGCGGGATAGTGGTGTGTGAACAGTAACCAATTGCCCATTCTACATTCTGATCGATATTCACTCATCTTTATTTCTGTCTTTTCTTCGTTGGTATCGCCAGGATGATGATCGTAGCAATTACAAACAAAGTTCCAAGCATCATCTCTTTTTTGGTTTTGTTTACTTTCATTGTTCGTTTGCATATTTCTGTTATCTTTCCTGTCTGTATTATTATGGATTCTGAATATTTGAGAATAAGTATAATCTGCTGTAACGACACTTGTCAAGAAAACAAAATACCGCAGAGACTTTCTTTGTCTCTGCGGCGATTTATAGCCCTGTTATAATCAGATATAATTTCCATCATGTACACTCTGCACTGTAAATGCAGATTTCTTTTTCACGAAATCAATCGCATCTTTCACAGTGATTCCGTCAATCTGCCAGTTCGCATAGAAACCATCCAGAGTCTTTAATGTCTCGTCTTTTGCTGTATTTTCATCAAGAACAAGAAGTACGATCAGACCTGCTGCCTTAAGATGGCGGACAGTTTCTGCATAGTTTTCACTCGCTGCCGGATGATACAGATAGGTATGTTTTCCAAGTACAGTCAGTCCCTTTTCTACCTGCTCTGCAAAATCAAGAGTGATTCCTTCTTTACCGATCGGGAATTCCACTACTACCGGTGTCTGACCTTTCAGTCCTGCACGAACCTGCTCGTCCACTTTTCCGATCTGGGATCTATCCTGAGAAACAAAGGTTTTTCTCACAACACCGCAGGCAGAAGTCATATTTGTGACACGATCTATCAGAATCAGCTCACCCAGTGTTCTGTGCCTGTCAAATTCGTCTACAACGATCTTCTCCGAGAATTCCAGAGTACAGGAAGCAATCTCATTTTTCTTTAAGGTATATGCGCTTTTCTTTTCACCTGTATTAACATCCACAGAATAATTGATTTTTGTAACCAGGCCGGGGATCATCTTTGTACCGATTTTTACAAAGAAGTTTTTGCCATCCGTAAGAGCATTGTCATCCATCCAGAGGATATCTGCTTCCACAGAGTCTGTAAGAACTGCGCCGGAATCAATGGTAAGTACACATCCGCGGGAAACATCTACTTCTCTGTCAAGCTGGATGGTAACAGGCTGTCCCTGTACAGCTTCCTGAACTTCTTTATCGCCAACAAGAATGCTCTTTACATGAGCTTCTTCTTTACTGGGAAGAGTAGTCACAAGGTCGCCTGCCCTGATGGCACCATTCTCAATCTGTCCCTGGAATCCGCGAAACTCATGGTTTGGTCTGCAGACTCTCTGTACAGGCATATAGAAGCCCTTCTCTGTATCTTCCTTAATGTCTACGGTTTCCAGATGAGAAAGAAGCGCCTCACCTTTATACCATGGCATGTTGTCAGATTTGGTTGTAACGTTGTCACCTTCTGTGGCAGATACCGGAATAATAGTTACATTGGCAAGTTTCAGTTCTTCTATCAGTGCTGCGATCTGATTCTCAATGTCGCGGAAACGTTTTTCATCATATTCAATAAGATCCATTTTGTTTACTGCAAATACAAAGTAACGGATTCCCATCAATGCGCAGATTCTTGCATGACGTCTTGTCTGTACCAGTACTCCCTGTGAAGCATCCACCAGGATAACTGCCAGATCTGCAAAGGACGCACCCACTGCCATGTTTCTTGTATATTCTTCATGTCCGGGTGTATCTGCAACAATGAAGCTTCTGTTATCTGTTGTAAAATAACGGTATGCAACATCAATGGTGATTCCCTGTTCACGCTCTGCCATCAGACCGTCCAGAAGAAGAGAATAATCAATGGCACCGCCTCTGCTTCCTACTTTGGAATCCAGCTCCAGAGCTTTCTCCTGATCTGTATAGAGAAGCTTTGCATCATAAAGAATATGTCCGATCAGAGTGGATTTTCCATCATCCACACTTCCGCATGTAATAAATTTCAATAATCCTTTCATTCTAGAAATACCCCTCTCTCTTTCTTCTCTCCATGCTGCCTGCTGCCTCGTGGTCGATCACCCTGCTGGTACGTTCAGAAGAAACAGCACTTAACGTCTCATCAATAATCTCATCCAGAGTATCTGCTTCAGATTCAATACCTCCAGTAAGCGGATAGCATCCAAGAGTACGGAATCTGACTTTTTTGTTTTCAATCTTTTCACCCGGACGGAGTTTTAATCTGTCATCATCCACCATAATGATATTTCCTTCTCTGTAGATGACCGGTCTTTCTTTCGCAAAATATAACGGTACAATTTCGATATTTTCACGCTGAATGTACTGCCAGATATCCTTTTCTGTCCAGTTGGAAATTGGGAATACTCGCATACTCTCTCCCTTCTGGATCTTAGTGTTATAAAGCTTCCACATCTCCGGTCTCTGGTTTTTCGGATCCCATGCCTGAGCTGAATTACGGAAAGAAAAGATTCTTTCTTTTGCTCTGGACTTCTCCTCGTCACGGCGGCCGCCTCCAAATGCCGCTGTAAATCCATATTTGGTCAGAGCCTGTTTTAACGCCTGTGTTTTCATGATATCTGTATATGCAGAACCATTGTCAAATGGATTGATTCCTGCCTTTACACCCTCTTCATTGGTGTAAACCAGCATATCAATTCCGTTTTTCTTTGCGATTCTGTCGCGGAATTCGATCATCTCATGGAATTTCCATGTAGTATCAATGTGAAGGAACGGGAATGGAGGTTTCTCCGGGTAAAATGCCTTCATCGCCAGATGGAGCATAACGGAGCTGTCCTTTCCTATAGAATAGAGCATAACCGGCTTTTCACACTCGGCTGCTACTTCTCGCATAATATAAATCGCCTCTGCCTCAAGCGCATCAAGATGAGATAAGTTACTCATTGCATTATCCTCCTCTGTTTGTTTATACTCGGAATCTTTTCGTACTTGAGCAAATACACTAGAGCGTGTGTGAAAAATCATTCCCGCAATCTGCACGCCCCACTTTGCGGTATATTTTGTCCGAATTCGGTTGTCGTAGCCCGCTACGACGCCCTCATCCGAACAAAATCTCCCACAAATTGTGACGCACATCTTGCGTAAAGCATTTTTCAAACACACTCTAAAGACTCTGAGAGTACATACTTATGTTTAATATTTATTAGCGTCTTTCTTATTAACCTGAATAGTGATCTTAGTGCCATCCGGCTTCTCCACTGTCCATGTGGAAATATCCGGTTTCTCTGATACAACCATACTTGCACCTCTGCCTCCCACATCAGCGCCAAGGAAAAAGCGGATGGCATCATGCCTGCATTCCTTAATACAGGAAGTACATCCCCAGCAGTCTCTTACCTGACGGATAAAGGCTTTGTTCTCTTTATCCTTTTTGATCAGATTTCCGGGACAGGCTTCAATACATCTGCCACATCCTGCACATTTACTTTTTTGAATCCGAATGCTCATCTCTCACCTGCTCCTTTCTCTGCTGTATTCAAACCTGTATTTTCCTTTGTGATCAGGTCACGATATAAGATCTTAATCTCGCCGTTTTCTATACGGGAGTTTACATATTTCATCCACTCTTCGCTCTGCTGCGGGTAGTCTGTATTCTCTCCGAAACTATGCCATCTGGTTTCCTTTCTGGCTGCCAGATGTGCGATCACTGCCTGGCACACGATCAGTCGTTCGCGAAGTTCATAAATCTGCATCAGTTCATAAGTATCTGTTGCTGCCAGAGTGTCAACTACTGGCAACAATGCTGCGATCTTTTCATCTGCCTTTGCAAGACTCATCCCGCTGTATCTGTAGTCTGTACTGATTCCTCCTGCATACTGATCCATGATCTTCTGCATGGCTTCCTCAAGCTGCTCTGCATTCATCAAAGAACGGGAAGCATTCAAATGTAATTCGTATTCTGCTTTCTTAGCTATTGCAGTTTGAGACAGCTCCTGTTCTCCGCCACACTCCAAAGCCTCTTCCTTATTGTCCGCTGCGATCCGGTCATCATCTTTACCATTCAGATATTCCAAAATCGCCTCTGCTGCGATCTCACCTTCTGCCAGTGCGCCGGTTACATATTTCTGCGGACATCCTCCTGCTACGTCTCCGGCTGCATATAAACCTTCAATAGTTGTAGCTCTGTTATTATCTACCCAGTAACCGCTGGCTGTGTGTCCGCCCACAATATATGGCTCTGTGCCCTCGATCTCTACATTCTCTTCAGATGGTCCTTTTCCGGCTTCCATCCATTTCAGAGTCTGGGACGGTGCCATATTCAGGTAAGCTTTGTAAAGATCCTGCTCCTGTTCTTTTGAAATACCTTCTGTTCTGAGATAACATGGACCGTTTCCTTCTCTGTTCTCCATGACTGTACCGTAAACTCGCTGGGAAGTTGTCAGACCATATTTTGTTTCATAAATATCACCATGTGCATTGACCTGTCTGGCCCCAACACCCTGAGCAATAGTTCCTGTAGGAGCAATCGTGTCCTTACATCTCAATGCAATGAAACGCATCTCAAAGGTTGTCATCTCCGCACCAGAAAGAAGTCCCATTGCATATCCTGCACCTGTGTTAAACGGAGGATACCACATCTTATGTCTGGAAAATCCCGGATTATTCGGTCTGTAAAGTCCCGCTGCACCACCTGTGGCACAAAGAACTGCTTTCGCATCAATGTCATAGAAAATATCCTCATTAACGCTGAATCCAACTGCGCCTGTGACTTTTTTGTTTTCTGTTTTATAATCTGTAATATTTACATGATTGAGAACCGTAACATTCTCCTGTTCAGCTGCCGCCTTTGCAAGGATTGGCTTCATATTTTCGCCATTGATCTTGATGTTTCGGTTTCCTCTGGCAACATATTTTCCGTTTTCGTCCTTCAGGATGACCAGCCCCAGATCTTCCATCACCTTTGTCACATGATTCAGTCTCTCTGACATGGTAAGAAGAAGGTCTTCTCTTACGATTCCATGGGCATCCTTTTTGGCATAATCCACATAATCCTGCGGCACTCTGCCTTTTGTAATATATGCGTTCAATGCATTCACGCCCGCCGCCAGACATCCGCTTCGCTTAATATTCGCTTTCTCTGCGATCAGAACTTTTCTGCCGCTTTTTTTGCCGATCACATAGGCTGCAAAGCATCCTGCCGTACCGCCGCCGATGATCAGCACATCTGTCCTGATTCTCTCTGTTCTCATTCTCTCTTACCCTTTCCTCCATACCAGTGTGCCAACAAGTTGATTTCCCGATCAGTCTTGCGTCTGAATTTCTTATTTCTTCATTGTCGTCAGTCGCCGCAGCCACCGCTGTCAGATAATTACAAAGTCATCCCTTACAGCCTCATTTTCGATCAGCTGTACACTGTCACCTCTCAGTGCAAAAATCCTGTAAAGGAATACATTCACAGTCTCACCTTCCCGGATATCTGCTTTCTCCAGGCTTCTTCTGGCAGTTACTACGGAATTGTTGACTCTCACCTGAAGTTCCAGATTATCTCCCCTGAAAGAAACCCGTTCAACCACTCCCCGGGATACGGAAGTTTTGAACTTCTCCACCTCATCCAGTTTGGAGATTTTTACAAATTCCGGGCGGACAATGATCTTGTCTGCTCCTTCTGCCTGAGCAAAGGTATGGAAATCATCCGCATTTTTCAACACAGATGGCTGTCCGAAGAAGGACGCTGTAAAAGCTGTCTCAGGATTTCTATAAACCCCTATGGGAGTTCCTTTCTGTTCGATCCGTCCTGCATTAGTGATAATAATCTCATCTGCTACTTCAATGGCCTCATCCTGATCATGAGTAACGAAAATACTGGTAATTCCCAGCCTTCCGATCATCTCTTTTAACCAGCTTCGCAGTTCCTGACGGATTTTTGCATCAATGGCTGCAAAGGGCTCATCCAGAAGAAGCACCTGGGGATTTGGAGCAAGGGCTCTGGCAAATGCCACCCTTTGCCTCTGGCCGCCAGATAACTGGCTTGGATATCTTTTTTCCAGTCCTTCCAGCCCCACCAGTTTGATCAGCTCTCTGACTCTGGCATCAATTTTCTTCTTATCAGCCTTCTGAACCTTCAAACCAAATGCAACGTTGTCATAAACTGTCATATAGCGAAACAACGCATAATTCTGAAATACAAATCCAATCCCACGCTGACTGGCCAGAACATCATTTACCACTTTTCCATCAATAATGACCTCTCCGCTGTCCGGGGTTTCCAGACCTGCGATCATTCGAAGAATAGTTGTTTTTCCGCTTCCGCTTGGTCCCAACAGACCAATCAGTTTACCTTTCTCAATTCCGAAATTTACATTCCTTGATGCCTGGTAAGAACCATATGTCTTATTGATATTTTTTAACTCTACATACATATCAGGCTTCCTTCTTTCCTTTATATTCAATCAGGCTTCTGACTACCAGAATGATAACTGCCATGATCACAAGCAGCGAAGATACGGCAAACGCCGGAACATACTGAAACTCATTAAACAAAATCTCTACATGAAGAGGAAGTGTATTGGTCTTTCCTCTTAAATGTCCGGAAAGTACAGATACCGCTCCAAACTCTCCCATTGCTCTTGCCGTACAGAGCACAACTCCGTACAGTAATGCCCATTTGATATGAGGGAATGTGATTTTCCAGAAAATGGTCCATCCACCTGCTCCCATCAGGGCTGCCGCTTCCTCCTCATCGCTTCCTTCTGCTTCCAGAACCGGAATCAGTTCTCTGTAAATAAAAGGAAAGGTTACAAATACAGTTGCAATAATGATTCCCGGTACAGAGAATACAACTTTCATCCCTAACTTCATGAGAAAAAAGTAAACAGGACTCTGTCGTCCGAAAATCAGAAGAAAAATCAGACCTGCAATTACAGGGGAAATAGTAACCGGAAGGTCGATCAGGGTAGTGAGAAGCTTTTTACCCCTGAACTGAAACTTCGTCAGTGCCCAGGCTGCAAAAACACCAAAAACAGTGTTAAAAACAACTGCAAAGAGTGTTGCCTTCACTGTAAGAAGAAGTGCTTTGATAGTGTACTCATCTGTCACTGCAGCTGCATAGACCTTCCATCCGCTCCGCAATGCTTCTGTGATCACAGTTATCAGAGGAAGAAGGAGCATGACTGCCAGAAACAGAACACTGATCACGACAAGCAGCCATTTTGTAATTTTCTCCGAAGTCTTTTCATTGTTGTCCATCAGGCATTTCCTCCTCTTAAAATTCTTGCATTTCTCTGCTGTATCATACTGTTAAGGAACAGAATAAAAAATGAAACTGCCAACATCACAAGTGCGATTGCCGTTGCACTTGAATAATCAAATTCCTGAAGCTCTGACATAATAACCAGCGGTGTGATTTCTGTATAATAGGGTTTATTTCCTGCGATAAATACAACACTTCCATATTCACCCAGACATCTTCCGAACGCAAGTCCGGTCCCTGCAAAGATCGCGGGCTTCAGTTCCGGAAAAATGACCTTCCAGAAGATAGTTGTTTTCTTTGCTCCCAGCACTCCTGCTGCCTCGCTGTAAGAATTATCCATCTTTTCCAGAACCGGCTGTACACTTCGCACAACGAACGGTATTCCTACAAATATCATAGCCACTGTAATACCTATTCTTGTGTATGCGATCTTGATACCGAATCCTGCAAAAAAGCTGCCGACAATTCCCGAATCTGAGGTCAGGGATGTCAGTGCAATACCTGCTACCGCTGTGGGAAGAGCAAAGGGAAGTTCGATCATCCCATCCATAAGTCTCTTGCCCGGAAAATCATATTTCACAAGCACCCACGCAAGAATAGTTCCCATAATTCCATTTATTACTGCTGCTGCAAAAGCACATACAAAACTGGTATAAAAGGATGCCAGCACTCTGGCTCTTGTGATGGTTTCGATAAAATCTTTAAAACTCAGCTCCGCTGTGTAGACCACCAGGCTTGCCAGGGGGATCAGAACTACCAGACTCAATATGGAAATGGTAACTCCCATGGAGAGCCCAAACCCTGGAATCACCGGTTTATTTCTTTTTTTCATAATCAATTACCACCTCTCCTGTCTCATATATTCTGTCTGTGCTTATGCTCTTGCTTCATCTTGTCTTCCTTTATCTCTCATAAATCTGATCGAAAATTCCGCCATCTGTGAAATGTTTCTCCTGCACTTCATCCCATCCGCCATAATCATTGATATTTGCCAGGTTTATATTCAGATCAAACGTATCACCGTGCTTCTTCAGGATTTTCTCATTGGTGGGGCGGAAATAATTCTCTGCTGCGATCTCCTGTGCTTCGTCGGAATACAGATAATTTAAATACTCAGTTGCCACATCTCTTGTATCTCTGTAATCCACCACTTCATCTACCACTGCCACAGAAGGCTGTGCCAAAATACTTACGCTTGGAGTAACAATCTCATACTCATCCGGATAATCCCGCATGGATAGATAAGCTTCATTTTCCCACGCAACCAGCACATCTCCTTGTCCGTTCTCCACGAAAGAGGTCGTTGCGCCTCTTGCGCCTGAATCAAGAACCACCACATTCCGGTAAAGTTTCTTAATAAATTCCTTCATCTGCGCTTCATCGCCACCATACTTTTTATCTGCGTAAGCCCACGCTGCCATGTAGTTCCATCTGGCACCGCCGGAGGTTTTCGGATTTGGTGTTACTACTCCCACTCCTTTTTTTGTCAGATCGTCCCAGTCTTTGATATCCCTGGGATTTCCTTTCTTCACCAGAAATACGATAGTGGATGTATAAGGAGAACTGTCATTGTCAAATTTATCTTTCCATCCTGCCTTGATCAGCCCTGCGTTTTCAATAGACTCAATATCATATTCCAGTGCCAGGGTTACCACATCTGCATCCAGACCATTGGCTACCTCAAGCGCCTGTTTCCCTGAACCGCCATGGGACTGTATCACTTCCACATCATCCCCGGTCTTCTCCTTCCAGTGGTCTTCAAATATTTTATTATACTGTTCAAACATCTCTCTGGTAGGATCATAGGAAACATTGGTGACAGACACCGTTTTTCCAAAAGCCTGTACCGGCATCAGTGCCAGTACAACTGCAAGACCAAAGGCAAATAATTTTCTGATCATGTTTCATCTCCTTTAAGGTACCAGTAGTTTTTTGCATTCTCTACTTTTCATAGTTATTCGATATGTTTTATATGATATTACAAGAAATGACAGAATTTGTCAATAGTGTATTAAAATAAGTACAATTTATGTTGTGTAGATAAGAACACAAAAAAAGCAGCATCCTGAAATACAGAATGCTGCAGTCAAAATTACATATTTTTTATTTGGCAGAAGCTGCTGCCTTTTCTTTCTCCGGGAAAAGCTTTCCGAAAATAAATCTTACGAATGGTCCGGCATAAAAGATCTGCCAGAAGAATGCCATCGGAAAGTTCATTGCTGTTGTCTGGAGCCATGTGGGAATGATCTGACTTGCCGGTGCATGTTTGATCAGCACAGTTGCCGCAAAGCTCATACATGGACACATAAATGCAACGGATACTGCTGAGATTGCAAGTACAAGGTGGAACGGATTATCTCTTCTCATATCCACAATACCAAATGCAATCTTCTTTGCAAGACCACCGATGATAAAGAAATCAAGAATAAATGCAATCGGTCCCATAAATGTTAATTCATGAAAAGCTAACAGAAATGTCTCATTTGTCATTGTCCCTGTGTTCAGTACAATGTTGTAGCAGATCATGGCATAAACCATTACAAACACCATGATAATTGTAAAAATAACTTCCTGAAACTTGTTTTTAGGCATAAAAAATCCTCCTTAGATAGTATGAATAACATCAATTAGAGATTTGTGTTGTTCATAACCATCCAGGAGGATGTACCGTTTCCAATAATACCAAATATCTGTTTCTTAAATTTACCGTTGATTATTATATGGATTCCGGATGCAAAAGTCAAGATTTTTTTTATAAATATGGTACCCCCGGGGTCTCCGGATAGCTGCCCATTGCGATCAGAAGTTCCAGACCGATCTGTCTTGCATTCAGTACCGCTGTTTTCGCAGCACTGGCATCACCGGCAACTGCCAGAATCACTTCATTGGAATGACTGGTTCCCTTATCAGGTGTCATATATTTTGCAATAGAAAGAGAGGCAGACTTCATCGCTGTATCTGCCATTACCAGTCCGATTGCAGCAGGAGAGCCAGCCATAAATCCGAATGCTTCTCCCATTGGTACTCCGAAAGCCTTATTCAGTACCTGTCCTGCACTGGCTGAATAGGCAAACTCCAGATGACCGCTTTCACTGATATATACCTCTCCTGCATTTTTATTGGTAAGCTCCAGTGCCATGGATATGGCATGGCGAACATCCGAGACATCAGTTCCCCCAAGAACAATATAGTTTCCATGACCACCCCATCCCTTGGTATCCCTCGGCAATTCTATGGAAAGAACCTCTGTGTTGGTTGCTTTCACCGCATCATCGATAGCAGTGATCTGCCCTGCAGCACCTGTACGGGAGCTGAACAGTCCCAGACAGCGATACTTCATTCCTACGTTCATAGTCTCCAGCAAAGTATCATCAATCCCTGAAATCACAAGCCCAATCGTATCCAGAACTGCGGTCCCTACAAATTCACTGCGCGTACAGTGTGTACTGATATTTTTTATATCTATCATTTATTACGCCCTCCTGTATATATTACCCCATAATACCAGATTTTATATGTTTAGCTTATCATGCCCTGACAGGATAGGCAACAGAAATATACTATGGTGATCAATGTGACGAGAACACAAAAACGACAAAAATCCCCAACTCCCGCAGACCAATTCTGCGGGAGCCGGGGATTTTATGTAGGTATGAACATAATACACGAATACGCCAGTTATATAATCGATGTTATACAATTAATTACTTCACGATCATACCAGTCTTCCTGTCACTAAAGATCGCTACCTCGATCAGGAAGATGATACCAAGGATCAGCTGCTGTAACTGTGTAGGCATCATCAGCATTACCAGACCACTGGAAAGTACTTTGTATGTCATAACACCAAGAATGATGTTATAGAATCTTACTTTAGCACCGCCGTTTACAGGCATTCCTCCAAGTACCAGGGCGATCATGATCTGTGTTTCCAGCTGGTTACCTGCTGTAGATGTAACGGAACCTACTTTGATAGCATTGACAAATGCTGCAAGTCCTGTGATACATCCTGCTGCCACGAATACAAGGATCTTTGTAGTCTCTACACGGATACCTGCGAATCTTGCTGCTGTTTCACCTGCACCGATTGCTTTCAGTCTGGATCCCAGACCTGTGTAAGTAAATACAAGATATGCCACTACGAAGATGATCACTGTGAAAGTAAGCATAAATGGCAGTGTGTTGTATTTGGAAATATCACTTACTGCGTAAACAGGTGAGTTAGTTGTTGCATATGCACAAACTCCACGGAACAGATACATGGTACAGATTGTAACAATGAAGCTTGTGATTTTTCTCTTAACATTGAAGTAACCATTGATCAGTCCGATCAGTCCGCCTGTTACCACACCACCCAGCGCTGCCAGAACCATGTTGTAATGGGAAAGGTAGCAGACTACGATGGAAGCAACACCAAGCATGGAGCCCTGGGAGAAATCCAGACCACCCATTGTCATGACCATGAACACGCCGATGGATGAGATCAGCAGCATGTATGACTGGCTCAGAAGCAGTGATATATTTTTCGGCTGAAACAGTCTGCCGTCTGTGAGGATTGCAAATAATACACAGATGATCACGAATCCTGCGATAGGAAGGATCGTACGCACAATGGGACGTTCCAGAAATGGTACTTGCTCAGTTGATTTTTTTGTTGTACTCATTTTTTTACCCCCTTAAATCATATTGTCAATCAGATCTGTGTCTTTCAGATCCGGAGAACGAAGGAATTCACCATTGATCTTACCGTCCTTCATGATCAGGATACGGTCTGCCATACCCAGAAGCTCCATGATTTCCTCAGAGATCATAATAATGGATTTTCCTCTTTTTCTCATATCGTTCATCATGGCGTAGATATCAGCTTTAACTTTGACATCAATACCACGTGTGGGGGAGTCAAGGATGATCAGGTCGGAGTCCTTACCAACCCAGCGTGCAAGAACGACTTTCTGTTTGTTACCGCCGGAAAGAGCGGATACAAACTGGTCAACGCCTGTCATTTTTGTACTCATCTGTTTTGCAAATTTATTGGCAAATTCATTCATTGTCTTTGCGCGAAGGAATCCATGAGTCTTCAGATCCTCCAGGGATGGAAGACAAATGTTATCGCCAATTGTATCATTAATGACCAGAGACTCATTGTCACGGTCCTTGGAAGCATATGCAATACTGTGTTTGATGGCATCCGGAATGGAATTGATCGGTGTGCCGTCTCCCAGAGTTACACTTCCCTGGCGGAAATAGGAAGCTCCGAAGAGTGCCTTTCCAACCTCATGCATACCGCATTCGGAAAGTCCTCCGATACCAAGGATCTCACCTTTGTGAAGATCAAGGTTCAGGTTCTCGATCTGTCCTTTTACTGTCACGTTCTTTGCAGAAAGAACAACTTCATCAGATACCTTCTCACCGTAGTCTGTACGATAGTAGCTGTCACCGATCTCACGGCCTACCATTAAGGCTTTCAGTCTGTCAGGTGTAGCTTCTTCCTTTGTGATGGAACCAATCTTCACACCATCTCGAAGTACGCTGATGTTGTCAGACTGTTCGATAACCTCCTCAAGGTCATGAGAAATAAAGATTACGCAGTTTCCTGTGTCACGAACTCTGTGCATTACCTTGAAAAGCTCTTCACGGCCTTTCTGTCCAAGTGCTGTTGTTGTCTCGTCTACAACCAGAACCTTCGGATTAAAATAGGTGGATTTTACAATCTCTACCAGCTTACGATCCTCGAAGTTGTAATCATCGATTACTTTAGTTGCATCAATATAGTTGAATCCATAGCTGTCCAGATATTCCTGGGCTTTCTTGTTCATTGCTGCGGTATTTTTGATACCACATTTAGTAAACTGATCCTCGTTTCCAAGGAAAATATTCTCTGCTACAGTCAGTCCGGAAAGTGTTCCGATCTCCTGTACGATAATGGCTACACCCTGATGGTTGGCTTCAACCTGGTTTGTTGCGGTGATCTCTTTTCCTTCAAGGATAAACTTACCGGAATCTTTCTGGTAAATACCTGTCAGGCAGGATGTTAATGTAGATTTACCGGAACCATTTTCACCGATCAGTGCGTGGATCTCACCTTTATTAAAGGTAAAGGAAACGTTGTCCAGGGCGTGTGTGATGCCAAAATGTTTATCAATATTTTCTGCTCTTAATAATATTTCACCCATAATCGTTCTCCTTATTTTACTACAAGACCTTTAACCGGTTTGGTTGTCAGTGCAACGATTGCCAGCAGTGCAACACCTGTTACCACGTTCTGGATAGTAGTCGGAGCACCAAGTGCAACGAAACCGTTGAACATAAGCTGGATGATCATCTCACCGATCACAATAGCGATAACCGGATGGCCGTATTTCTTAAATGCCAGTCCAAAGAATGTTCCCATCAGAGGAGTAAAGTTACGGCTCATAGAGGAAAGGTTGGAAGCTGATGTCATGGAAGTACCAAAACTGATTGTCAGGATTGCCTGAAGTCCGAAGAAGAAACCTGCAAGAGTAAAGGCTACAATTTTGTATTTGGAAACATTTACACCCATGTTCTTTGCAACAACTTCATTACTTCCGATTGCGTATGTATAAGTACCAATCTTTGTGTATTTCAGAATGAATGCACAGAGCAGATATGCGATCAGTGCCAGGATCAGGTTGACCGGATAATCACCGAATGCTCTGTAATCTGTAGACAGGATTACGTTCTTTCCGTTTGTGGCATATACACTGAATGCCTCGTATATCAGTGACAGGGCACATGTAACGATCAGGGAAGAAATATGTAATTTAATATAAACCACACCATTGATGAGACCAATGATCGTACCACAGATCAGCGGTGCAATGATAAGACCGGCATAACCGAATTTCTCACTTGCATTGCAGGCGATAATGGATGAAAGTACGATATTGGCACCAACGCTCATATCGAAAGGTCCCATTACGCAGATAAAGTAGAGGCCACATCCGCCAACTGCGTAAATTAATGCTGATTTCATGTAAGTGGCCAGTTTCTCCGGGGAACCGAAAGTAGTCGGTGCAAGTACTTTAAATACTGCCCAGAAAACTACAAGCATAAGAACCAGAAGGCCGATTCCATAATACTGGCTTTGTTTGAGTTTTTTCATAACCATTCTCCTTATCCAATTCATCGCCCGCCAAAAGCAGGAGGTCACACGCTTCATCAAGGTTTGGCCTTTTGCTTCGAGCGGGCACTGACAATTACCTCTTAAAAGTTTCTCCACTGCCCTTTGGAGAAAAGGCAGTGGAGCACAAGTTCATCATATTAGTTGCTGTGACGGGAAATAACATCATCAATAGAAAGTGATGTAGCTGCTTTGTTCAGATCATCAAAGCTGTATCCTGCTAATTCCACAAGCTCTTCATCTGTGTATGGATCGTCATCTACAAAGTATTTCTTGTAGTTTTCATAGTCTTCGGAAGAAGATACATACAGGTATGGGAACTGGATTTCGTATCCGAAGGATCCTTCATCTTTTACATAGTTGCCTTTGATTGCGTTATATGTGATAAGGAATGCATATAACGGGTCGCAGAAGTGTCCGCCTGATTCAGCAAACATTCCGCCTGATTCAAGCTGCTCGCCAAGGTCATCAAGGAAGTCTGTGGAAACAACGTCGATCTTTCCTGTAAGTCCTTCGTTTGCCAGAGCACCGATGGAACCAACAAGCGGGTCACCGCCACCACCTGCAACGATCAGAGCGTCCATATCAGGGTTGGAATTGTAAAGGGAAAGAGCTGCTGCTGCACCTTCTTCAGAAGATGTGTTAGCATATACAGGCTCTGTGATTGTTGCCTGATCATCAGGATTAGCTTCGTTCCATTCGTCAACTGCCTGTTTGTAACCTGTCCATCTCTGCTGGAATGTAGCATCACCAACTGTCCATGCCTCAAGGCCGATGTTTCTGTCACCGTTCTCAAGAAGCAGATTAACCAGTGTATATCCGTTTGTTACTTCGTCTTCATGAACTGCACCAAGATAATACTGTGAGTTGCATGCTGTCTGATATACTTCAGGGCTGTTCTCTTCGGAGATGATACGGTAGAACTGTGTAAGGTAAACCTGATTTGCATCACATGTCTGGATGGCAGATGTCATTTCGGAGTCTGCAGAGTTACAGATTACGATACCGTTACATCCTGCTGCGCAAAGCTGTTCAACAGAAGCTGTAACCTGCTCAGATACGTGGCCCTGGTCAACATACATTACATTAACACCAAGAGCATCTGCTGCTTTGTCAATGATTTTTTTACTCTGGCTTCCAAGTACGTCTGTGGAGCTCCAGATTGATACGCCGATTGTGATGTCGTCATCGGCTGCCTGTGCTGTAACTGCACCTGCCGGTAAAGAACCAACCATTGCTGCTGTTGCTGCGATAGCGACTGCTTTTCTCATTCTTTTTTTCATGTTGTAAAACCCTCCTTGAAAAATCTTAGTTTCTTATTTTTTTGAACGGAAGTTTTTCCGGGCTTTCCGTTCCTCTGTGATTATATTAAACCATACTTTGCCTTTGGTCAGTTAGGACATATTTGGAAAATTTTGTTGCACATTTTTGACCAGTTTATATATAAAACTTGGACAAAATATGAACAAGTCAAGCAAAATGCCAGTAACTTGTATGTTTTCTCTATTGATTATAGCAATTCCATAAAATAATGCAATCAAGACAGTTTAGCAGAGTGCGAAGGACAAGGAAGATACCTGCAGGCGTGCTGACGCACGGCAAAGATATCTTCCCAAAAAGTCCTCTGTATCCATTCGATTCGATAAGAACCGCCATACAGAGGACTTTTGCTTTCGTTACTGTCCACTCAATTCTACCTGAGTTTCTTCCATATTATAATTGTGCAAACTTATTCCGATACTCCCTCGGGCTGCATCCCACCTTCTTTCGGAACACTCTGCTGAAGTAGTTATAATCATCATATCCCACCAGAAACGAAATCGTCTCCAACTTCTTGTCCTGATCTTTCATAAGCTCTGCCGCTTTCTCCATCCGGATTCTGGTAAGAAATGCAATGATCGTCTCACCGTATTTCTGACTGAAAGTCCTGGAGAGATAGCTTGCATCCATATGATACTGTTCTGCCAGAGCAGTGAGTGTAATATTCTCATGATAGGAACGCTCAATATATTTATGGATCTGCTCCACCTGCTGCATAATAGAACCTGCATCAGAGCTTTTATCCTCTCCGCTCTCCCATAAGCTGTCCAGCAGGATTTTCAGGGATACAAGCAGAGAGTGTGCATTGAGACATTTCATATAATAATCAATGTTATCCATGGCTTCCTCTGCCTGTGCGGTAAGCTCCGGGCATTTCTCCTGAACATAACGGTAAAGGATTCCTGTAATCCTGCCTGCATACTGTTTCACATCCAGGTAAGTCCAGTTTCCATCATCACACTGTCTGAAATTACAGGTCTTAAAGATCAGCTTCTCTGCCTCTGCCTTCTGTCCCGTTGTCAACAGATGGTACAACTCCGTCTCCATATGTGCAGGTGCTGATTTCCCAACCATCTGCGTTTCGCTGTTTCTCTGTTGCTCTCCGGTTTTCTCTTCCGGACAGGAAAGGATACTGTGTTCCCTGTTAAACGGACGGGTAATCAGTGTTGAGATCAGTTCTCTGTAAACTGTACCAATATCATCCAGTGAACTTGTCTGCTCATGGAGCACAACAGAAACAGGGCCGTATTCTTCCAGCGGAAACTCCTTCAGAATATTTTCCGCCAGTGCTCTGAATTCCTTTGCATCAGCAGTCTTTACAATAAGAAATTCACTCATCTTATTGCTGTTGTTAAAAATAATCGCATTCTCCTCCAGACCGGTCAATTCTCTCAATCTGGACTTGATATTCCAGGACATCTGCAGATTATCATGTTCAAACTGCTCCGCAATCTCTGTAATATTGTAAAATTTAACCATCAGTGTGGCTACTTCCGAAAATGTATTCGTGCTGGATACATGAGTCTGGGATGCTGACTGCCCGTACAGTTTTCCGGAAAGCAGTGCCGAGTATTCACTGTCTTCCAGAAATGATGACAGCTTATGTTTCTGAAGCTTGCTGGTCTCATCCTGCTTTTTTGTATTCTCCCGCTCTTCCAGAAGTCCCAGTGCCTTGGTAAGCACCTTTACCATCTCTTCTTTTCCCACAGGCTTCAGAAGATAATCCAGACCGCCGGAAACAAATACACCCTTTACCTTATCAAAGTCATCATAGCCACTGATGGCAATGGTAATGATTTCAGGGTATTCATTCTGCAAACGCTGCAGTAATTCCAGACCGCTCAGAAATGGCATATTAATATCTGTGAGAATAATATCCGGTTTTTCTTCGGCAATCCTCTCTATAACCTCTTCCCCGTCACATGCAGGCTCCAGAAATTCCAGGGAATACTCCTCCCATGGTATCAGGTTCCGGATATTTTCCCTGCTCCAGAATTCATCATCTGCAGCAAGAACCTTATATTTCATATTTTTCATTGTCTCTCTCCTTGCTCATTTTTGAACATTTTCGTAACTATTCAGTAGTCTACTATCCCGCGAGGTGTTTTGGCACGTAAGTACCAAAATCCCGAGACATACAAGCCAAAATGCCATCACCGCAGGTGATTTTTAATGCATTTTGGCTCGTAACTGTGAAGGTACTGAACAGTTACACATTTTCCATATCACCGGAATTCTCCGTAGAAACAGCCGGGACTGTGATCGTCACAGTTGTCCCCTCGCCCGCTGTACTTTCAATATGCAGTCCGTATTTCTCTCCAAAAAGCCTCTTCAGACGCGCATTAACATTCAGGATTCCAATGGAGATGCCGGATTCCACACGTTTCATATCATTCTGATCCAGCAGACGGTTCATAGATTCCGCATCCATTCCCGCACCATTATCCTGAACTGTGATCACCAGATTCTCATTCACATGTTCTGAACGGATCAGAAGCTTTTTGTCCTTACGGCGGACGTTTCTGAGACCATGTGTAAGTGCATTCTCCACAACCGGCTGGATGCAGATACGCGGCATCTGATCTGCCAGTGTATCGCTGTCAATCTGATAATCGTAAGCTATCGTTGAGCCATTTCTCACATCCATAACATAGAGATAATTTCTCACATGCGCCATTTCATTCTGCACAGTGGAAAGCTCATCTGTCATATTCAGACTGTAGCGGAAAATTGCAGACAGTGAATGACACATACCGCTTACCATCGGACAGTTCTGAGCATTGGCAATCCCGCTCATGGTATCCAGTGTATTATAGAGGAAATGGGGATTGATCTGCGCCTGCAGCATTTTGTATTCCGTCCGCTCTACCAACATTTTATGCTGCAGTTCTTCCTGCGCCATGACCTGCATACGGTCAAGCATTTCATTAAATTCCGTACCCAGCGTAGTCAGCTCCTGGGACCATCCTACGGGCTGCACCCGAAGCTGGGTTTCTCCGTCCTTGATCCGCGTGATAGTGCTGCTCATCTCTTCTACAGGCTTTGTCATCCACTGAGACACAAACAATACGATCACCATAATTGCAAGGATCATGGCTCCCATTATAATAAGAAGTGTTCGGATCAGTGTCTTCTGCGTTGCAGTGAGAAGAGACTGTGAGACAAGCACAAATGCCTCCAGATTATAATTCTCCTGAGACACCTGGATCAGATAATTCCCATCATACTCCTGTTCCAGTTCACCGGATTTATAATGACTTTGTACAACCTTTGCAAGCTGTTTCTGGATTCTGCACTGACTCTCTGAAGCCTCCCCGGTCATTGCGATCACCCGGTCATTTAATGGCTGCAGCCACAGACATACCTGCTCTACATCTACATATTTAGCCATAATAGAAGTAAGTGCCGCACTGTTAATATCACAGACCAGATACCCCAGGGCATTCCTGTCTGCATCATAATTATGCAGTTTCAGCACAAATCGCACAATATCTTTCTTTGCGGCAGAATTGTGATATCCGGAAATCATCAGATCTGTACGTTTTCCATGCACATAATCATAAACCCGTTCTGAATTATCATCATACTCTGCCTTGTAAATATCTTTGGGATATGTAACTGAATTGTAGCGGTAGCTGCTGATCAGATGATCCTTTGTATCATAAAGATACATGGCAAGAAGCTGATCCTCCTTTGTAAAACGCTTCCTTGCAAAATACCAGCTTCTCCAGTAATAATCCTTCATGTCTGTATCTTTTTCCGCAGCTTCACGCATAGCTGCGATAAGATCCTGCTCACTGTAGATTGCAAGCATTTCCCCTCGTATTGTGTGGATAAAATTAGACAGATCTGTCTGCATTTTATTCAGAGAAATCTCATGATCTGAAATGCTCTCTGCCCGAATCTGTCTGCGCAGAGACTGATGAAACAGAAATGTCTGCAGAAGAAGTGCGAACACTACACTTGCAATGCACAGAACAAGCAGTGCCCTCCGCATTGTCCACCTTTTTTTCATTATTCCTTCCCCCTCATGTCAAGCGGATAAAAATCATCCGCTTTGTTATGCGGCTCTACATCGAATAACTGCTCCGCAGTTTATTCGGTTAGATACCTGATAATTCTGTAGCAATTCCTGTAAATTTCACATTCTGATAAACAGATACAAAATGCATTATCTACAAAAAATCACCATATATCCTTATCATAATTATACATTATCACAATTATAATACAGGAATTTTGCATTGAAAAGCAAAACAGGAAACTTCCATCAAAAAAACAGCAGTAAAGTGTATGTCAATCCAATCCACCTTACTGCTGCCTGTTTTTCCTGATAACATTTAACTCAATATTTGTCAAACAGATATTCACAATCCGCTTCGCTGGCTGCTCATAATTTTATGTTCAGTAACACCTTTTACGGCATATTTACTTTTCAATATGTACTGCACCTACTGCGCGGATATTCATTGGATATACGTTCTCTTTTCCGGCAAATTCAGAAATATAGGAAACATAGTTCTCTGTTTCTTCTTCCGGCACTACGCACATGATAACACCGGCAAATCCGCCTCCATGGATACGGCAGATACCTTTGCCCAGTTTCTCAAGGAAGAGATCTGTAAGAGCAAGCGCAACAGAAATCTTCTGCTCTGTATATGCTTTGATCGGATAGCAGTTCTGAAGTAATTCCCAGGAAGATTCTCCTGATTCACTGAGTAGCTTCAGTACAGTCTCACCATCTTTCTCTTCAACTGCTTTTGCAGCTCTCTCTACACGTTCGTTCTCTTTGAAGAAATGAATCGCTCTTAAGATTGCTCTGTCATTATCGATCTTATCCATATTTGCAAGCACTTTGTCAAGAGTTGTCTCACAGAGAAGCTCTGCTCCTGCTGCCTTGGCTGCTTCTTTCATTTCCATAGGAATCTCAGAGTATTCTTCACTTAAATCAGCATGACCTTTTCCTGTATTAACGATTACAAGATGATGATCATAATCATGGAAAGAGAAGTTTACTTTCTCATATTTTGGATTCTCTCTGTCTGAGAAGTCCAGAAGGATCGGTCCGCCAACTGCACATGCAAGCTGATCCATTAATCCGGAAGCCTTCAGCCAGTAAACATTCTCAGCATACTGTCCTGCTTTTGCATAGTTGATGTATGTCATTGCACCATCATTAAAGAAATAATTAATGATGGAACATACCAGCATTTCGAAAGATGCAGAAGAGCTTACACCTGCTGCGCGGATTACATTTGTGGTCACATAAGCATCAAAACCGGCTACTTTAAAACCGAATTTCTGAATAGCTTCCACCATACCTGCTACCAGAGATACAGTTCCCTGAGCCTTCGGTACGCTGGCAAGATCATTGATGTCTACGACAACTTCCTTATCATATCCTTCACTTGTGATACGGATAACACTGCTGTTGTTCGGGTAAGCTGCACCGATGGTATCCATGTCAATACTGCCTGCGATTACGCGACCGCCATTATGATCTGTATGGTTTCCGATGATCTCTGTTCTTCCCGGTGCTGTAAAAAATTCTGCTATATCATGATGGTAAATTTCTGCGAAATGATCAGCTACAGCCTGAAAACGTGCTGCTGATTTCTCTGCTTCGCCGTAAATACGTGTCAATTCATTTTTATTTGGAATATTCATTGTAAAAATCCTCCGTTCATTTTTCCGGTCTGACCGCTGATACATAGTTTTATGAGTACTATGTACTGACAATTTTCACGATTTACAGTGGCAGTGCAGGTGTGAAAACCAGCGGCAGACGGGAATATATGTATGAAAGTTTGGGAGCAGCCTTATCAGCTACACTCTTGAATTAAAGTATACCCTGCTGTGTCATAAAATTCCTTGATAATCTAAGGGGAAAATAGTAAAATCTTGCGTTTATATCTATATAAGTGTACAATATATTATATAAGTCATCAACAGCAATTTCGCATAACAGTCTTTCTCTGATGCAGCAGGTTGTCTGCAATATTTTCCGGAATTGCTATAAGATAGGATAATTAAAGATCATCATATATTCTCAATGGAGGACGCATATATAATGGCAGAGATCATAACCGACGGCTCACAGAAAGAACTGAAGAAACATGGCAGTGATGAATTTCCGCTGCTGGTAAGCTACGAGAAACTTTCCGGCTACAAATCCGGCTCCTTTCTCTGGCACTGGCATCCTGAGATAGAAATCACCCTTGTCCTGGATGGACAGATTCTCTATAAAGTAAACCAGTGTACTTACCACATGAAAGCAGGAGATATCCTTCTGGGAAATGCCAATGTACTCCACGCAGGCTTCATGGAAGATATGAAAGACGGCAAATATGTTTCCATCACTTTTCTGCCAAAGATTATCTATGGTTCCTACGGAAGTATCCTGCGCAGGAAATATGTGGAGCCATTTTTACACAATTTCTCCCTTCCTGCAGTCTACATTGACTATTCGCAGCCCTGGCATGAAGTTTTTTCCGAATATGTAAGAGAAATCATAACTCTGTATGAAGAGAAAAGAGAATTTTACGAACTGGATATCACCGGAACTCTGCAAAAGCTGTGGCGCTGTATGCTGCAGAATCTTCCGGAGAACCTCCCCTATACGGAACACAGCAAACTGGAACGCAACCGTATGCGTGAGATCATGGATTATCTGGAACACAATTACATGAATAAAATCCAGATGAAAGATATCGCAGAGGAAATCCACCTCTGCGAGAGCGAATGCAGCCGGTTATTCAAGAGATACATGAACGTATCCCTGTTTACATTTCTGCAGGAATACCGGGTGGAACGGAGCCTTGAATTTCTCCTCAGCTCCGACGACAGCATCATGGAAGTCGCCCAGAAATCCGGCTTCACAGACTCCAACTACTATGCCAAGGTATTCTCCAGAGTAAAGGGCTGCAGCCCGCAGAAATACAGGAAGCAGAATATACGGAAAGATATGTGAGATTATATACAGGTTATATTACTCCACAGAAACAGTATTCTGCTCCAGGTATTTCTTCAATGAAGAGACATACAGATTCCCCACCTTACTGAGGATTGAATTCTTTCTGGTAATATAGCCGATCTCCATGTCGCTGTTCTGGTTCTGCTCATCCCCTTCGAAGGGAATTGCCAGATAATCACTGCCATTAAGCTCCTCACAGATAATCCCTGAACACAGGGTATAGCCATTGAGTCCTACCATCAGATTCAGCATAGTCGCCCGATCCGAAGCCTTGACTGTTCTGGAATATTCATTGGTAGACAGAATCTCCTCTGACAGATAAAAACTGCTCTTATCTCCCTGTTCGAAGGACAGACAAGGGTATTTTGCCAGCTGGCTGTAGCTGATAGATTTCTCATTTGCCAGTGGATGATTTTTCCACAAATATACATATGCCTGACAGTCAATCAAATGATGAAACTCCAGATTCGCAGAGTGGAGAAGCTTTAGCAGTGCCTTTCTGTTGAAATCACTGAGATAAAGTACTCCCACCTCGCTTTTCATGGCGCTGACGTCACTGATCACATCTGCAGTCTTTGTCTCCCTGATGGCAAATTCATATTCCGACACATCAAACTTCTGCACCATATCCACGAATGCTTTCACTGCAAAAGAATAATGCTGGGTGGAAACGCCGAATTTCTTCTTATAGGAACCACCCTCACTGTATTTCTCAACCACACTCTCATACTGTCCATATATCTGACGGGCATACATCAGAAATTCTGTCCCGTCATTGGTCAGTGTCACACCACGGCCGCTGCGGTTGAATATAATGATTCCAAGCTCTTTCTCCAGTTCCTTCACTGCATTGGTCAGAGAAGGCTGGGAAATATACAACGCCTCCGCAGCTTTATTTAATGAACCAGTTTCGGAAATTGTGATGATATAATTCATCTGTGTTAGTGTCATATTGTCTCTCCCTTACATATCCTTAGATCTTTTAATCAACTTTTTTCAAAGTATTTTCTCTGGCTGTAATAATTTTACTATATCATCTGAAGTTTCTCAACATTGCAATTTCTGCAAACAAAAATCTCCTGTGCAGACATATCAAATCGATTTCCTATCTGCTTCAGAAGATTTTTTATAAAAAATAATTACAACAGTCTGAATACCTGCTCTGCAGTTGCAGCCATATTTGCTTTTGCAGTGTCCGGATCCATTGCTTCTTCCAGCGTGGAAATTCCGCGTACAATTGGAAAGAAAGCATCTATCCCTGCTTCATTGCAGGCAACTGCCTCCTTCGTAACGCTTCCTGCAAATGCAATGGTTTTTGCACCATATTTCTTACCAAGCTTTGCAACACCAACCGGGGCTTTCCCCATGGCAGTCTGATGATCCAGACAGCCTTCGCCTGTTACAACCACATCTGCATCCTTCATCTCATCCTCTATATGGACAGCATCCAGAATAAGCTGTATTCCCGGTGTCAGTTCTCCGTCCATATAATTCAGGAATGCAAATCCAAGTCCGCCTGCCGCACCTGCACCTGCCGCATTCTGATTGTCTTTGCCGATCACTTTGGCAGTAACCTCTGCATAATTTTTCATGCCTGCATCCAGAACCGGAAGCATATCGGGGGTAACTCCTTTCTGCGGTCCATAGATATAGGTAGCTCCCTGAGAGCCGCAGAGAGGATTAGTCACATCACAGGCAATCCTGAAATTACACTGGGAAAGAAATTCCTTTTTGTCTGAAATTTCTACAGATGCAATCCTGGCAAGTGCCTGTCCGCCTTCTCCGGCGTCCTCTCCCTTTTCATCCAGAAATCTGTAGCCAAGTGCTTTCAGCATACCCACTCCGCCGTCATTAGTGGCACTTCCACCAATACCGATAATGAAATTGCGGATCCCCCTGCTGATCGCATGAAGAATCAGCTCTCCCACACCACAGGTGGTAGCTGTCATAGGATCCTTCTTATCTGAAAGTGTGATACCTGCTGCTGTTGCCATTTCCATAACTGCGGTATTACTTTCCCTGAGATATCCATAATATGCCTGAACCGGCTCATGATAAGGACCTGTAACTGTCACATCCACACGTTCTCCCTTCAGACCTTCGATCAGCGCATCCGTAGTTCCCTCTCCACCGTCAGCCAGAGGTTTTACGATCACTTCTGCGTCCTTTTTTGCTGCAAGAATACCTGCTTTGACAGCCATTCCTGCTTCCATGGAAGTCATACTTCCCTTAAATGAATCAACTGCAACTACAACCTTCATAGCCAAAACCTCCAACTATTTCTATTATTTAAGACGGGTGATACATATTATGTTCTTTCTCCAGTTCTTTATAAAGCTGCATACAGTTCCAGTTTTGATTATGCTCCGTCAGAACCGCCTTATAATCCACAGGTGTACCTGCTTTCCGCAAGGTATAGAGCACCTGGTCAAACAGATTCCCCGTGATTCCTGCAAGAATCAGCATTTCCTTCTCCATCTGCTCCTGAGGTATCAGCGCTGATGGAATCTGCACCTGAGAAACCTCTTTCACTCCTGCCAGATATCCGATTGGCTGACTATAGTCCTGGGGTTCTATGGTTTTAATCCGAAGCTTAAAAGGCAGCAACGCCATCTTTAACTTGCGAAGCTTCTGCTGATCCTGAAAATTTATTAATAAAATAGTTGGTTTCATATAAACACTCCTTCTGATACAAGTAAATCCCCACCCACTACTTATTGCTCTTTACAATTGAAGCAGGGACTTCCTTGATTTGGTTAAATAATTACAACTATTATACCCTCTTCACCCGCACCTGACAATCATAATAGCCTGCATAGGACTTTTTATGTCACAGGAATATTACAAAATAATTTCCGGCAACGCAGAAAAACAGGCTTCGATATCTGTATCATCGATGCCTGTTTTTCTGTGTTACAATTTGGAGCGGCATGGCTTTATCAATTACAAACTATTTCGCAGGATGTTCCTTGAGCACTTCGGAAACACTCCCACTCAAATAAGAAAACAGCGGGAAATATTGTAATTCACACATTATTGTGGTAAAGTAGTGTCGTGCTATTTTTCCTGAACCCGGTATCTTATCACAGTTATAGACCGCAGAAATTTTACCAGATTTGCGCATCACTCAATCCGTCTGCCAATATAGTCCTTCGGGTATCAGGAAATGAAAATAAAGAGGAGGGAACAAATGAAAAAATTCTATTCGTGGTATAAAAAACATATTACCGCAGCAATCTTTACCGGACTGATCCTGGGTATCATTACCGGTCTGTTTCTGGCAAACCGTTTCGAACCGGTACTTGCCATCACAAGCCTTATCGGAAGCATTTACATGAATGCCCTGAACATGATGATCTTTCCACTGGTCTTCTGTTCCATTATCATGGGTATCTCCAGCATCGGTAATGCCCGCACAACCGGCAAGATCACAGCCGGCGCCATGATCTTTTTCCTGTGCACCACAGCACTTGCCAGCCTGGCAGGACTGATCATCCCGCGGCTGATCCATCTCGGTGAGGGTGTTAAATTCGAGATGGCAACTTCCGACATCCAGGCAACTGAGATGACCAGCATTCTGGACACCATCAAAAACCTGATCCCATCCAATCCGGTTGCAGCTTTCACAAACGGAAATATGCTTCAGGTACTTGTATTCGCAGTCATCGTAGGCTTCACACTTATCGCTATCGGCGAAAAGGGTACTGCACTTCTGAAAGTCATCGATTCCTGTAACGAAGTCTGTCTGAAAGTCATCAGCACAGTTATGTACTTCACACCTATCGGTGTATTCTGTACTATCGTTCCTGTTGTAGAAGCCAACGGTACAGAAACCATCATTTCACTGGCAACTCAGCTGATCATCCTGTATGTGGCATTCTTCGGATTTGCCCTGGTCATTTACGGCGGCTCCGTGAAATTCATCGGCAAAGAAAGCCCTGTGAAATTCTTCAAAGCAATGCTTCCTGCAGCTCTGAACGCATTCGGAACCTGTTCCAGTTCAGCGACCATTCCGATCAGTAAACAGCGTATGGAAGACGAAATGGGCGTATCCAACAAGATCACAAGTATTGCCATTCCTCTTGGCGCTACTGTAAACATGGATGCCGTATCCATCCTGATGTCATTCATGATCATGTTCTTCGCCAATGCATGCGGAATTAACGTAAGCATTTCCATGATGATCATAATCCTTCTGGCAAACGTACTCCTGTCAGTAGGAACCCCGGGAATCCCGGGCGGTGCCATCGCATCCTTCGCAGCCCTTGCAACCATGGCAGGTCTGCCGGCAGGTGTTATGGGTGTTTATATCAGTATCAATACACTCTGCGATATGGGTGCTACCTGCGTTAACGTTATTGGCGATATGGCAGGCTGTGTAGTTCTGAAAGAGAAAATTAAGCTTGAGGATTAATACATAAGGAATACAAAAAAGTTGTTGTATCTTTTCATATTGGAAATGAAAAGTACAACAACTTTTTTATCACCCTTTAACAGCTCCGCTCATTAAACCATTCTCTATTTTTTCCTGGAAGAAAATATACGCAATAATTACCGGAATGGTTGTAAGACAAATTCCTGCCATGCTGGAACTATAATCTGTACTGTATTCTCCAAAGAATGCAAGAAGTCCCATAGAAATAGTACCTTTATCTTTATCAGAAATAAAAATAAGAGGAAACAACAGGTTATTCCATACCTGTATAAAATTAAAAATTGAAACACTTACAATTCCCGGAACTGACAGTGGCAAAATCATCTTAAAAAATACTTGATAAATATTTGCTCCATCAATTACCATCGCTTCTTCTAATTCTGTCGGAATTCCATTCATAAATCCAGTAAGAATCAAAATTGTCATTGGAAAACAAAACGCCGCATAAAGCAAAATCAATACCGGATAATTATTCATAATTCCAAGTTTTCCAAAAATATAAGACAACGGAATTAATACCGCCTGAATAGGAATCATCATTCCTGAAATAAACAGTAAATATATTTTTGATTTTCCGCGAAACTTAAATTTTGCCAGAACATACGATGCCATTGCTCCAAAAAGACCTGATATCGCAAGAGTTCCAACTGCAAGAATAATTGTATTCAAAAAATATCTTCCTATATTTCCCACATTCCATGCAGTTAAATAATTTTCTATCCGTAATTTCTTAGGTAAAGCAGTAAATGATGAAAATATTTCCAAATTTCCTTTAAAAGAACAGAAGATTGAAAATACCATCGGATAAATATTGATCAAAGCAACTATAATAAATATCAGAAATCCTATATAATACCCTGCGGAATGTTTTTTTGTTTTCATGATCTATCCCCCCTAATATTCTATGGATTCTTTCTGATTCATAAGTTTCAAACTAAAAATAGAAACAGCAGCACTTAATACAAAGATGACCGTAGCAATCGCACTTCCAGTTCCATAATGACCATATCTATAAGCTTCATTATACATTAAAAGTGCTGGTACAATAGTACAGTTACTGGTTCCTCCTGTAGGTGTCAGAATGTATACAGTATCAAAAATCTTTAATACTCCAGTGATTACCATGATCGTAGACATTTTTAATGGTTCCCAAAGCATTGGAATATAAAGATTCCAAATCTTTTTCCAGCCAGTTGCTCCATCTAATTCTCCTGCTTCCAAAACAGAATCCGGTATAGAAGTAAGACCAGCCAAACAAATGATCATATAATATCCTACACTGGTCCATGTACTGACAACAATCAGACATATCAAAGAAGTTTTAGGATTAACCAGCCACTGCTGAATATAATTTCCAAGTCCAATTTTAATAAGAAGACTATTCAGAATTCCCTTGTCAGTAGGAAAATAAATAAAATTCCATAACAATGCTACTGCTGTCACTGATAAAATCATAGGAATAAAAAATGCAGCTTTAAAAAATCTCTGTCCTTTTTTGAAATGATGGATCAGTAATCCAAGTCCAAATCCAATAGGAACCTGCAAAATAACACTTACAACAACGTAAATAAGAACATTCTGCAACGACTTAAGAAAAACTGCATTATGGAACAGATTACTATAATTCTTAAATCCTACAAATTTAAGCGGCACCGCCTGAAGCCCAGGCCAGTCATTAAATGAAAAATAGACAGACATAACTACAGGTATCAATTCAAAACAAAGATAGATCAATACTGCAGGTATCAAAAATACCGCAATAACTTTCTTATTTTTCCTTATTTTTTCCAAAATAACCCCTCCTCTTTTCTATTTTTGAGTAAACAAAAGGAAGGGTGCTCTCCCCCCTTCCTTTTGCTTTATCTGTCAGCTCTGTGGACGGTTTGCATCAATATCTGCCTGAATAGTCTGTGCTGTATTCTCAGCGGAATCAGACAGCATCATGTTCAAAATTCCATTTCTTGAAGTATCTACTAATGTAGAGCAGGTATCATAGTCAAAATATTCTCCTACAGAATCTGTAATAGTACCTGTATATTCAACCATATCTTTGAAAATCTGCGGTGCGTCTTCCGGTGCATCAATATCTTTATATGGAGCAACTCTCATCGCTGCATTCATACGTTCCTGAATAGACTCTTTAGATGTCATATATTTCACCAGTTTTAGAGTTGCCTCTTTTTCCTCATCACTCATAGTTCCTGAAAGCATCCATCCGGAAGTATATACTACATGTGTATCTTTATACTCTGGTTTATCTTCAAAGTATGGGAATGCAAAGAATGAAATATCATCCAAAATTTCTGATTCAGAATTAAACATTTCAGGAATGATAGGGCTGCTGTGAGAAATCATTGCTACTTCTCCGGTGAGGAACTGATTCATCTGAGTATTATAATCCATTCCTTCAAATCCCTCTGCAAAAGCACCTTTATCTTTTAAATCTTTTGTAATCTGCAGGCATTCTACTACATCATCATCCGTCCATTTTTTCTCGCCAGTACCCAATTTTATAATGCCATCTCTTCCGATTCTTTTAGCAAGAATATTATTAAAGATATGTCCCATAACCCAGGTATTCTTTCCGCCTACTCCAAACGGAGTAATTCCGGCAGCAACCAGCTTATCAATATCCTCATACAGTTCATCCATTGTTTCTGGAGTTTTCTCAATACCGGCTTTTTCAAATAAAGCCTTATTGTAGAAAATAGCATCCACATTCAGTTCATTTGGCAATGCATAGATTCCATCCACTCCATAAGCACTCAGATCATATGTATCTAATGCTCCATCCAGGAACGTGTTCTTCCATTCTTCATCTTCGTTAAGTGAATCTGTCAGATCCAACAGAACTCCATTCTGTGCCCATTCTTTCAGGCCGGCAATTGCCGGATAATAAAAGATATTTGGTGTTTCTCCTGTAGATAATGCAACTTTCAGTTTATTGTTATAAGCAGATTCCTCATAAACAGAATCGTTCTGAACTTCAATATCAGGATTTTCTTCCATAAATGCTGCAATCTGGTCTTCATAAACCTTTGCCATAGGTGTATCACCACTGTCACGGCTCATAAATGTAATCTTAACTTTATCTGCTGCAAATACCGGTGTAATAGATGATAATGCCATTGCTGCCGCTAATACAGCCCCTAAAACTTTTTTCCCTGTCTTCATATAAAAACCTCCTCTTTTCCTTACTAATTTTTGTAACAAACAGCAGTCATCTGATGTCCCTTAATCTCTTTTAGAGTAAATTCAAGTTTTTTTCCATCCTGTACAAATGGAACTTCCTGTTTATCGGGTATTGTATAAATTTTCTCTACTTCACGTTCTTCTGTCATAGTAATCTTAAGATTATATAAAGGAATAATATCATCAACAATCTCAAGATTTTTACATTTCTTCACCGGTACATAATGAAGTACATGTACAATTCTTCTGTTCTCTTGTTCCTGATCTAACACTGTAACTTGTGTTGTTGATGGTCCATTATGCTGAATCAGCGGCTTCGGAAGCATTCTGTCTAATTCATTTCTCAGGATCTTTTTATACCATGCAGGTGCCCAGTTCTGATATGTTGTAAAAATCGGATGAATAAAATACGCTGTATTTTCTGTTTCCACAATACCAGGATATACTTCTTTTCTTCCTGATGGAGAATGAAGATGAGAACAAAAATGTTCATATGTACGATTAAATACCGGCGGGATTACTTTCTGGACAAACTGAGCCTCATCTGTCGCTTCTACAAGTGTTCCTTTGTCATACATTACATGTTCTGCATCTGCAAGACCCTTTGCCAGATGTTCTTTCGGCCATATAAAATCCGGACTATATGGTGCATCTCCAAGATATTTTACTGCCAGTTCTGAGATCATAAATTTCTGGTGATCTTTGTCAAGACCAGACTGATAACTTGCCAGTAATTTGCCTCCTGCATTTATATAAGCACTCAGTTTCCGGCCTAATATTTCATCTACAGGAATTACATCCGGTAAAATTAACAACCTGTATTTTCCAAAATCAGAAGTACTGTCAATAAAATCAAACTGATATCCATATTCCATCAGAAGTCTTGCCACACCTTCAGATGCACCTGGAATCTGTCCTGCTACGCCTGTAGCATAAAATTCTTCTGCTGTAAAAACACCAATTTCAGATACTGGTTTTGCATTCTCACACCAGGGTTCTTTTTCTTCTACAGATTTATAAACCCTTCCGATCTGCTGATACATATCCTTATTCAATTTTCCCCAGTAATCCATCTGGTCACCAATCGTACATTTGCATCCATGGGAAAGCATGGAAAATACTTCATATTCCATAGCTGCCTCATTACGAAATGCATGAAAATCGCCCCATTCTGTGTGGAATCTGCTTGTCAGTCCAAGACACTCTTTTCCAAAATTCCTCATATATTTAGCAGAAACAGGAAAATCAAGATATCCCCATTCTACTCCCGGAAGAGATTCAAAAGAAAAATACGAATAATCCTTTATCACTGGTTTATCGAGACATCCAACATGTCCTTTGTTATAGCAGACATGAAAATCTGGATTATATTTTTTTGCAAATGCGGTCAGATCTTCGACCATATCATAATAAGTCCACCTTGCAAATTCCTGACGGTCTTCCTTTTTTGCAGGATTCAGACCTTTTTCCCGCATAAGTTTCTGGCAGGATGGACAGCAGCATTCATTCATAAAAGCTGCATCATACCATACTCCATCTCCCGGAATCGTTTCCAGAACTTCTCCGAACTGCTTTTTCAGGAAATCACGATACGGTGTATTTACACAAAGGTTTTTATAAAAACCAGCCTCAAAATACCCCTTTCCCTTATAGTCCTGAAGTGCTCCGTTTTCATCAATACAGATCCATTCCGGATGCATATCTGCGATTCTCTTGTTCCAGCGAATGGTTGTATAAAGGTTTACCTGTATTCCTCGTTTTCTGCAGGCTTCAGCCTGTTCTCTCAACAAATCTCTGTGTGCCAGATGAGGATGGACCATTTCCGGAAACATTTTGGAATCATAATATAAATTTCCGTGATGTCCACAAGAAAACAAAGTAATAGAATTCACGTGCGCATCCGCAAGAGTCTGGGCAAACTCTTCCGCATCAAATTCTGAGCAGACCCCCTCAATGGCTTCACTGGTGTGAAAATCCAGATGAATTTGTCGAAATGGAATTTCCTTTTCAGCCATTTCCTTTTACCTCCTGTCTTTTGATGAGACAAGATTACCATTTTTGTGCTATTACGTGAATGTAGATTCTTTGGACGTCTGGGAAATATTTTGGATAATTACATTTTTCTCTCTTCCTGGTACTTAGACGGAGAAATACCATAATACTTTTTAAAATTCTTGCTAAAATAATAAACGTCACTGTATCCTATTGACTCTGCAATTTCTATAAGTGTTTTATCCGGATACTCTGTAAGATATTTCTTTGCCTGTTCCAGACGTGTCTGAGTCAAATACTTACTTAATGAACATCCTTTTTCTTTTTTAAATATATTACTTAGATAACTCGCATTCACCCCAATTGTATCTGCTACCAGATTCAAGCTCATATCAATCCTACTATAATTACTATCAATAAAATCTGCTGCATCATTTACTTTTTTCTTTGTTGCAGGAAGTTTATTTTCTGCTGCACATATGCGGCATTTTTCCAATATACACATTAATACACTTCTAATTTCTTCAATTCCACCATTATTCTGCAATCCTGTTAATTGTCTCTGTTCTTTTTCCACAACTAAAGAAAAATCAACTCCCAGTTCAGACATATACAGACAAATATGGATCAGAATATCCGTAGATATATATACTGCTGTGTCAGAAAGGACATTCTGTTCTTCCATTTGAATAAACATTTCACCTATCTCTTTTGTAAGCATTTCATATTCATTTTTTCTGATATAATACAAAAATACTTCCGAATCATATAACGATGATCGTATAAATTGAAACATATCTACTGGCTCGTAAATCAGAATTTTCTGTTCTGTTTTTCCTTTTCTGGCTGCAGAATATGCCTCCTGATAGGCCGCTTTCAATTCTCTGATGTCTGAAAATACCCTGCTGATTCCTCCATTCCAGTTCCTTTTACTATTCATAATTTCCTGCATATAAGTACAGAGAAGCTGAATCTGATATTCCATATTCTCTTCTCCAAATAGAATAAAAGCATATCCTTGGTTCATAGAAATCATTTCATATACCGGAAAATAATCCTGGATTATTTCTTCCATTTCTTCTGCCATTTTGTTATTCTGTTGTTTATTTTCAGGTCTAATCAAGGCCACTGATAATGGTTTATCAAACGGAATCTTCATTTCCTCCCATTTACTCTGCTGATTTTCAGAAGGTACCATACCTGAAAGCTGTTCTAAAAGAAACTGATCCTTTTGCATTTTCTTTACAGAAGATTTCTGTCTATAAATATGTTCCAGTTTTTCTTTACACTTCTGAAGCTCTTTTGTTAATTCTTCAGGGTCCAACGGTTTCAGCACAAAACTGACTGCTCCAAAAGAAAGTGCCTCCCTTACATATTCAAATTCACCATAAGCGGTCAATATAATTACTTGTATTTCTGGAAAAATAACCTTTACTTTTTTAGATATTTCAATTCCATTCATATATGGAATATTAATATCCATAATTAAAATATCCGGCTTTTCTTCCAAAATTTTCTTTAATGCTTCTTCTCCGTCTTCTGCTTCTCCGCATATTTCCATACCCAGACTATTCCAGTCAACTGTTTTTTTCACTAACGCTCTCTGCAAAAATTCATCATCTACAAGGAATACCCTCATTTTCTATCCTCTTCTCTCTTAAAATCTACAGGAATGCACACTGTTGCCTTCGTTCCCTGACTCAGTTTACTTTCTACTGTAAGACCATATTCTTTTCCAAAATAAATCTGCAATCTTTGTTGAATATTAAATAATCCAAATGCTGAGCCTTTTTCTCTGTAATCTTTACTAAACAGTTCTTCTAATTTTTCTTCTGGAATTCCAAGCCCATTATCTGACACCTGAATAAAAACCTTATTCTTCTCTTTCCATCCTTTGATTCGGATAATTCCTTTTCCCCTCATTTCCTTTATACCATGATATATAGAATTTTCTATCAATGGCTGAAGTGTCAGTTTTACAATCCACTCCTGCAAAATTTCATTTTCTATATCAATCTCATATTCTATTTTATTTCCATATCTGACTTTCTGTATTTTTATATAATTCTCTATATTTGTTATTTCCTGTTCCAGCGGTATTAATGTTTTTCCATCGCTAAGTGAAGTTCTATAAAATGTACCAATCGCCTGAATCATGATAAATGCTTCATCCGGACAATTCATTTTGATAAGCGAACTTACACTATTCAATGTATTATATAAGAAATGTGGATTAATCTGTGCCTGAAGTGCTGCAAGCTCAGATTTTCTTTTTGCCCGTTGCTCTCTATATACCTGATCAACCAGCTGCCTGATTTGTTCAGACATCTTATTAAACTCTTCCGATAATATTCCAATTTCATCCTCATACAATACAGGAACACGTACAGAAAGATCTCCTTTTCCAAATTTTTTCATGGTATCTGTCAAATATATCAAAGGCTTTGTTACACTGTGAGAAACCCTCAGGCTGAAAAATGTGCTGATTAAAGCAGCAATAATTCCTACTACATAAATAATCTGTGTCATCGCTTTCCCGGCTTTTGTAAGTTCATTCACTGGTGTCAGACCAATCATAAGCCAATCCAGTGTAGGGATTACTGACGCTGTCACAAGATATCTTTTACCGTCAATCCTGAATACTTTTCCTCCTTTTTTATTATCTTCAGCCCATTGAAAATACTCTTCTTCCGAAATATTTCCTGATACATCCTGATCATTTTCTATTTTTTTGTTTCCATCTGTATCAGCAATCAGATAACTGCCTGTCTCCCCATATCTGATATGTGCAAAGTTATTTATCAGAAGTGGCGACTGATATTCTATAAGAACATATCCTTTAATAAGTCCCGAATCGTAATCTCTATAATATCTGATATAACCAATTCCATTTTTCTCATAATCTCCCAGGGATACTTCATATAAATCCAACCATTTTACGTTATAATTCTCTTTTATTATGTTAAAAAACTGTTCGTATTTTGATGCCTCAGATCGAATACTGTTAGAATTTACCATATGTCCATATGAGTCAAAAACAGAAATACTGCTATACTGTTTATCTGGATACAATGCATCCAAATAATCCAGACGTTTCTCTACCTGCATTTTATATTTTAACTGATCTGCTGATTCCTCAGAATCCTGTAAAAACCAGTTTTGTATTGCTTCATCTGTTAATATTACCTTAGCTATCTTTCCCGAATTCTCTAATATACTCTGACTGTTATCAGACACTATCTCAAACTTTTCCTTATAGCTTTCGCTGGTGATATTTAATACTGATTTTTCGTATAAAAACTGAATCAATACAGTTAATACAAGGATTGTGAGAAAAAAGAAGCCAATACTTGTAAGAGAAAATTTTTTCGCCAAAGACAGCTCATGATATTTTTTACGCATTCGCACCACCCCCACTTATTAATCCAACATTACCAAAAAAGCCGATACACTGTTTCCGTCAATGTATCGACCCTTAATGATTATTTCCTTTTTATTTACAGATACTGACTAAATTCCACCTTCTCCTTATTCGGTCCTTCAATTGTAAAGAACTTCACTCCATTTTCCCAGAATGGCAGGAAATGAATGGTATCTTGTGTAGAATTTAAACCAGCTTCATTGATATACTGGAAAATCTCTTCAATATCTTTTACGTCAAGTGCAACATGATCGATCGCGCCATGCTCCATTTTCGCTGCATGGTTCTCATAAGTCTCCACTACCAGAGTTCCCAGTTTCAGGAAAACAACCTTCTCGTTTGCTTCCTCATTTACTGTCTCAAATGCTGTTTCAAAACCTAATTTGTGATAAAATTCTACTGTTTTACCAATGTCATTTGTCGGAATTCCAATGTGCTGTACCCCTGTTGAGTAGTTCTTTAAATCCATAGTTTTTGCCCCTTTCTGCTGATCCTTGTGACTTTTTGTCGCTCGTTATGTCAGACTGCTTTTCATAATCCGTTACTGAGAACGCAATAACCAGTAACCATAATCAGACTTCTCAGTCACTTAATATCTCATTTTTTTACAATATACGCAGAAAATTATTCGGTTGTCAAGTGAATTTGTAACTTCTATTTATACTTTATTTTATACTCATCCATGAATAAACGTTCCTATCCCTTTGTCAAAAAGACTCTAAAGCTATTATTTCACGATTATATTTTGTGCAAAATTCCCATGACATAGAATCCCAATAACTGATAGAATAAATACGACAAAAAATGTCGCTTATCCATTGTCAGACGGGTAGGCGGCATTTTTGCGTTTATATGGAGTTTTTTATTATTTTATGAGGAGGGCTTAACTATGCCAAAAACAAAATTTCAGGAATTTATTTTCACCCTTATCACATCCGGCTGTATAATCTTTATCATGGGCGTTTATAACGTCGCTATCCACACCGGTGGACTTCAGGCGGCTACATTCAGTCACGCACTGCATTCTTTTCCGCTGGAATGGTTCATCGGATTCCTCTGCGCATTCTTCATCGCCAGCAAAACATCCAAATATTTCGCGTTCCGCGTAGCCAAACCAACTGACCGCCCGATCTTCATCATCCTCTGCATCCAGACCTTCACCGTCTGCACAATGGTACCGCTGATGAGCCTGCTTGGAACCATCGAATCTTCAGGAATCACTTCAAATCTCATCTTCATCTGGCTCCAGACCATCTGCCTGAACTTCATCATAGCCTACCCACTGCAGATCCTGGTTGTCGGACCATTCTGCAGATTCGTATTCCGTCACCTGTTCGTATCAGCAAGTCAGGAAAATGAAGGTAAAATAGAACATGAAATGGAACAGCAAGGATTTGCGGAATAAGTCCATATAATAATAGGTAATTGCGAAACTCGCGGTGCTCGTTCGTAACCTTGAACCAAAACAAGGAAGAATTCGCGAAGAGCACGACTTGTGGAATGAAAAATGGATAATCGCACATGTTAGGCGCACTTTAATAAGCTATGGACTTTATGAAAGTGGTAAGTCCTAAGCTATGAGTGGTTTTATGCTTCGAATATATTCGTGGTGATTGATCTTATCTGCGAGAACAACAGTAATAAGTTGTGTGATCCCGGCAAGAATCAGATCAGCATGCAGAGTCCTCTCATTTTGGGTTCGGCGTCCTGCAAGACAGAGATTGTCTTTGATGTGGTTGATATCTCTTTCGACAACAGTCCTGATTTTATAGGTATCATCCCATTTTTCGGTGCCGCGGATCGTTCCGGGATAAGCACGAAGATCCTTTTCCGGGTAGATGTAGACCATCCACCCACATTTAGAAGAAGTACAAGGGTTGTCACAGAGACAATGACGATGGGATTTTTGAGTTGATTTATCATAAATCCATTTCATTCTTGGACAGACAAATTTATATCTTGTTACTCCACTGTGAAGTTTGGAAGTGCCTTCGTACTTCATTTGTAAAGAAGGATCATGGGGACAACACGGAATACCATCTTCATTGATGGAATAATCCAGATTTTCAAGTCCGGATCTTGCATTCAGCGGAATATAAGCTTTCGAGAAATGTTTGTCATTACCAAAAGTGTCACCGGTAAGAAGGCTCTTATAGAGTTGTGCGGTATCGAAAGCAGCATCACCCAGGAAGGTTTTTGGATTAATCAAAGGATGCTTGGAAAAGAAGTCCTTAAGTGTGGGGATTAAAAGCTTTGAATCATGAACACATTTATCTTCGTCAGGGGAATCGGATTTCTTTTCGACAACGATATCAGGATGTGAAGCCATAAAGTTTTTGTTATAAAAAGATATGTGGCGGATGATGCCCAATCCGTTAGTGACAATGCCGAACTTGAAGACATAGCAAAAATGCCCATTGATATAGAGCTGCTTAATCTCAGGATTAGCAGAAGCATGAGAAGGCATGGAACCATAGGCAGCTTTATAAGGATCATAGGATTTATCAAAGCCCTGAGCTTTCGCGTATGCCTTAAGCTGTTTGATGATCCTGTTAGCATACTTGGGATTATTTTCGGTAACAAATGCTTCTATGCCGGAAGAATCAAAGATGGTCATATCCGCTTTTGCAGAGTCAATCGCCTGACAGATAGGCTCGGTAACATCAACAAGGTTATCGAAAACAAGCTGGAGGTCATCTAAAAAATCCTGTTTGAATCGGGTGATTTTGGAAGCGTCTGGGACTTTAGTAAAACCACAGAATTCCCGAAGTGATTTTGAGTAAGCGAGAAAAGTCAGGAGAAGCTGATCCGTAGGGATAGAGAAAATACGTTGAATAATCAAAGCCCACAGAAAAGCTTGCAAAGGGTATTTACGGGTTCTGCCCGTCGATGCATAGAAATGATTTCTAAAAGAAATCGGAATTAACTCATCAATATCGATATGGGTTTCTAATAGAGAAAGAAAAGCAGGTTTGTCATTTTCAAATTTTTCATGGCAATCTGAAAAAATATCTGCCAAAGAAAGCTGTTTATATGGTATCATAAGTATCAGAATAACTCCTTTCTTGGATGTAGGTTTATAGTTTTTAGTCAACTCTATTATACCATATCCGGTGAGGAGTTATTTGTTTATAGGTAACAAAAAATGCCGTATTTATGCGGCTTGTGGCGTTTCGCAAACGCCTACAGGAAATGAAAATAAAGAGGAGGGAACAAATGAAAAAATTCTATTCGTGGTACAAAAAACATATTACCGCAGCAATCTTTACCGGACTGATCCTGGGTATCATTACCGGACTGTTTCTGGCAAACCGTTTCGAACCGGTTCTTACCGTCACAAGCCTCATAGGAAGCATTTACATGAATGCCCTGAACATGATGATCTTTCCACTGGTCTTCTGTTCCATTATCATGGGTATCTCCAGCATCGGTAATGCCCGCACAACCGGCAAGATCACAGCCGGTGCCATGATCTTTTTCCTGTGCACCACAGCACTTGCCAGCCTGGCAGGACTGATCATCCCGCGACTGATCCATCTCGGTGAGGGTGTTAAATTCGAGATGGCAACTTCCGACATCCAGGCAACTGAAATGACCAGCATTCTGGACACCATCAAAAACCTGATCCCATCCAACCCGGTTGCAGCTTTTGCAAACGGAAATATGCTTCAGGTACTTGTATTCGCAGTCATCGTAGGCTTCACACTTATCGCTATCGGTGAAAAAGGTAAAGCACTTCTGAATGTGATCGATTCCTGCAACGAAGTCTGCCTGAAAGTAATCAGCACAGTTATGTACTTCACACCTATCGGTGTATTCTGTACTATCGTTCCTGTTGTAGAAGCCAACGGTACAGAAACCATCATTTCACTTGCAACTCAGCTGATCATCCTGTATGTGGCATTTTTCGGATTTGCCCTGGTCATTTACGGCGGCTCCGTAAAATTTCTCGGCAAAGAAAGCCCTGTGAAATTCTTCAAAGCAATGCTTCCTGCAGCCCTGAACGCATTCGGAACCTGCTCCAGTTCAGCAACCATTCCCATCAGCAAACAGCGTATGGAAGACGAAATGGGCGTATCCAACAAAATCACAAGTATCGCCATTCCTCTTGGCGCTACTGTAAACATGGATGCCGTATCCATCCTGATGTCATTCATGATCATGTTCTTCGCCAATGCATGCGGAATTAACGTAAGCATTTCCATGATGATCGTAATCCTTCTGGCAAACGTACTCCTGTCAGTAGGAACTCCCGGAATCCCAGGCGGTGCCATCGCATCCTTCGCAGCCCTCGCAACCATGGCAGGTCTGCCAGCAGGAGTTATGGGCGTTTACATCAGCATTAATACACTCTGCGATATGGGCGCAACCTGCGTCAACGTTATCGGAGATATGGCCGGATGTGTGGTTCTGAAAGAGAAAATCAAATTGGAAGATTAAACGCAAAAAAAGCTGTTTTTTCCAATCGACTTAGAGTGTGTCTGAAAAAGGCTTTCTGCAAGATGTGCGTCACAATTTGTGGGATATTTTGCCCGGATGATGGCGCCGTAGCGGGCTACAGCAACTGAATTCGGGTGAAATATCCCGCAAAGTGGGGCGTGCAGATTGCGGGAATGATTTTTCAGACACGCTCTAAGGCAAAAAAGTTGCTGTGCATTTCTATAACTGAAACGCACAGCAACTTTTTTATTTACAGCAATCTCTTCGTCACGTTACTCTACACCGAATAACTGCTCCGCGGTTTATCGATTAAATTGCTGTCTGTCTCTATTTCTTTAATCCGGTTGTAACCTTGCAGTTAGTTACTTTCAGGCTTCCTTCAGAAGCAAAGAGTGACAGACTTTCTCCCGGACGTTTATATGCTCTTGCATTTAATGCAACACCGTCTACATAGATTGTAGCAATTGTATCATCTACGATCATTTTGATATTGTATTTCTTACCAGGTACCAGTTCCAGCGGTCTCTCCAGTCCGATATTCTGGTTTGCAGGCCATGGCCAGTTTGGTTTTTTCTCAAATACATATCTGTCTTCTGTTACATTAAATACGAACTGGTAAGACTCAGCTTTATCCTCATCTTCATAGAATCTCACACCGAAAGTTCTAGTTCCTTCTGTGAATTCCACATCTGCTTCGAATTTGAAGATATCTCCTGTATCTTTTGCAACTACTTTTTCTGTACTCTTAGTTGGAGTATCAATTACAAAATCTTCTGTCTTTTCTTCTTTATCAAATGCATTCCATACAGTTTCCGGAATTCTTACACCAAGGGTTCCATCTTCTCTCTGGTAAACCTCATGTGCCATAAATGTTCCTGCCCAGATGAAGTTATTGTCATCATCATCCTGATCCTTGGTAGCAACCCAGCCAAAGAGGATTCTCTGTCCGTTCAGTTCAAAAGTACGTCCTGCATAATAAGATCTGCCGTCAAATGCATCATCTTTCGGTGCGATCCATGGACCTTCCAGACTCTTGCTCATACGGTATACCATTTTACTTCTGTCACTGTATTCTGTCACAATATGATACCACCAGTCACCAATCTTAAATAAGTCCGGCATCTCATGCATAGTATAGAGATCCGGTGCCCAGAAATCTCCTTCAAACTTCCAGTTTTTCAGATCTTTGGATGTGAATTTAACAGTTCTTCCTGTCTGTCTTGTCTTTGGTCCCTGTAATCTTGCGCCAAGGATCAGCAGATACTGATTATTTTCCTCATCGCGGATCACCCATGGATCTCTCCAGTCATCCGGGTCATAGCCTTCCTGTGGAGTGAAGGTAAGTGCATCCTGAGTTTTGTGCCATGTTACAAGATCATCGCTGTATGCATGCATCAGAACCTGAGATGGTTTTCCAAGTGCCGGATAATCGCGGTTATAGCCTGTATAGAAAATATGATACTGTCCTTCTGCCTCGAAAACACTGCCTGCAAAGATGAACTGATCCTGTTCTTCATCTGTTCCTCTCGGAATTGCCACGCCTTTATCTTCGTAATGTACAAAATCAGAAGTTGTTGCCAGATCCCAGCCAAATGGTTCTCCAAATGGTCCCGGTTTTCTGGTATCTCTCTGATGATATAAATAGAATTTATCTCCATGTCCAAATGGCATGCAATCGCCAAACCATGTTCCCGGGAACTGATAGTATAATTTCTGCATAGTCTTAATCTCCTTTTTTATACTTTATTTCACTTTACAGGCCTGCTTGTACTTTTCCGGCAAGCCTGTTATTTACTCATAAATCAAACTACTGTTATCAGGTAATTCTTGCATATTATCAACCTTTTACTGCACCTGCTGTCATACCTGCCAGCATCTTCTTGCTGCTGAAGAAGTAGAAAATAAATACCGGAAGTACTGTTACAGTGATGGCTGCAAATGTACCACCCCAGTCTGTCAGTCCCATGCTTCCTACGAAGTCATTTAAACCAAGTGTAATGGTTTTCATATCTGTAGATCTGGTAAATGTATAAGCATTAATATACTCATTCCAGCAGAATACTGCCTGCATGGTTGCTACTGTGATAATAGAGTTCAGTGACATCGGAACCACCATCTTAAAGAAACATCCTATCGGTGAACATCCATCAATGATCGCTGCTTCCAGCATTTCTTCAGGGAAGAATTTGCTGAATGAATAAAACAGCTGAATGGAATAAGACAGTGAAAAAGCAATCTGTGGCAAAATAATTGCCGGGTATGTATTAATCAGTCCCATCTTATTAAAAATAGTAAACAATGGAATCAGTGCAACCTGCATAGGAAGCATCAATCCAAGAAGGAAATAATTAAGGACAAATTTTCTGCCTTTGAATTTAATTTTGCTTAATGCAAATCCGGCCATCAGTGCAAATAAAAGCAGAGGAATCAGTACACCGATCAAAACAATGATACTGTTTTTAAAATAAGTCAGCATATGGCTTTTTGTAAAAACATTGATAAAGTTTGTCAGTACCCATTTTGACGGGAGTGCATATGCCGGTAACTGTCTGAAATCATCCAGTGACTTAAAACTTGAAGTAAATACATAGAAGAAAGGATAAACCTGCATCACAACAAGGATTAATGCGATAACCCATTTAATGATGCTCGGAATGGTTGTTTTTTTCTTTTTCATTCGTCATCCCCTCCTCCTGTAAATTTGCGGAATAACATTCCAACTACCATACAGATGATTACGATCATGATCGCTACAGAACTTCCGTAACCATATTTCATACTGCTGAACGCCTGTTTATACATATAAGTTGTCATAAGTTCAGAAGCATTTCCCGGTCCTCCATGTGTTAACAGATAAGAGAACTCGAAAGATCTCAGGGAACCATTCAGTACCAGCAGACAGTTTGCAATGATAACCGGTTTAATATAAGGAATTCTTACATAAAGATATTCCTGCCATGTTGATGCTCCATCGATCAGTGCTGCTTCTCCCAGTTCATCCGGAACACCGATCAGTGCTGCATAAAAGATAACCATATACAGTCCCAGGTATTTATATGCTTCTACAAAAGCTGTTACATACAGTGAAATCTGAGGATTGGAAATCCACTCCATCAGTTTCAGAGATGGATCGATGAATGATAATACCTGATTCACAATACCGGTTGGAGTTACTGATAATAACTTTGTAAAAATCTGGCAAATCGCTACAGAAGAGATAACTACCGGAATATAATACAGAGTCTGTAAAGCAACTCTTCCTTTTTTAATACGACTGAGGAGAATCGCAAATAATAAACCTCCAAATACCTGAATTGCAACATTGATCACTGTATAAATCAGTGTATGCCATACAGTAGATCTGAAAACATCATCCTGTGTAAGAAGTTCAATGTAATTTTTGAAGCCTACAAATACCTTTTCACCAACACCGCTCCAGTCAAAGAAGCTGTAATATCCGGCCCATACAATGGACACGATTACAAATGCCGTATAGATAAGAAATGCCGGAAAAATAAATAAGAAAATTACTGATTTTTTTCCAAATGCTTTCTGCACGAGGCTCCCTCCTTTCCGAAAATCAAATTGTTTTATGTCTTTTCTTTCAAAGAGACTGACAAAAATTTTGCCAGTCTCCAGACTACTGCTTAAATTTTTTTATTTCTTTACCAGAGAATCACAGGTCTTAATAAATTCATCCGGTTTTATGATTCCCTGAGCAAGCTGCTGCTGTTCATCAACAATTTTAGTCATTACATCTGAATCCAGTTTGTCATCCCAGGAAGTCCATGCTGTTTCTGCATCTTCAAACATTGGCTGTGTATCATAGTAAAGCTGTGGCAGTCCTTCCGGAAGTTCTTCATTAAACGGTGAGAAAACCTGTGCCTGATTGTAGCATGCATCTGTAAAGTTTTCGCACATATAATCGAAGAATTCCTGCATTGTATCATCATATGTTGCCTTATTAAATCCTTCCGCAAAACCTGCATGAACCGGTATGTTAGTAGACATATTGTCCATTCCTTCTGTATCCGGCACAGGGAAGAATCCAAGTTCACCATTGTCATACATTTCTTCTGCAAGGCTGATCTGTCCGGAGCCTGTATAGAAGATTGCACCGGAACCACCAAAGAATAAGTTACATGCAGAGGTAAAATCTACACTTGCAAATCCTGGTTCAAAATAACCTTTTGTTCCAAGATCAGAAAGAAGATTTACTGCATATTTTGCAGACTCATTGTCACTGAAAGAATCTGTTCCAGCCTGATAACCCTGAATAAATTCAGAACCAGTTACTCTCCATGGTGAGAAAGAAAGATATCTCATCAGCTGCCATGCATCAGAACCTCCCACAATAACCGGAATCTCGCCCTGATCTGCAATTTTCTGGCAATCTTCTTCAAATTCTTCCCATGTTGTCGGAGCATCTTTGATTCCTGCTTTTTCAAAGATATCTTTTCTGTACATAAAATACTCACAGTACAATCCCTGTGGGAAGAGATACAGATTTCCGTCGTCTGCATCTGTAAGGAAATCTCTGATCGCACCATTTAATTTCTCATCATATCCGTTTCTTTCAAGTTCATCTCCCACATTAACCAGTGCATCAATATCTTTGCATGCTTTAGAAAGTGTTCCGTTCGGGCATCCAAAAATATCCGGAAGTGTATCACTGTTAATATACATCTGGAGTTTTGTAAAATAATCCTGCATATCGTTTACAAGTTCAATTTCATAATCCAGACCTTTTTCATCACAGAAATTTTTAAGAAGATAATCAAATGTCTTATACTGTTCTGTAGACTCTGTACCTTTTAATAAAGCAGTAATCTTCGTTCTTTTTCCATCGTCCGATTTCTTCGCAGAAGCTGTAACTGCTCCCATGCCTGTCAGAAGACTGGCTGTCATAGCTGCCGTCATGGCAAGTGATAACACTTTTTTCATTTTCCTCATTTACTTGTTTCCTCCTTTTAATTTGTGTTTCCTCGTTCTTGATGATTTTATTTTAGTCTTTCTGCCTTTTATAAACAATTGGAAATAAAAGTAAAAATAGGAGATTTGTGCACAAATTTTATACTGTGCACAAATCTCCTGTTCTATCGTCAGGCAGATAAAATCATCCGCCTCGCTACTTGCCTGATTCGATTAAATGACTTACCTGATACAGTTAACCTCGCTGTTTATATATATTTCCTGAATTCATTGGGTGTAATACCGTAACGCTTTTTGAATACTTTTATGTAATATCCAAAGTCTTTGTATCCTACCATTTCTGCGATTTCATATTGTTTATATTTATTATCTGCAATCAGTTTCTCCACCTGTTGGAACCGGACATCTGTCAGATATTCCAGAAAACTCTTTCCGGCATATTTCTTAAGAAGGCGGCTGATATAGGTTCTGCTTACATGGAATTTCTCAGTCAGATCATCCATAGATAAATCTCCTGAATAATTCTTCTCAATGTAAGAAAGAACACTCTGAACCAGTTTCCGGTTCCGTTCATCAGTTCCTTCTGTATTCTGTTTAATCAGCGTTCCAAACAGATTCAGCAGACAATTCAACACCTCTTCTGTGTTCTCGCACTGACAGATTCTTTTTATTCCATCCTGAAGCACAGAAAGATTCCAGTTTTTATTATGAATTTCACTGTCAACTGCACAGATATATGGAAATTTCATACATCCCAAAAGTAAATCCATTGCTGCAAATTTCACCGGAGATACATCTTCCGGTGCGTTTCGAAACATCTGATGAAGTTCATCCTCCGCTTTCTCAAAACTGTCCTGAAACAAAGTCATCATAAAATGTGTTTTTTCACCGGAAGTAATCACAAAGTCTGTCTGTTTTTTATATTGCAGATCTTCGTATCTGAGTATGATATTCGTACCCAGATAAACACATTGCCTGCATGCTGTCTGTGCCTTACGGTACTGTGCATTTGCCTGATATTCGTCCACTTCTACATCGCTCAATCCAAAATTCATATGTGCTTTCAGATACCGTTCTACTTCTACCTGTATCTTACTGCATGCCTGCAATGCTTTTTCCATACATACTGCGTTTTCTTCTTCCTTTTCAAACAAAAGAATAAAATTATATTCTGCAGTTGCTGTATTATAATCGCTCAAAACATGAATTCCAAAATCATTAAAAATTTCCTCAAAAATATTGATGCATGCAACTTCCTCTATCCATTTATCTCCTGTATGGATTTTATTTTCTCCAACAACTTTTCGCCCTACACACACAATATATTTCTCTATTGTCAGATTCAGAGATTCTGCCTGCTCTTTTACAACTCCTTTTCCCTGGATTCTTCCATACAGAAGATTTCCCGCAAATTTGGATCTCAGCTGCGGAACTGACCTGTTGAAATATTTCTTCAGATCCCGGATTTCCTGCTGTTTTTCCTTCCTTGCATGAATTTCCCCTGCAATCCGGGCAGCCATTGCCTTTAACTCATCATAGTCCACCGGTTTGAGAAGATATTCTTCCACACCAATGCTGATTGCTTTCTGAGCGTAGGCAAAACTGTCATATCCTGTCAGTATCACTATAACCGCATTGGGATAAATCTCATGTGCTTTTTCTGCAAAATCCAGTCCATCCATTCCCGGCATCTTCACATCTGTAAGGATCAGATCCGGTTTCGCCTGCTCCAGTTTCTCCAGCCCTTCCAATCCGTTCCTTGCAGTTGCGGATATACGGTATCCATAATCGCTCCATGGAAACGAACATAAACCATCCAGAATAATATATTCATCATCTAATATCATTACCTGCAATTCCATTATCTCTCGTCTCCCCTTTTTTTGTTATTTTCATTTACAGTTTCATCGTATTTCCTGTAAGTAACTCCGACATTACCGTTCATCGGAATTTCCAGTATTACCTGTGTTCCCTTCCCCGGTTCTGATGTAATGCTCATCCTTGCCTTGTTCTGATATACATAATCCAGTCTCTTTCTCACCGCATACACTCCCAGATGAGTATGTGTCCGCTCTGCTTCATGATCTGGCTCTTCCTCTGTCCCCATCAGTTTCTCCAACTGCTCCTGTGACATTCCAACTCCATCATCCTTTACTGTAAATACTGCCATTCCATCTGTAATTTCTCCTGAAACATAAAGGAAACAGTCCCATGTCGCATTTTCCACACCATGAACTACCGCATTTTCCACCAGTGTCTGAATAATCATCTTCGGAATCTCTAATTCATTTAATCTCTCATCCACTTCAATATAAGATGTAAATTTATCTCCATATCTGGTTTCCTGTATGTAAAGATAATCCTGTACATATTTTATTTCCTCACGAATATAAACCATACTTCTTTTATTACTGATACTTGCACGCATCAGACTGCTGATAGAAGTAACCATACGACAAATATTATCCTCACCTTTTTTTCGCGCCATCCAGTTGATTGTATCCAGTACATTATAAAGAAAATGCGGATTGATCTGTGCCTGTAAAGCCTGGAATTCAATATCTTTGTTAACTGTTTCCATCTCCACAACCTGTTTTATCAGCTGCTCTATTTTCTCTATCGTCTGGTTGAAAACAGAATTCATGGCTCCAATCTCATCACGTCTTCCTTCCGGAAGACGGACAGAAAAGTCACCCTCCGCAAACTGCTGCATTGCTTTACTTGTACGCTTGATCGGACCAGCGATTCCCTTTGCCAGAATATTAGCAAGAAAAATACACAACATCAAACTTGCCAGAATAAGCATGATTGTCGTTTTCTGTAATCCTCTGGCTGTTTTCTGCAAGAAACTCATAGGAATCATTCCTACAACTGTAAGTCCTGTGTCAGAACTTCTCTGATATACACAGTCATAACCCTGTCCATCTGCAGTAAACAGAAATTCTCCTGTGTTGCCTGATATTTTTTCTATCCAGCTTCTGTCACTGATTGTCGCATCATTCTCTGCACTCTCTATCAGAACATTTTTGTCATTGTCCAGAAGAAAAATATGTGCAGCCAAAGAATCTCTGGCTGTGATCGTCATTTTTTTCAGATAGCTCAGCTTAATAGATGCTCTCAATATTCCCACTGGCTTCATAGTCAGAGAATCTTTGATCTGCTTTGCCATATACATCAGACCTTCCTCAGAAGCATTATAATAAATACAGCGTCCTTTTGCCTGCTCCGCCAGTTCACAGGATGTCTGAGCGGTATTTTCATTAATCTCATGATTATTTGCCAGCAGATGATTTGCTCCGTTATAACCATACAGCTGGATATCATTCATATAAATACTTGTATATCCCTGCAAAAGCAGCCTTCTGATCTGCCCTGATCTTGAATAATAGGAATACAGCTCTGTGCCATCCGATTTATATGGTTCATCAGACTCCAATTCCTCCTGAACCGTATTGTTATTTGCAATATACTCAAATGAATTCCTCACTATATCAAAATAATGATCCAAATTCACCGACAACTCGTTCACCACTCCCGCAGACTGCTTCCTTGTCTGTTCTGTCACAATTGAAGATGCAGACATATACTGCGAAACACTGGCAGCCAACAGAACAACCAATGCTACCCCTAACGTACAATACAGAATTTTTCTCTGTATCGACAGATTAATATACCACTTCTTTAAATTTTTCATCTCTCTTTTCCCTTTAATGCCCCTTTATTTTTCCCGTTTTTCACTGCTGCGGTCTATTCCGGACAGCCAAAAAGCCGACACACTGCTTCCAGTCAATGTATCGGCTTTACTGCTTCATTTTATTATACAGATATATTCCGTAACTTTTTCTGTTTTACAGATACTGACTGAATTCCACTTTCTCCTTATTCGGACCCTCAATGGTAAAGAATTTTACACCATTTTCCCAGAATGGCAGGAAATGAATGGTATCCTGTGTGGAGTTTAAACCAGCTTCATTAATATACTGGAAAATCTCCTCAATGTCTCTCACATCAAGCGCAACATGATCAATCGCCCCATGCTCCATCTTCGCCGCATGATTCTCATAAGTCTCCACAACCAAAGTTCCCAGCTTCAGAAACACAACCTTCTCATTCGCTTCCTCATTTACAGTCTCAAATGCAGTCTCAAAACCAAGTTTATGATAAAACTCCACAGTTTTATCAATGTCATTTGTCGGAATCCCGATATGCTGTACCCCTGTTGAATAATTCTTTAAATCCATGATCTTTACCTCTTTCTGCTCATCTTTGTAGCTTTTACTCATTTATTTTCATAATTTTACTTATCCAAAATATACGCAGAAAATCATTCGATTGTCAAGAGTAACAACTGATTCTTTTCACTTGACCCCTCCGTTCCCACCACCTCATCCATTTTCTCTTACACAGCCAATAGCCAGCGCGAAGCAGCATCTCTCTGCAGGTGAATCTGGAGGGGGCTTAGTAACTCTTAGGTGGGGGAAATCCGCGTTATAAAGAAAAATAGCAACCTGTCTGAGCGGAGTCTGCGACGGAGCGAGTTTTGCATTTTTCTTCATGCTTTTAGCGGATTTCCCCCACCTTAGAGTTACTTAGCCCCCGGAACTGAACCTGCAGAGAGATGCTGCTTCGCGCGTCCCCTCTTGCGCTGTGTACGCCCCACACCAACAAACTTCCCCCAAATACTTACAAAAACCTCTTGACTTTCAAAACAAACAGCGTTAAAATTGCTTTAGCTTTTTAAACAGCTAAACCTATAACGCATAAATTCAACGAAGGGAACCAGTAAAAACAGTCCCCCCTGTCCTCAGAGAACTGCAGTCCGGTGAAATGCAGTGACAGACCTGTTTCGAATATCATCCCCGAGAAGGAAAGCCGAACCCTTGAATACAGCCATCACAGATATTGCCGTATTTACAGTAAGCTTCCCCGGCCGCCCCCCGTTACAGGAGCCGCGTATATCGGTACGTTGCAGAATCGTACTTGTTTCAAAGGTGAAACAGGGTGGTTACGGAATATCATATGTCCGTCCCTGCGTGGGGCGGACTTTTTTTATGTTATAGGAAATTACTCCATAATATTCCTATAACATAAAAAAGCCCTGACACACGAGACATACTTTCTTTTCCAGGCTGTCGATCTGAAACCGAAACACCACTTCTGTTTTTCGCAGACAACAGAATTCACCACAGATGAAAAATGTAACTAATTACATATTATAACCATTACATTCCATCTGCCTTGAATCTGCTCCAAATTCCGAAAAACAGCAGCAAATTTTTTGAGAGGAGTAGAGAGCATGAAAATCTACAAAAAAATCATGAACGCACTGGCTGCAGTAGAAAAGATCGTCCTTGTGATCTCCACACTGCTGATCCTGGTGCTGACTGTGGGAAACGTATTTTCCCGTAAAGTCATCCACCGTTCCTGGTCCTTCACAGAAGAACTTGTAGTAGCGGTATTCGTACTCATCACCCTGCTGGCAGCCGCACTGGCCTGCCGCGAAGGAGAACTGGTCAGCCTGACACTGGTCACAGACCGTCTTCCAAAGAAACTGAAGAAACCATCCGTGATCCTGATCACAGTCCTGAGCATCATCTTCAGCGTCATCCTTTTCAAATACGGAATGGACAAGGTAATCACTCAGCTTCAGAATGGAAAAAGAACCTTCGTATTAAACTGGCCTGAATGGATCTTCTGGTCCTTCGTACCCATCGGTGCAGGATGCATGATCCTTCACTTCATTGAATTCTGTCTGGACTTCTGCTGCAAAACCGACAGTGCCAAAAATACCGACAACAGCACAAAAAGTAACATGAACACAATCACAACAGACAAAAAGGAGGCCAAATAAATGATCAGTGCAATCTTATTTATCTCCTTCTTCATATTCCTGATCCTGGGTGTACCCATCGGAATCTGCCTCGGACTTTCCTCCGTATGCGCAATCCTCTACTCCGGTACATCCCTGACGATCGTAGCAACCAACATGTACTCAGGAATCAGCAAATTCCTGCTCCTGGCAATCCCATTCTTCGTACTGTCAGGAAACATCATGGCAAAAGCCGGTATCTCCAAACGACTGATCAAATTCGTTGATACCTGCGTAGGCCACAAAAAAGGCGGTATCGCCATCGTATGTGTTATCGTAGCCTGCTTCTTCGGCGCCATCTCCGGTTCCGGCCCTGCAACTGTTGCAGCTCTTGGCGCCGTACTGATCCCTGCAATGGTAGAACAGGGCGGTTTCTCCGCACCATTCTCCACAGCACTGATGGCAACCTCAAGCTCCATCGCCATTGTCATCCCGCCAAGTATCGCCTTCGTTGTATATGCCTCCATCACAGGCACATCCATCGCAGATATGTTCATGGCAGGTATCGTACCAGGTCTTCTTATGGGCGTGGCACTGGTAATCGTAGTAATGCTGGAAGCAAAGAAACACAACATCAAACCATCCAGAGAAAAAGCCTCAGGCAAAGAACGCTGGGACGCTTTTAAAGATGCTTTCTGGGGATTCCTGATGCCGGTCATCATTCTGGGCGGTATCTACGGCGGTATCTTCACACCAACAGAAGCAGCAGCCGTATCCGTTGTATACGGACTCTTCGTAGGTATGGTCATCTACCGCGAAGTTTCCTTCCGCGATATGTTTGACATTCTGGTAGACTCAGCAAAGACAACCGGCGGTATCATGCTCATCGTAGCAAGTGCCTCTCTGTTCTCCTTTGTATGTACCAAATTCGGTATTGCAGATGCCGCCTCCAATTTACTTGGAAGCATCGCACATAACCAGTTTACCTTCCTGCTGATTGTAAATATCATCTTCCTGATCGCAGGATGCTTCATCGATGCAAACTCCGCTATGTACATCTTCATCCCGATTATGCTTCCTGTATGTAAGGCTCTTGGATACGATATAGTAGCATTCGGTGTTATGGCAACTGTAAACCTTGCAATCGGACAGGTAACTCCTCCTGTAGGCGTAAACCTTTTCGTAGCAATCAGCATCAAGATCAAAAAAGGTCTGGAAGTTACTCTGCAGGAGATCTCAAGGGCAGTTGTGCCAATGATCGTAGCCTGCGTTGCAGTTCTTCTGATCGTTACATACATCCCGATCACCTCCACTTTCCTTCCAAAAGCTCTTGCAAAAGAAGGCTCCTACACAGGTGATCAGTCCTCCGCTTCCTCTGACACAGCTTCCAAGGAGGCAGGAGACGGCAATAACTCCTTTGACACAATCGCAGATTACAGCGACCTTGACTGGCCGGAAATGACCTGGAACTTCGCATGCTCCACTACTGAGACAAGTACATGGGCTGACGGCGGACGTAAGTTCGGTGAACTGATGGAAAAAGCCACAGGTGGCAAAGTCAAAGTCAACATTTACGCTGCTGACCAGCTTACAAACGGCAACCAGTCCGAAGGTATTCAGGCTCTGATGAATGGGGACCCGGTTCAGATCTCCATGCACTCCAACCTGATCTACTCTGCATTTGATCCACGTTTCAACGTTGTTTCTCTTCCGTTCGTCTATGATTCTTATGACGATGCAGATGCGAAATTCGATGGCGAAGCAGGTGCAAAGCTGAAAGAAATCCTCAGTGAGTACGGACTCCACTGCATGGGTATTGCAGAGAACGGTTTCCGCGAAATCACAAACAGCAAACATGAGATTAAATCTGTAGACGATATGAAGAACCTGAAGGTTCGTGTAGCAGGCTCCAACCTTCTGATGGAATGCTACAAGAGATGGGGCGCTGATGCCACAAACATGAACTGGTCTGAAACTTACACAGCACTTCAGCAGAACACAGTAGAAGGTCAGGAGAATCCGCTTCCCGCTATCGACGCTGCAAGTGTTCAGGAGGTTCAGCCTTACTGCTCTATGTGGGATGCAATTTATGACTGCCTGTTCTTCTGTATCAACGAAGACATCTACAACAGTCTCACACCACAACAGCAGGAAGTTGTTGACGAGGCAGGACAGAAAGCAGTTGAATATGAGCGTTACATCAACCGCTCCGGAGATGACGAGATCAAAGAACGCTGGGCAAGCCAGAACGGTGTAACAATCACAGAAAAAGAAGACATGGACATCGACTCCTTCAAAGAAGCAGTTGACGGTATCGATGACTGGTTTGTAAACGAACTGAAGAGCCAGGGCTATGACGATGCCCAGGATCTGGTTGATCTTTTCACAAAGGACTCCTTCAACACAGTGGAAGATTACAGTAATCTGGACTGGCCGGAAACAACCTGGAACTTCGCATGCTCCACTACTGAGACAAGTACCTGGGCTGACGGCGGACGTAAGTTCGGTGAACTGATGGAAAAAGCTACAGGCGGAAAGGTTAAAGTCAATATTTATGCAGCTGACCAGCTTACAAACGGCAACCAGTCCGAAGGTATTCAGGCTCTGATGAATGGGGACCCGGTTCAGATCTCCATGCACTCCAACCTGATCTACTCTGCATTTGATCCACGTTTCAACGTTGTTTCTCTTCCATTCGTCTATGATTCTTACGACGATGCAGATGCGAAATTCGATGGCGAAGCTGGTGAAAAACTGAAAGAAATCCTTGGCGAATACGGACTCCACTGCATGGGTATTGCAGAGAACGGTTTCCGCGAGATCACAAACAGCAAACATGAAATCAAATCTGTAGATGATATGAAGAACCTGAAGGTCCGTGTAGCAGGTTCCAACCTTCTGATGGAATGCTACAAGAGATGGGGTGCTGATGCCACAAACATGAACTGGTCAGAAACTTACACAGCACTTCAGCAGAACACGGTTGAGGGTGAGGAAAATCCACTTCCTGCTATTGACGCAGCAAGCGTTCAGGAGGTTCAGCCTTACTGTTCCATGTGGGATGCAATTTATGACTGTCTGTTCTTCTGCATCAATCAGGATATCTACGACGGCCTCACACCACAACAACAGGCAGTTGTTGATGAATGCGGTCAGAAGGCAGTTGAATACGAACGTTACATCAACCGTTCCAGCGACAATGAGATTAAAGAACGCTGGGAATCCAAAAACGGCGTAACCTTCACAGAGAAAGCTGATATGGATATCGATTCCTTCAAGAAAGCTGTAGACGGCGTAGACGACTGGTTCGTAAATGAGCTGAAGAGCCAGGGCTACGAAGACGGCCAGGATCTGGTTGATCTGTTTACCAAATAATCCTTACGGTTACAAAACTCCATAAAAATAAATGAACAGGGTATGAAGTTTCATCAGATTACGATGAACTTCATACCCTGTTTTGTTTTTAATAATATAGAACGTAAAGTACTTGATATCTTCTATTTTTCACGTTATACTGAACAAGTATAATTGAACAGACCCGGATGCGAAGTTTCGACCCCTGCCCTCCAGTTTCACGAAAGGAGGGTGATGCCCGATGAACACAATGGAAGTCCTTACTTTATTGTTAGTAATTTTTACGGCATTGACTTACATAGATCAACATAAAAAGAAATAAGCATCCCACCGCCCAAAGTTGGATGCTTAATTTCTTTACTCATTAATTATACCGAGGGCAACCGGAACACGCTTCCGGTCATCTTCTAAGTAGATTATACAATGGGGCACCTGATTTTTCAAGTGCCCTTTTTGTAAATTTAAATCTCAGATTTTCAGATAGGATTTAATTTTCTCCTCATGCAGTTCTTCTCCAATCACGATCAGGACCTCCTGTCCTACATGAAGCGGTCGGATTGTAATTTCATTCTTCGTAGCATTTAATTCAATCCACTGCCGTCTATCGCACTCTGCCCATGCAGATAGTCCAGAACCGTCTTCGCTGTCACTGTCTACTCTCATAAATCCCTTCATCCGGAACACACGCCCACATTCAGGATCAGACAGAATCTTCTCAGCCGCTTCCCGAAGCTCCTTCTCAGTCATCTTCACATTCATAAAGTACAGAGAAGTAAAGGCATCCTCTGCCTCAAACTCCGGTTTCCTGTAGCTTGCCATCACATATCCACAGGATGCGATTCTGTCAAAGTCCTCTTTCGACATTTCCTCCCAGTTCTTGTGGATAATATTAACTGTATCCACATCATCCATTTCACAGCAAAATCTCCTGCTGCAATGAACCTTCTCCAACGCCTGATTCACATGCTCAATCGTACCCTGGATTTCCTCGGGTGATGCGTCCTGGCTCTTGCTCATCACAATGCATCCGGCATCTGCCACCTCAGAAGCCAGAATGAAATCCGCCTCCTCTGACAAATCACGCTCCAGCTTAGAATCCACAATTGCAATCACATTCCCAATCTGATACCAACGGTTTAACGGCTCCTCATGAAGAATATCAAAGAACTCATCCACATCAAAAATCCCAGACGGCTCCACGATCACACGGTCATAACCGCACATACCCATAGCAATCAGTTTCGTCTTAAATCTCCTCCTGTGGCAGTCCTTATCACACCCTCCTGAGATCATCTCCAGCTCACAGTTCTCTCCCATCAGATCCTGAAGCAACATCATATCCACATTCACAGCCCCGTAATCATTCTCCAGAATTCCAATATTATTACCAGCATCCATCAGATACTGCGCATACTTCCTGATAAACGTCGTCTTCCCTGAACCAAGAAAACCAGTGATCAGATCTATCTTTACCATCGTATATCTCTCCCTTGCTGCTGCATAATTTTTCTTTTTTATCCGTAAACCGGAACTTCATCATCTGTGATCCACATACCTGTACGATCATAGCATTATAACGCAGAAAACGCAACGCCCGCAAAGAAAGACCACAATTATTCATGTTCTGAAATAATTGCAGTCTTTCTGATAGTTCCTTATGACAATTCCAGCTTACCGGTATAAAGCTGATAATAAGTTCCTTTTAACTTAATGAGGTCTTCATGGTCGCCTCTTTCAATGATCTTTCCATGATCCAGTACGATGATGGCATCGCTGTTTCTGATGGTTGAAAGTCGATGGGCGATTACAAATACAGTACGGCCTTTCATCAGGTTATCCATACCTTTCTGTACGATACTCTCTGTACGGGTATCAATACTTGAAGTTGCTTCATCCAGGATCAGTACAGGCGGATTGGCTACTGCTGCTCTTGCAATGGAGAGAAGCTGGCGCTGTCCCTGGGACAGTTCCTCACCGTCTCCGCTTAACATGGTATCGTATCCTTTTGGAAGCATTTTGATAAACTGGTCTGCATGAGCCAGTCTTGCTGCCTCGTATACTTCCTCATCTGTGGCATCCAGTTTACCGTAGCGGATGTTTTCTTTAATAGTTCCTGTAAACAGGTGAGTATCCTGAAGTACGATTCCCAGAGAACGTCTCAGGTCATCCTTCTTAATCTTGGTAATATTGATTCCATCGTAACGGATCTTACCTTCCTGAATATCGTAGAAACGGTTGATCAGATTTGTGATGGTTGTCTTTCCTGCACCTGTAGAGCCTACGAAAGCAAGTTTCTGTCCCGGTTTGGCGAAGAGGCTGATGTCTTTCAGAATAACTTTATCCGGGTTATATCCGAATGTAACATCTTCGAATCGGACATCTCCTGTCAGTTCTGTATAAGTAACGGAACCATCTGCAGAATGTGGATGTTTCCATGCCCACATACCTGTTCTCTCTTTGCATTCTGTGATATTGCCGCTGGCATCCTTTCTTGCATTAACAAGTTCTACGTAACCTTCATCCTCTTCCGGCTTCTCGTCAATGAGCCTGAAGATACGTTCTGCACCTGCAAGTGCCATAATGATGGCGTTGAACTGCTGTGCCACCTGCATGAATGGCTGGGTAAAGCTCTTGGTGAACTGTAAATAGGAAGCTATAACACCGAGGGTGATGCCGCCCACACCTGTTACAGAGAGAAGTCCCCCAAGTACTGCTGTCAGTACGAACTGCAGGTTACCGATGTTACCGATCACCGGTCCCATCATATTTCCGTATTTATTGGCATTTGCGGAGCTCTCGAAAAGTGCTTCATTGAGTTTATCGAATTCTTCTTTTGATTTATCTTCGTGGTTGAAAACTTTTACCACACGCTGACCATTCATTCGTTCTTCCACGAAACCGGTCACATCTGCCAGAGATACCTGCTGACGGATGAAATATTTTCCACTGTTGGAACCAATCTTATTGGTAACCTTCAGCATGATAAAGATGATCACAACTGCCAGAATCGTAAGCAGCGGACTTAACAGTAACATGGAAATAAAGGTAACCACGATCGTAAACAGTGCCATCAGTGCCTGTGGGATCGCCTGACTGATCATCTGTCGCAGGGTATCTGTATCGTTAGTATAGAGGCTCATGACAGATCCGTTTGTATTCTGGTCGAAATAGCGGATTGGAAGAGTCTGCATATGCTCGAACATATCATCACGGACACTTTTAAGCACACCCTGACCGATATAAACCATCATTCGGGTATAAATAAATGTGGCAATCACACCAAGTGCAAAAATACAGCCAAGGACTGCAAGTGCCTTATAGAGTTCTGCAAAGTTCGGATCCGTCTGTCCGATCAGCGGAATGATAAAGTCATCCAGCAGAAATTTCAGGGACAGGGATACTGCAATACTTGCTGCGGAACTGATAAAGATGCAGATAAATACGATGATAAACTGTATCTTATGGGTTCCTGTCATATATTTCAGAAGTCTTTTGGCAGTTTGGATGGTGTTCTGATCTAATTTTTTCTTCTTATTCATCGTCTCCGCCTCCTTTGACCTGTGATTCATATACTTCTCTGTAAATATCATTTGTCTTCAGCAGTTCTTCTGAAGTACCCACACCTGCGATCTTACCGTCATCCAGTACGATGATCTGATCTGCATCTTCAATAGAAGAAACTCGCTGTGCGATAATAATCTTTGTTGTGTTCGGGATCTCCTCGCGGAAAGCCTTACGTATCAGGGCATCTGTTCTTGTATCTACTGCACTGGTAGAGTCATCCAGGATCAGGATCTTCGGTTTCTTGAGAAGAGCCCTTGCAATACACAGACGCTGCTTCTGACCGCCGGATACGTTGTTACCACCCTGAACAATCATTGTATCGTAGCCATCCGGGAACTCACTGACGAATCCATCTGCCTGGGCTAGCTTACAGACCCTCCGAACTTCTTCCTCACTGGCATGTTCATCACCCCAGCGAATATTGTCATAGATGCTTCCTGAGAACAGCACATTTTTTTGAAGTACCATGGAAACCTGGTCACGAAGTACTTCCAGATTGTAGTTGCGTACATCCACGCCTCCCACCTGGACATTACCCTTTGTGACATCATAGAGTCTGGGGATCAGCTGCACCAGGGTAGACTTTGCACTTCCGGTTCCGCCGATGATACCTACTGTCTGACCGGATTTAATATGAAGATTTACATCCTTCAGGGAAAGATTTCCTCCCTCTCCTGCATAGCTGAAATCTACATGATTAAAGTCAATGGAACCATCTGCCACATTCTTTACTGCATCAGCTTTATCCTGCATCTCAGGAACTTCATCCAGAACCTCTACAATACGGTCTGTGGATGCTTCTGCTATCATGATCATAACAAACACGAAAGTTACCATGTTCAGGGACATGAGAATCTGAAGTGCGTAGACAATGATACTTGTCAGCTCACCGGTTTCCATGCCACCGAGAACAATACCTCTTCCGCCAATTGCAACAATGATAATGATTACAGTATACATGACAAACATCATAACCGGTGAGTTCCATGCAACGATTTTCTCTGCTTTAGTAAACAGATTATAAACATATCTGGAAATTCCATGGAATTTCTCAATCTCATAGTCCTCTCTTACGAAAGCCTTAACTACACGTGAGGCATTTACATTCTCCTGAACGGAATTGTTCAGGTTGTCATATTCATCAAAGACCTTGATGAAATGCGGATGTGCCTTTTTCGCAATAAAGATCAGTGTACCGCCAAGGACAGGAACAACTATCAGGAAAAGCACTGCGATCGGTTTGTTGATCGTCAGTGTCATAATCCATGACAGGATGATCATAAACGGTGCCCTGGCAAGAAGGCGAATACTCATCATGTATGCCTGCTGTACATTTGTGATATCAGTGGTCAGTCGTGTGACCAGACCTGATGTTGAAAAGTGGTCGATATTTTTAAAGGAAAAATCCTGCACCTTATAAAAAATATCGTGTCGTAAATTCTTCGCATATCCTGCTGCTGCAACTGCCGCCATATTTCCGGCCTGTACGCCGAAGAACAGGGAAAGCATTGCCATTGCAACAAGGATGACTCCACGCTGGATGATATAGCTCATATCTCCGTTTGCAATACCTACGTCGATAATCTTCGCCATCTCCAGAGGAATCAGAACTTCCATCAGTACTTCCAGGATTACAAGGACCGGAGCCAGTACAGACTGCTTCTTGTATTCCCGGACTGAACGTAAAAGTTTCTTATTCATCTTCGTCAATGTCCTCCTTATGTCTCGTTATTTCTGTTAAAAATCATTCCTGCTATCGCAGGATTTTTTCCGGTTTTCATACATCTGCCAGAGAACCTGTTTGCACAGTTCCACATCCTCCTTCGGAATTCCCCGGAGCATTTTGGCTTCGCCTTCTTCAATACTCTTTAAGATTGCAGGACGGATCTTCTCTGCTTTCTCTGTGGGAATGATCTGTTTCAGGCGTGCATCCTGTTTCGCACTCTCTCTGTAAATGTAACCGTTCTTCTCCATCAGCTTCAGGATCCCTGTCACTGTAGGTTTCCTGATCTGGAATTCCTCTTCAATATCTTTCTGATAGAGATCTCTGTGCATGGTTTCCAGAAGGATAAATTTCAGCACATGTTTCTGCATGGTCGTCAGATCGTCATTCTCCATCACCTCTGCCGGATTATGCCGTTTCATTGTATGGGATAAAATATGTATCAGCCTGCCTACATGCATCTCATTCAGCTTCTGTTTCATTTCCTCGTCTATCTCGCCGCACCTCCTAAAATCAGTACCCATACTATAGCAAAGCCATATAATAGTTAGGTTGCTATCCATTAGTTGCCTAACTATTATATGGCTTTAGTTTTTTTATGTCAATACTCGTTTTTATTTCTCCTTTTGAACTACTCAAAAATTAAATTTGCAAGGACTCTCAGAATATGTTAGAATGATTTCACTAAATAAAGCATTAAAGGATTTTCAAAAATAAAGAGGTTTTACACAAAGGAGGATTTCTATTATGTATATTACATGTCTTGACGTAGAGGGCGTACTGGTACCTGAGATCTGGATCGCATTTGCTGAAGCAAGCGGAATCCCGGAGCTGAAGAAAACCACACGTGATGAGCCGGACTATGATAAGCTGATGAACTGGAGGCTTGGTATTCTGAAGGAACATGGTCTCGGACTGAAAGAAATTCAGGATGTGATCGCAAAGATCGATCCGCTTCCGGGTGCAAAGGAATTCCTGGATGAACTTCGTTCTTTCTCTCAGGTAATTCTGATCAGCGATACTTTCACACAGTTTGCAGCACCGCTCATGGAGAAGCTTGGCAGACCTACCTTATTCTGCAACACTCTTGAAGTTGCAGACAACGGTGAGATCACAGGCTTTAAGATGAGAGTGGAACAATCCAAGTTAACTACTGTAAAGGCTTTACAGTCTATCGGATTCGATACCATTGCAAGCGGTGATTCCTACAATGACCTGGGTATGATCCAGGCAAGCAAGGCTGGATTCCTGTTCCGCAGTACAGATAAGATCAAAGCAGATTATCCGGAGATCCCGGCATATGAAGAATATGATGAACTGCTGGCTGCTATTAAGAATGCAATGAAATAAATCAGCTTTATATCAAAATATTATTGCTATTTATATTTCACATCTGGAATGGGAAATTTCATTAATATAAATATCCACAAATAATAAAATCTGCAGATAAGATATCCATTATATGATATCTCCTGCAGATTTTTTGTAATTTAACCTCATAAAGCAGTTCCTGTCCAATATTCCAATTACCAAAAAACATATAAAAGAACAGCTGCTTTATTTTTTATTCCGTCACATACGCCTTCACAAGCTCATACGTATTCTTCACTCCATCCATATGAGATCTCTCATAATTATGTGAAGCATAAACCCCAGGTCCGATCAGGCCATGTCTGATGTCATATCCTGCGCGGAGAGTTGCCTCCACATCAGATCCATAATGCGGATAAACATCGATCGCGAAATCCAGACCATGTGCTTTCGCTGTATTGACCAGTGCAGTGATCAGATTATAATTGTACGGACCGCCGGAATCTTTGGCGCAGATGGATACCATACGCTCTGTACATCCAAGATCAGCACCCACACATCCCATATCTACAGAAATCATTTCCGCTGTATCTGCCGGTACATAGCTTCCGCCATGTCCAACTTCTTCATATACTGTGAAAAGCAATGATACCTTACGATGCAGTGTAATCCCTTCGTCTTTCACTGCCTTCGCCAGTCCCAGCAGGATTGCTGCAGAAAGCTTATCATCTAGAAAACGGCTCTTGATATATCCACTCTCTGTGATCACAGTCCGCGGATCCATAGCAATGATATCTCCTACCTGGATTCCCAGTGCATCAATATCCTCTTTGTTTTCTACATTCTCATCCAGCAGGATCTCCATATTCTCTTCTGTCTGTTCCACTTTCTCATCTGCCACGTGCGCAGATGGTTCTGTATTCAGCACAACCCCTGTATAAACCCTGCCGTCTCTCGTATGAACAGTACAGTTCTCACCATCAGCAGTTCTCCACTGATGTCCGCCCAGAGTTGTAGGACGGAGGCGTCCGTTATCTTTTATGGAGCGTACCATTGCACCAAGAGTATCAATATGAGATGCCAGGACCAGCGGATTTCCCTCTCCTCCGATCGTCACGAGCACATTTCCCTTATTGGAAAGCTCCGGCTCATATCCCATTTCTTTCAGTGTTTCCATCAGATACTCTGCCGCCTTTTCCGTATAGCTGGACGGGCTTGGGATTGCAGTTAATTTCTTTAACTGTTCCCCGATAAACTCAAGATTTTTTTCCATATTTTTTTCCTCTCATCATTTCATACTTGATTAAGCGGATAAAATCATCCGCTCCGCTATTTGCTCATAACCGAATAACTGCTTCGCAGTTTGATTTGATTATATCACGGCAGAAAGAAAGCGCCCTCAGTGTTCTTCACTTCCGGCGGCATTCCATCTTACATAATATGCTCCAGCAGTTTATGTTCATATTCATTACATTCTGCGATGTCTCCAGATATCCACTCTCTGTCAGTTCCAGGATAATACTGTCTGTAGAGAGATTATGCTTCTCAAGGATTGTATGAAAATCCTCTACCAGAGCACTCTTCAGAAGCCTACTGTTCCGCCAATCTCATTAACAAGGAGATATTCATCTCCTAGAATACGGTAAACCTGCTCCCCTGTTCTGAGACTTGCACGAATACACTCCGCTACTCCACGGATGATCTGATCTCCGTAAGCAGTTCCCATTCTCTCATTTCTGATCACATTCACATCACTTACTGCTGCGAAATCCTCTATCCATATCTACAATATGTGCATGCCTGTCTTTCTGAGAATTGCTGTTTTTGATATAATCCAGGGCTTCATCCATCGTCATATTCTGGCGTTCTATGTAATTTGCCCAGTTCTCTGCATATCCCTTCTCCATCTTCAGATAGTTTCCGGAAACCTGCTTCATTCCTTCCATAGTGGAACAAAACGCATCTATCTGCATCTGCGTTTTTTCATTCCTGATATGGTCGGAATAAACCAGAGAAGACAGAACCGCCGCCAGGATCAGAAGAATATTAATAATCACCAGGATTATTCTCCCGAACCTTTTCTGACTGTTCTTTATTATATTTTTCATTATCTTTCCTCTCAGGAATCACCTTCCGGATGCTGCATTTCTCTTTATATCATAAGCAGCATCCGAAAGGTTTTCCCACGGATCTCTGCATATATTTACATCTCAAATGCCTTTTTTATACTGTCATAATGCAGAAATTTTCCATCTGCTGCAAATTCTCTGATCTGGTCAGGACTGGCAAACATATATCCGTCTGTCTCTTCAGTCTGTAAATGTAAGTCATTCTCATCAATGTCCATGATAAAACGGTACACATCTACAAAATAGTTGTCTCCTTCACCCGGGTTCTCTCTCTTATACGTAAAAAGATAACCACCTTCTGCGTTTCGGGCATCCAGTCCTGTTTCCTCTTTCACCTCACGCAGAACAGCTTCATAAGATTCCTCTCCTGCCTGTGCAGCGCCGCCGGATACTTCCCACCATCCAGGTGCCCACGCTTTCGTCATGACACGTTTAGTGATTAGAAAAGTACCATCCGGTCTGGCTACTACGCCAAGCACAGTCAGATGATACTCTCCGTCCTTCAGACACCAGTCATTTCTCTTCATGGTACGTCCTGTAGGTTTCTTATTCTCATCATAAATATCCCAAAATTCCATTTCCAGTTATCTCCCTGTAAGATTGCTATTGTAACGTTTATTTATAATCATATCATCTTATAGATTTTTATGCAAACATATACTGTAAAATTTAGTTTTTTATTTTACCTTTTTATCATAAAAAAGTGGCAGCCTGAAAACTTTACCATCTCCTGTTCTAAAACAAAAACAGCCCCTGCGGAGAGTCTTAAACTCTTCCGCACAGAGCTGTTTTTACTTTCAAAATTATGCATTTTTATGCAGGAATGCGAAACTACTTTCTCTGTCCGTTTCCAGACTCATTCCTGTCTCAGATCTTATTCCTGGGTTGTGTATCCGAAGAAGAAGTATCCAAGTGGTGTGTAATACATACCTTTGATATTATCTTTCAGCATGTATGGCTGTGTATAGAAGTACAGAGGAGCCAGTACATTGTCTTCACCGATAAGGATATCTTCTGCTGCATGGAATGCTTTCATACGCTCTGCCTGATCAGAAGTAGCTTTTGCTGCATCGATCTGTGCATCGTAATCCGGGTTAGAATACTGAGCATCGTTGTTTCCGCCGCCTGTATACCACATATCAAGGAATGTACAAGGATCATTGTAGTCACCGATCCATCCGTTACGTGCGATCTGGAAGTCACCATTCTTTCTGTTCTGAAGGAATACGTTCCAGTCCTGGTTGTCCAGGTTAACAGTTACGCCAAGTTCTTTCTGCCACATGTTCTGGAGTGCTTCAGCGATCTTTTTGTGTTTGTCATCTGTGTTGTACAGATATTCAACTGTCGGGAAACCTTCGCCGTCTGGATATCCTGCATCTGCAAGGATCTGACGTGCTTCTTCACAGTTCTTCTCATAATCATCTTCAGAAACGCTGTAATATTCACCGCCTACTGTACGGAAGTCATCTCCGCTTGCTCCGTCTGCATCATAGATACCGGATGGAACATATCCTGTTGCAGGAACTTCACCGGACTGAGTTACGTTATCTACGATGTAGTTACGATCGATTACAAGTGAGAATGCTTTACGGATTGCAGGATCAGAGAATACTTCATTTTCTGTATTGAAGCATACATAGTATGTTCCGATATAGTCAGCGATGTTAAGTTCTCCGGATGCAAGGTAAGTAGCAACTTCGTCTACAGGAAGGTTCTCGATGAAATCAAGTTCTCCGTTGTTGTATCCTTTAAGGATCGCGTTGTTGTCGTCCAGAAGTGCAAATTTAATTGTGTCCGGTCCAAGGTTCTCATAATCATAGTAGTTCTCATTCTTTTCCATAAGAATGTAGGAGTTATGAGACCATTCTTTCATCTTGTAAGGTCCGTTGCTGATATAAGTTGCAGGATCAAATGTCCAGTTCTCGCTTCCCTCTACCATATCTTTACGAACAGGGAAGGTTGCCGGGAATGCCATGATCTCTTCGAAATACGGGCAGTCATAAGTTAAATCGATCTGCAGTGTTGTATCATCTGTAGCTTTGATTCCAAGTGTGTCAGGATCCGCACTTCCGTCAGCTACCTCTGCATATCCTTTTACCATGTCGATCATGTAACAGTAGTCTGCTGCTGTTTCCGGGTTTGCCAGACGTTTCCAGGAATATTCGAAATCTCCTGCTGTTACGGCCTGTCCGTCAGACCATTTGATACCATCACGAAGATGTACAGTATAAGTTACTGTTCCGTCATCGTTTGTCTCTTTATCCCAGGATTCAGCCTGTCCTGGAACTGTAACAGCATTTCCTTCACCGTCGTCTGCCCATTTGACCAGACCTTCGAACATATGGTGGCACATGACAGAACCATCCATTGCTGTATTCAGTGCAGGGTCGATACTCTGTGGTTCAGATGCGATACAGAGATTCAGATTAAATCCGTCTGTTGATTCGCTCTCTGCTGCCATTACAGGTGCTGTAGCTGCCATGCTTGTAACCATAGCTACTGACAGAGCCAGAGACATAATTGTTTTTGCCTTTCTCATTACTTGTCCTCCTTTATTATGGTTTTCGCTGTATGAGAAGTCAGCGATTTGTATTATAAATTCCATTATACAGGAACCCAATACCTATGTTAAGCTTTTTCTTTCGGATTTTTTACTATAATTGCAACAATAATTTTGTTAATTATTTCCTATTTTTATTCTTTCTATTTATTTCAGTATTACCCACCAGTTTACATTATATTTTTTCGTATTCTGTAAGTACTCTGATAAATAGTCAGGCGAATATCCGCTTGACTGTATTATTTATCCAGCAGATGACATGCTGCCCAGTGTCCAGGTTCATGCTCTTTGAACTGTGGCATCTCCTCACGGCACTTCTGTGTCGCATATGGACATCTGGTATGGAAACGGCATCCACTCGGCGGGTTCATCGGGCTTGGCACATCTCCCTCAAGGATGATACGCTTTCTGGTACGGCTCAGCTTAGGATCCGGTACCGGAACTGCAGAAAGAAGCGTCTGTGTATATGGATGGATAGGATGACGGTTCAGCTCATAGCTCTCACCAAGTTCTACCAGAGATCCCAGATACATAACACCGATCCTGTTTGAAATATGACGCACAACAGACAAGTCATGAGCGATAAACAGGTAAGTCAGTCCCATTTCTGCCTGCATATCCTCCAGCATGTTTACAACCTGTGACTGGATAGAAACGTCCAATGCGGAAATCGGCTCATCACATACGATAAATTCCGGTTTAACGGCAAGTGCACGGGCAATGCCGACACGCTGCTGCTGTCCGCCGGAGAACTCATGAGGATAACGGTTTGCATGCTCGGTATTTAATCCTACTCTTGCAAGTAGACCTTTGATCATATCCGCACGGTCTTTTTTATTTGCAGCCAGTTTATGAATGTCGATAGCCTCTCCGATAATCTCTCCGACTGTCATACGAGGATCAAGAGATGCGGATGGATCCTGGAAAATAATCTGCATTTTCTTACGGTAAGGAAGCATGTTTACAGATTTCGCTTTGCCAAGTGGTTTGCCGTCTTTGTCCAACGGATTGTCAAAAATTGTCTGACCGTCATAGATAATCTTACCACCGGTCGGCTCATACAATCTGAGAATGGTTCTTCCCAGAGTTGTTTTACCGCATCCGGACTCTCCTACCAGTCCTAATGTCTCACCTTTCTTAATATAGAGGGAAACATCCTGAACTGCCTGAACACCTGGACCGTTTGTTCCCTTGATCGGGAAGTATTTACGTAAATTCTCTATCTCGACAAGTTTCTTTTCTTCATTTGCCATATCAGTTCTCCTCCTTGCCCATCAGTTCCTGAACACACAGCCAGCAGGCTGAACGGTGTTTCTCGCCTACTTCTACATAAGGAGGCATCTTCTTCAGACAGATCTTCATACAATGCTCACAGCGTGGTGCAAAAGGACAGCCTTCCGGCGGATTCAGCATATCGACCGGAGTACCCTCTATCGGGATCAGTCGTTCGTAACTCTCTGCATCTACACGAGGCATAGAACGCAGAAGTCCTTTTGTATACGGATGCGCAGGTTCATAGAAAATATCATCAACAGGGCCCTGTTCAACGATACGGCCTGCATACATAACGGAAACCTTATCGCAGATATCCGCAACAACACCAAGGTTATGAGTGATAAAAATGATTCCCATTTTTGTTTTCTTCTGCAGGTCTTTCATCAGGTCAAGGATCTGTGCCTGGATCGTAACATCCAGAGCTGTAGTCGGCTCATCCGCGATCAGAAGCTGCGGATGACAGATCAGACCCATGGCGATCATAACTCGCTGGCGCATACCACCGGAGAACTCATGAGGATACTGTTTCATACGCTTCTGTACATTGTTGATACCAACCATTTCCATCATTTCCATGGCACGCTTCTCAGCTTCTTCCTTGCTGATCTTTTTATCATGAGCGCGAAGTGCTTCTACTAACTGATTTCCAATGGTGTAAACCGGGTTTAAACAGGTCATCGGGTTCTGGAAGATCATCGCTACTTTACTGCCGCGGAATTCTGTCATCTGATCTTTGGTAAAAGACAGGACATCCTGTCCTTCAAAAGTAATGGAACCTCCGACAACCTTACCAGGAGACTGAAGAAGTCCCATAATAGAGTAGGCTTCCTGGCTCTTACCGGAACCGGACTCTCCTACTACTCCCATAACTTCGCCGTAGTCCAGGTCGTAGGAGATTCCTCCTACAGCCTTAACTTCACCGGCCGGTGTAAAGAAGGAGACTTTTAAGTCCTTAACTTCCAATAATTTATGTTTCTGTTCAGACATGATTCTCCTCCTCTCTTATTTCTTAAGTTTCGGGTCAAGTGCATCGCGCAGACCATCACCGAACAGGTTAAATGCAAGAATCATTACACTGAGGACTACAGACGGAACGATCAGTCTGTAAGTGTATGTATACATACCGCTTAATGCGTCTGTTGCCATAGATCCAAGGCTTGGAAGCGGTGCAGATACACCAACACCAAGATAGGAAAGGAATGACTCCAGGAAGATCGCAGACGGGATCTGCAGGCAGGTTGTTACAACGATCTGTCCGATACAGTTCGGAAGCAGATGACGACGGATGATACGTCCGCCTGAAGCACCGAGTGCTCTGGCTGCTGTTACATATTCCTGCTGTTTCAGCTGAAGTACCTGTCCACGGATGATACGGCTCATAGTTACCCAGTACAGAAGACCGAAGGCAATGAACATGGAGATAAGGTTCGGACCAAGTACATTGGCAAAGGACTTCAGCGGACCGCCGCCCGGGGAGTTGATATATTCTGTCAGGATTGGTTTCAGTGCAGTTGCGATCAGAAGTACGACCAGCATTTCAGGAACTGCATAGATCAGCTCTACGATACGCTGCATCACTGCATCGACCTTACCGCCACAGTAACCGGAGATCGCACCATATAAAGCACCAATGATCAGTACGAGAAGTGCGGCAAATACACCAACTGACATAGAAACTCGTGCACCATACATAACACGGACAAGAATATCACGTCCGTACATATCTGTTCCAAAGACATGTGGGAAAACTTTCTCGCCGGCTGCTTTACGCTCAAGTTCTTTCTTTGAATATCCGAAGATATGTTTCTTAATTCCCAGTTCCTTGCGGACTGTATCTGGGTCTGTGCTCTCTTCAGACTCACTCGCTGTATCATTCTTTGCTGCTGTTTTTGCTTTTGCGCGAAGGATTGCTTCATCTTTTTTTGTAAACTTCTCACCTTTGGCTTCCGCCTCTGCCTTAGCCTGCTCGATCATTGAATCAACATCAACAACCTCACTCTGAGTTCTGGATGCAATCTCTTCATCTACACGCTGCTGGTCTTCCAGTGTGTAATGATATGGAAACAGGTTCTCAGCGCCATCGTTAAATTCATCATATCCATATGGGATCAGAAGTGGTCCGACGAACGCAAACAGAAACAGGAATATAATAACTCCAAGTGCGACCATCGCCACAACATTCTTCTTTAATCTTCTCCAGGCATCTTTCCAGTAAGATACACTCTGGCGGTCCTGGATGAAATCTTCTTTCTCCTGACTGGAAGCCGAAGCAAAATCATCCGGTGTCAAGTCCTGAAGAAGGTTCTCAATATCCGGCTGAAGACTTACCGGACATTTCTTGATCTTCTTATTCTCTGCCATGATCAGTCTCCTCCCTTTGTCAGGCTGATTCTCGGGTCAGCTACCTTATAGAGGAGGTCTACGACCAGATTCATCAGAATAATAAATGTTGCAAGGAAAATAGTAGTTCCCATGATAACCGGATAGTCACGGTTCTGAATAGACTGTACGAAATAACGTCCCAGTCCCGGGATAGAGAATACACTCTCTACTACGAAACCACCGCATAAAGTAAAAGCAACCTGCGGTCCCAGGTAAGTAATAACCGGGATCAGGGCATTTCTTAATGCATGTTTGAAGATGATCTTCTTATTCTTAAGACCTTTTGCCCTGGCTGTCTTGATATATTCCTGGCTTAAGGAATCCAGCATAGCAGAACGGGTCTGACGTGCAGTATAGCACATCGGGTAAAATCCCAATGCAAAGCACGGAAGTATGTAGGCTCTGATCCCCTGTGACGCATCAAAAATGGACGGGAACAGATTCAGTGCTCCGTCACCTGTGAGTGTTACAAGAAGAACAGATGCAACTACGAAACTCGGCATGGAGATACCCAGAGTGCAGATAACTCTGAGGATACTGTCTGTGAGCTTACCTCTCTTAAATGCTGCGAGACATCCAAGTGGTACACCTACGATGATCGCCCATAACAGAGCGAGGGCACCTACTTTGGCAGATACCGGGAACATCTCAACGATGATATCCAGAACTGCGCGGTTTTTCTGCATCTTCAGGGACACGCCAAAGTCACCATGCAGAATATTTTTAAGATACATGAAAAGCTGAACATGAACAGGCTTATCCAGGCCATATTTTGCATTCAGCGCTGCCAGGGTTGCGGCAGATGGCGTTTTCTCGCTGAGCCACGGGCTTCCAGGCACAGCGTTCATCAGAAGAAATGTAAGGCATGCTACCAGAAAGATCGTAAGCAATGCCATTGCAAATCTCTTTAAGAAGTATTTAGCGTTAGCCATATGTTTTTCCTTTCTTCCTTATATATTGCTTTTCGCTTTGTGGAGATATTTTCGTTACTGTTCTCAGCAACATTGGAACAGTAACTGTTTTTCTGCTATTATTCGTATGTATTCTAGCTGTGCAGATATAAAGGAAATTATACCATACTTTCTCATACCATTTCAAGCTAATACTACTGGAAAATGCTTACGCTTTAATTTGTTAAATATTTATAAAAAATCTAAATTTTTCAGAAATAACATTCCGGTAAACTGGAAAATATATTTAAAATCCCTGCATCCTTGCATTGAAATTAAAACATTTATTCAGTATAATCAATATTAGCAACTGCAGCCATACAGCTACAGTCATTTAAAGGAGGAATATTATTATGGCAACATGGAAAAATCTGGACACTCTTGCTTCCTACAGTAAGCTTGCCGGTCTGAAGGGTCATGTAAATATCGCAGAGGCCATGACAGGCGAAAATGGTGCTGAACGTGTAAAGAAGTACAGCGCACCAATGGCAGCCGGCCTGGCTTATAACTATGCCGCAAAACAGGTTGACGAAACAGTCCTGAACGCACTTGCAGATCTGGCAGACGAAGCCCAGCTTATCGACAAATTTCAGGAATTATACAACGGCGCTGTGATCAATACAGGAGAGAAACGTATGGTTCTTCATCACCTTGCACGAACTCAGCTCGGTGACGCTGTAGTTGTAGACGGTGTTGACAAACGTGAATTCTACGTAGCACAGCAGAAGAAAGCCGCTGACTTCGCAAATAAAGTTCACACAGGTGAGATCACTAATGAAAACGGCGAGAAGTTCACAACAGTCGTACAGATTGGTATCGGCGGAAGTGACTTAGGTCCTCGTGCATTATATATCGCTCTTGAGAACTGGGCAAAAGCAAACAACACATTTAAAATGGAAGCAAAATTCATCAGCAACGTAGATCCTGATGATGCAGCTGCTGTCCTTGCTTCAGTAGACCTTGCTCATTCTCTGTTCATCGTTGTATCCAAATCCGGTACAACTCTTGAAACTCTGACAAACGAAGCATTCGTCAAGAACGCTCTGGTAAAAGCAGGATTAAATCCATCCAAACATATGCTTGCTGTAACAAGTGAGACATCTCCTCTGGCTAAGAGCGAGGATTATCTGACAGCAATCTTCATGGATGACTATATTGGCGGACGTTACTCTTCTGTTTCCGGTGTAGGCGGTGCGATCCTTTCCCTTGCATTCGGTCCTGAAGTATTTGCACAGATCCTTGACGGAGCTGCTGCTGAGGACAAGCTTGCTACTAATAAGAACATCCTTGAGAATCCGGATATGCTGGATGCACTGATCGGTGTTTATGAGAGAAACGTACAGGGATATCCTGCAACAGCAGTTCTCCCATACTCTCAGGCATTGAGCCGTTTCCCTGCACACTTACAGCAGTGTGACATGGAATCCAACGGTAAATCTGTAAACCGCTTCGGTGAACCTGTAGATTATGTAACAGGACCGGTTATCTTCGGTGAGCCAGGTACTAACGGACAGCATTCCTTCTATCAGTTATTACATCAGGGAACTGACATTGTTCCGCTTCAGTTCATCGGCTTCAAGAAGAGCCAGCTTGGTGTAGACGTAGATATCGAGAACAGCACAAGCCAGCAGAAACTCTGCGCGAACGTTGCTGCTCAGATCGTAGCATTTGCATGCGGTAAAAAGGATGAGAACCTGAACAAGAACTTCAAGGGCGGACGTCCTTCCAGCATCATCACAGGTGAAGAACTTACACCAGCATCTCTGGGTGCATTACTTGCTCACTTCGAGAACAAGATCATGTTCCAGGGATTCGTATGGAACTTAAACAGCTTCGACCAGGAAGGTGTTCAGCTTGGTAAAGTCCTTGCAAAACGTGTTCTTGCACATGACACTGACGGAGCACTGAAAGTATACAGTGACCTGTTAAACATCTGATTTCATCAGAAAACAAAAAATACACAAGCCAAGATTCAACCGCAAAAAGCGGTTTCAAACTATAGCACTCCTCTTCAATAATACATTCAGGAGGAGTGCTACAAGAAAGAATCCTGCCCGAAGGGCTTTGTTATGTTATAGGAACATTACGGAGTAATTTCCTGTAACATAACAAAATCATCATACAGAACTCCGATAAATATTATCAGGAAGTTCCTTATGATGATTTTTCTGTTTTCTTTTCTAATTCTCTTCTGACTTCTTAACAAACTCTGCTTTCGGCAATGGTCTGGAATAATAGAATCCTTGAATATTGTCACATTCCATCTCCTTCAGAAGTTCAACCTGATCTGCAGTCTCCACACCTTCTGCAACCACCTTCATGCCAAGTCCATGTGCCAGGATGATCACCTGCTGCACGACCATTCTTCCCTTCTGCTGGTGAATACAGTCAATCAGACTCTTATCAATCTTCAGTGTATTAAACGGTAATTCACTCAATGTGATCAGTGAAGAATATCCTGAACCAAAATCATCCATGTGCAGTGCAAATCCTGCATTTACCAGTTTCTCTGTAAAATCTCTGATCATAACATTATTCAGAGTAGCTGTTTCCGTCAGTTCAACAGGCACACAGGAAAACGGGATTCCATTCTCCTCTACAATCTTCATATAACGTTCAACAATATCGGAATGATGGATGCTTGTACGCGACAGATTTACAGAAATCGGAATCAGCTCCTGCCCCTTCTCCATCAGTTCACGCTGAAATTCGCAGACATACCGGAATATGTATTCATCCAGCTTCACGATCAGTCCGTCCTTTTCATATAGCGGGATGAAATCTCCGGGCATTACCATGGAACCATCCGGGTTGATCCATCGCACCAGTGATTCCGCTCCTGTGATCCTCTCTGTTTTTACATCATATTTCGGCTGGAAATATGCCACAAATTCTTTATTTTTAATCGCAGATTCAAATCTGTTCTCCAGCAAACGGTCCTGCATCTGCTTCTGTTTCATTTTCTCTGTATAATAGGCAATGTTACACTCATAGTTATCGCGGATACTTCTGATTGCCATAAATCCTCTGTCACAGATTACAGAAACAGGTAAAGATTTATCAATATCCTGATAAACTCCATATTTGACCATAAGATTGGGAACAGGTGCATGCTCTGCGATTTCTTCTTCTATCTTTGTCACTGTTTCCAAAGACAGATCACAGTCATCACACGTCATACATACGAACTGATCACTCCCATATCTGGATACCAGACCTGTCTTCAGCATCTTTGTATAAGCTCCTGCCAGATAGCAGAGGATTTCATCTCCTACTTTCTCCCCGTAACTGCTGTTAATCAGTTTGAAATCTCTGATGTCAGCAATTACAAGATGAAATTTCTCCCCCGGTCTGGTTTTCAGAAAAGATTTTGCATGATAGAAAAACGCCTGTCTGGTATAAACTCCGGTAAGCTCATCATGTTCTACTGCAGTCAGTGCCATTACGGACTCCCTCAGCTTGATCACACTGTTGATCCTGCCCATTACAAGTTTAAAGTTATAGGGCTTCGGAATAAAATCAACTGCACCAAGATCCAGGCATTGAAGTTCTGCATCTTTTGAATTACTTCCGGTCATAACGATAACCGGTATGGTTGACAGAAACTTATCTGTGTTTCTGCGTCTGAGGAATTCAAATCCATCACACACAGGCATACAGATATCCAACAGCACTACTGATAATTCTCTGTAATGCTCGGAAAGAAGTTCCAGTCCTTCTTCCCCGTTTTCTGCGAGAAAAACATCAAATTTCTCTTCCAGAAAAGAAGAGAGGATATCTCTGTTTAATTCATTATCTTCTACGACCAGGATTTTTCTTTTGGACGGTAATTCCCCCGGTTCCAACAGTTTTGCATTGTCAGAATCTTTTCTCATACTTTTTTTATACCCCTCACACACAATTTCCAAAGCAAAGCATCTCCGGATATCCGCACCGGAGATGCTCAAATTATTATAGTAACCGATCTGTTATCTGCAACCGTCCAGCCATTGTGGGAATATACTATACTTAAACGTTACAGGCATACATAATGTCTACATATCTTAACTCTTTGAGTTTACATTATTTTGCATAATCTTTCAAGCCTTATTCTGCAGTTGACATGATTTTGCCACGACTTTATTATGGAAATTTCATGCTCTGATGAGCTGAGGCAAAGATATCTGACACAGGATTTCACACTCTGATGGGCTGGATTAAGATGCATTATTTACGAGGATTGCTCTATACTTTTACAATGTACGGAATTTTTATATGCTGACAGTATAAACAGAGGCAGAAATGTTTCCACAAATAATCCTGCTTCAAACATTTCTGCCTCTGTTATCCTGTCTGTAAATCTTTAAAAATAATATTCTTCTGAATAAATCCTCAGATCCTCTTTTGTCCATTCCCCACCTTCAATATGAAAGCTGTTCAATACCGGATAGTCCGCCATCAGTGACAGGATCAGATAACTTGCCTTTGAATCAAAAGCAAGACGGATATCCTCCACTGACGGACGGGATGGAGAAGACGGATGGGAATGCCAGTTTCCCAGCGGTTTCAATCCATTGGCACGCATATCCCTGATCGCATTTATCTGGTCTCTGGGATCCAGGGTGAAGTGATCTTCTGCATGATCTTTATTCTCCAGAAAATATACCTTTCGGATTTCCCTTCCCTCCCCGGTTTCCACTCCGGCCAAAAGCCCGCAGGCTTCCTCCGGAAGATGCTCTTTTGCATAATTAACGATCTCATCATAGAGATGATCTCTCATTCTTATTATAGCCATACTTTTCTCCTGTTTTGCATCAGGTTTTTCTTGTATTTACTGCTCATCTCTTGTGGCAAATCGGCCTGCTGTTTCCTCACAGACCTCCTGCTCGTAGTCGATCGGTTCCAGGATTGTCGGATGATCTCCGCATACTGCACAGTCATGAGTATCCTTCGGCAGTTTAACCTTATGGAATTCCATTGTCAGCGCATCAAAAGTCAGAAGATATCCTGTCAGAAGATCACCTACACCGATCAGATACTTGATTGCTTCCATTGCCTGTAAGGAACCGATGACGCCTCCCATTGCTCCGATGACACCTGCCTGCTTACAGGTAGGAACTGCATCCTTGGGCGGCGGATTCTTGAATACGCAGCGGTAACATGGACCTTCCCCGGGTACATAGGTCATCAGCTGACCTTTAAAACGAATGATACCTGCATGGGAAAATGGTTTTTTCTCCAGTACACATGCATCATTGATCAGAAATTTTGCCGGGAAATTATCAGTTCCGTCAATAATAAAATCATATTCTCGAATCAGTTCGCGGATGTTGGATGCGTCTACGAACATCCGGTAAGTTTTTACTTCCACATCCGGATTCATGGCATTCATGGTTTCCTTTGCTGATTTTACCTTTGCTTTTCCGATATCTGCTGTGCTGTGGATGATCTGTCTCTGCAGATTGGAAAGATCTACCTCGTCCGCATCCACAATACCGATTGTTCCCACACCTGCCGCTGCCAGATACATTGCCGCAGGTGCACCAAGACCGCCTGCACCGATGATCAGTACTTTTCCTTTCAGGAGCTTCTTCTGTCCCTTTGCACCCACTTCTTTTAAGATGATGTGACGGGAATAACGCTCGATCTGTTCATCTGTCATTGCCATTTAGCATCCACCTCCCATGAAATAAAGAAATTCTACATTGTCTCCCTCTTTTAATACGGTAGACTCTTTATCCTCTAATGCAACAAATTCTTCATTAATAGAAACGGTTACATATTCCGGCATCTCTACATTTTCCTGTGCGATCAGTTCCGGAAGTGTCAGTCCGTCTTTTACTTCTTTTTTCTCTCCTGCTACTGTGATAAACATATTTTTCTCCTTTATGCCTGCTCTCTTTTTAGAGTAATCCTTCAATCCAGCTGTTTAACTCTGCCTGTTTCAATGCTCCTGTTTTCCGGTCTTTCGCCTGTCCGTCTTTAAAAAGGATCAACGTCGGATTTGCCTGCACTTCATACTGCTCTGCCAGCTCCACATCAAAGTTCGTATTTACTTTATATACTTTAATCTTATCCTCATAATCGTCTTCCGCATTTCCGAGAACCGGTGCCAGCTTTTTACACGCCACGCAGGAATCTGAATAAAAATCCACCAGAACCGGAAGTTTTTCCTTCAGGACTTTCTCTTCAAAATCCGTCTTGCTTACCCGTACTGCCATCAGTCTTCCACCTTTCTTACATACATGGTGTAAGTACCATCTTCATTATCGGTTAATTTCAGTACTTTATGCCCTTCTTCTTTCATGCTGCGCGGAACATTCTGCACTGGTTCGCCATCGTTCATGCGGACAGCCAGAATCTCTCCATCCTCCAGTTCTTCGATTGTTACTTTTGCCTTCACGAATGTCAGGGGGCATACTTTATCGGTAATATCAACCTCATCGGTTACTTCAAAATCTAATTCAGCCATTATGTTCTCCTTTCACTGTCCTTCATACGCATCTTTCAGCTGACTACGGAAATCTTCTTCCCCCACACGCTGCAATGTTTTGCGAAAACGTTCACTTGGATTTGCATTTTTTTCAAAGAAATTAATTGCCGCATCTGTCACACGAAACAGTGTTTCTTTATCCGGGATCAGAGGAAGCAGTTCTTCTCCTTTATAGATATTATTTCCGAAGGTTCCTCCAAAAGATACGATATATCCCGGAGTTCCTTTCCATGCATCCACCGGACAGCTCTTTACACAGCGGCCACAATGATTACATTTCTGCGCATCCAGTTCTATTTTGCCGTCCACCATCTTCAGTGCATCCTGTCTGCAGGCTTTCACACACACACCACAGGAAATACAGTCGTCTTCCTTATATTCGATGTTCATGCCGCCTTTGATTCCAACATCGTTTTCTTCTGCTTTCAGGCAGTTATTCTGGCATCCTGTAACACCAAATTTGAATTTATGCGGGAGTTCCCGTCCGAAATATCTCTCATCAAGCTCTTTTGCCAGTGTGTAGGTGTCGATACATCCGCTTGGACAGACCTCTGAACCCTGACAGGCTGTAACTGTACGTACACGTGGTCCGCACACACCGGTTCCCACACCACCTTTTGCCAGTGCTTCTTTTACCTCTGCCAGTTCTTCCACTTTAATAAAGGGAATCTCAATGCCCTGGCGGGAAGTCATATGTACATATCCGCGGCCGTATTTTTCTGCTACTTCTGCTACTGTCTTAATATTCTCTGCAGTCAGGTTTCCACCGACCACTGCCAGTCTCAGGGAACCGTAACCTTTCTGTTTCTGTCTCATATATCCGCCTTTTTTTAAGGCTGCATAATCTACTTTCTGTGCCATTTTTATCTCTCCTTTGTGTTTTTAGAGCGTTTTTTCAAATATTTTTCCAGATCTGCGGCTGTCCGGTATCCTTACAGCCGGTTGAATTATCGTAATACTCTCTCAGTTTCTTCTATTTCAGATATTCTGCCACTGCGGTTGCTGCATTGGCACCATCCGAAACCGCAGTTACCACCTGACGCAGTTTCTTTGTTCTTGCATCTCCTGCCACATACAGCCCTTCCAGAGCGGTTTCTCCTGTCTCCCCTGCTCTGACATAACCTGAATCATCCAGTACTGCAAATTTTTTCAGAAGATCTGTCTGTGGTACTGCTCCGTAAGCAACAAATACACCGTTCACATCTATCACAGCTGCATCTTCCAGAACTACTCCGGTTACTTTCTGCTCTCCGATGATCTCTTTTACCTGATGCTCCAGTACGAAGATAACGTTTTCCTTCTCTCTCAGTTTCGCCACTGTAACAGCTGCTCCTCGGAATTCCTTTCTCCTGTGGATCACATATACTTTCTCTGCCACATCCGCCAGGTAAACAGCATCATCAAGTGCTGTATCTCCACCACCAAGAACTGCGACTGATTTACCTCTGTAAAATGATCCGTCACAGATTGCACAGTAAGAGACACCCTTTCCTGCATATTCCTGTTCTCCCGGAATATTCGCTCTTCGCGGTGTGGCTCCCGCCGCATAGATTACGGTTTTCGCTTCCACCTGCGAACCATCTGCAAATACAAGTTCAAAATCTGATGAAGCTTCTTTCTTTATCTCTGTTACTTCCTGTTCCATGAAGGATACCCCAAGCTTCACTGCATGTTCCCGGAAGTTCTCACCCAGATCATAACCGCTGATGCCCGGAAATCCCGGATAGTTATCTACCTGTCCGCTTTCTGCGATCTGTCCGGTTCCTTCATATTCTTTTTCTATCACTACGGCTGACAGATTAGCCCTCTTTGCATAGATTGCCGCACTTAAACCCGCCGGACCGCTTCCAATGATACCTACATCATATTTCATATCGTCAGTTCCTTTACACCTATTATTCCTATCGAATTAGTATGTTTTATAATAAACATAATAACACCGATAATTTCCTCTGTCAATAAATAAGATTATAAAAATTTTTTAGGATTCGTTATGGACTCAGGTTATAGCAGTTACTTAATATTCGCTGTACTAGATCCAGCTGTAATCTCCGCCGGTCAGAGCAAGGCTCAGAAGTGTGTCCATCTTCTCTACCTCTTCTTCACCCTCAATCTTCTGGATCAGTTCTGCTGTATCCAGCACATCCTCCAGTGACTCGTCCGGACCGATCTCATAGTCGATTTCAGCCTCACAGTCCGGGCATGGAATCCTCTTCATCGTCTGCATAGACAGAAAACGGTTGCCACATTTTTTACATTCATAATATCCGCACTCTTTCGTGCCGTCTGGTACATAATACATCTTTTAATTTTCTCCTTTTTTTGTTTATATGATTAGTTTTTATATGATTGGTCTTCTGATGACAAAGAGCTGCCGGTTTTGATGATTCCCGGACAGCCCTTTATTCAACCTTCTGTACATCTAATTTTCTGCTTTTTCTTTTCTGAGCAGCTCTGTATATTCTGCTTCCCTCATAGGTCTGGCATAGAAATATCCCTGAGCCTTGTTACAGCCGAACCCCTGAAGCATTACCTTCTGCTGTTCGGTCTCCACACATTCCGCAATGATGGAAAGCTTCATATGATTTCCCATAGTAATGATCATATGCAGGATTTCTTCTGCTCTTCCATAAGGATCTGCTGCACTTAAGAAACGCATATCCAGTTTGATCTCATCAACAGGAGCTTCTTTCAGCATATTCAGGGAAGAATATCCACTTCCAAAATCCTCCATCAGAATACGGAATCCTCCCTGGCCTCTGTTTTCTGCGCATTGCAGATCAGGTCTACCTTTCCGGATTTCAGATCTGCCAGCTGATTTTCCCATGATTCATTGATATATTCATATCTCCAGCCGGTATACTGAGATATTTTATTCAGATATTCCACTCCATATCCCTTGTATACTCCACTGCTGCTTTTATTAATAAAGTCTGCGTCCTCACGATACGCCACCCGTATTGTCTTTGTCCCGCCGTACGACTGTGCCTGAACCGGAACGATTACTCCCAGAAGCAAGGTAAACAGCAGAACGAACAACATTACATTTCTCTTCTTACCACTCATCTATCGTACCTCTCTCTTGAGTGATTATAACATAATATTCTCCAAAAAGGTATCTTTATAATGCTCGCTCAAACATTTCCCCTGACAGAATCCAGGTGTTACTTTTTAATCCCATTTCCACCACAGACAATCGAATACAAACAAAAAACAAAATTTCCCTGATTGCTTCCGGCAGTAGCTCATATTTCTCTTTTCGCACCAATCCATCAATCGTTGCTCCGAGTCGAATATTTCTCAATACAAAATCTACAGCTTCTTTGATTTGTGTGTAGGTTGGTCCTGTAAATTCTCTCTTATCAAGAAATACTGCACGATCTGTTCCTTTAAAATACAATCTGTCTTTCTGTAAAATAACACAAAAAGGATGTGCTGCGGTAACTTCTCCATTGCCTTGACACATCCTTTCGTATTATTATTTTTTTGCTATTCTTCTTAATTACAGCTATGGCTTCCACATCCATGCTCACCACATGTATGTCCTTCCCCGTGGCTGTGCTCGTGATGAGAACACTTCACATCCGGATTATAATCCAGTGTTTTATTAATAAAAGCTTCCACCGCTTTATCTGCATCTCCGGAAACTCCTCCAAACAGCTTAATGCCAGCTGCCGCTAATGCTGTCTGCGCGCCGCCTCCGATTCCGCCACAGATCAAAACATCTGCGTTCAATGCATTAAGAACTCCCGCCAATGCACCATGTCCGCTTCCATTGGTATCTACTACCTCTGAATGTACCACTTTCCCTTCTTCTACATCATAAATCTTAAATGTCTCTGTGTGTCCAAAGTGCTGGAAAATCTGTCCATTTTCATATGTTACTGCTATTCTCATGATACCTTCTCCTTTTTCTGCTGCATATTTTTTGTAAATTTCCTGTTTGTAACAACCCCCAAAGCTACAGTTGCTGCTCTGACCGTCACAAATTCTGAAATCCCCACCCTCGATTCTAAGTGGATGTCCATCAATGAGTGCATCTGCTATTTTCTTCCTGGCAATCTCATAAATTCGTTGAACCGTTGTTCTTGCGATCTGCATAGATACTGCACACTGCTCCTGACTGTAACCTTTTTTGTCCAAAAGACGAATTGTCTCATACTCATCTACTGTCAAAACAATGGGTACTTTTTTCTCAGCATTATCTGCCGGAAGGAATTCTAAAACATTCGGAAAATGGCAGACTTTTCTGCATTTTACTGGTCTCGGCATAAACTGCTCCTTTCTTGCTTTTCTTATATAATAGTCCTATAAAGGGCATATGTCAATTATGTAATTGACGCATCTAAAAAAAGCAAGTATACTATGTTCGTAAAGGAGATAACTGTTATGAACTTCGAAAATTATTTTCCACTATGGAATGACTTAAATACAGCACAGAAAAAAATAATTTCAGACAATTTAATCACACGGGATGTAAAAAAAGGAACGATCATTCACAACGGAAACCTGGACTGTACTGGATTATTACTGGTTAAATCCGGGCAGCTTCGAACCTACATACTTTCAGATGAGGGACGAGAGATTACACTTTACCGTCTGTTCGATATGGATATGTGTCTTTTATCCGCCTCATGTATCATACGCTCCATTCAATTTGAAGTAACCATTGAAGCAGAAAAAGATACTGATCTTTGGATCATCCCTGCTGAGATCTATAAGGACATCATGAAGGAATCTGCTCCCGTCGCAAACTATACCAATGAGTTAATGGCTACCCGTTTTTCTGATGTCATGTGGCTGATTGAACAAATCATGTGGAAGAGTTTAGATAAGCGTATTGCTTCATTTCTTTTAGAAGAGACCTCTATCGAAGGAACAAATGAATTGAAAATCACTCATGAGACGATTGCTAATCATCTTGGTTCCCACAGGGAAGTTATCACTCGAATGCTTCGATACTTTCAAGGCGAAGGACTCGTCAAACTCTCCCGCGGCAAAATCACAATCCTGGATTCGAAAAGACTGGAAACACTACAAAGATCATAAAACTGTTTTTCTGTAACATCAAAAGAATCCTCCATTTATCAGAATTATAAAAGTCATTCTAATAAATGGGGGATCTTTTTATGCTACGAGAAAATTATAAAAATATTGTGATTATTTTTTAATAATCCATACCACATGCATATGCCATTTCTATCAGCGCACGGTCATTAACCACTGTATCATAGAAGCGGAATCCACCGGAAAAGTTGTATGTTTCATAACCATTTCCTTCCAGAATACGGCTGGCAATGTAACTGCGCAGACCACTTTGGCATATCAGATACACAGGCTTTCCTTTCTCAATTTCACTAATTCGTTCCCTTAGTTCATCTACAGGAATATTGTTGAATCCCTTCATATGACCCCTGTTAAATTCACCTACAGTCCTCACATCCAGCAACACCACATTTTTATCTTTAGAAATCTTATCCATATCTTCCAAATGCCATTGTTTTAAGGTCCCTTTTGCTATATTGTCTATCATGAAGCCGGCCATATTTACAGGATCCTTTGCAGAGGAATAAGGCGGTGCATATGCGAGATCCAGATCTTTCAACTGGGTTGCCTTCAGCCCTGCATGGATCGCTGTTGCCAGCACATCAATACGTTTATCAACTCCTTCATATCCAATAATCTGAGCACCAAGCAAACGATAAGTCTCTTTTTCAAAAACTACCTTCATGGTCATCACTTTTCCACCAGGATAGTAACCGGCATGACTCATAGGAGAAAGAATTACTGTATCTACCTCTAATCCTGACTTTTTGGCATTGGTTTCATTGATACCTGTAGTGGCTGCTGTCATATCAAACACTTTGATAACGGAGCTTCCCTGACTTCCTAAATAATGGCTATCACCACCACAAATATTATCAGCAATGATCCTTCCCTGCTTATTGGCTGGACCAGCCAAAGAAATCAGCGCATCATCACCCGTAACATAATGTTTTACCTGAACTGCATCACCTGCTGCATAAATATCCGATACAGAAGTTTCCATCCTGTCATTCACTACGATACTTCCCTTGATGCCAAGCTCCAGACCGGCTTCTTTTGCTAATACTGTGTCTGGTGTAACGCCGATTGCCAGCACCACCATATCAGCCTGAAGGGACGGATTATCTTTTAATAGAATCTCTACTCCATTGTCCTTTTCTCTAAATCCTTCTACCGTATAACCCAGTACCAATTTTATCCCGTGCTTTCTCATTTCATTATGGATCATGGATGCCATATCCGGATCAAAAGGATTCATCAGCTGCTTAGGCCGTTGAACAATTGTAACATCCATGCCAAGCTCTCTCAAATTTTCTGCCAGTTCCAGACCAATAAAGCCACCACCTGCCAATATAGCCGATTTTGGATGGTTCTTATTTATATATTCCTTTATACGAAAAGTGTCTTCTACTGTACGAAGTGTAAAAAGTTTATCAATACTAACTCCAGGAAGTCTCGGCTGTGTTGGCTTTGCACCTGGAGAAAGGATCAGCTTATCATAGTTTTCTTCAAATATCTCACCATTCTCCAAATTTTTCACTGAAACAGTTTTACGATCCAGATGTATGGAGATAACTTCATGATGAATTTTCATATTAATGCGAAAGCGTTTAAAAAAGCTCTCTGGTGTCTGTAATGTAAGTTCTTCCGGGTCTGTGATCACGTCTCCAATATAATATGGAAGCCCACAATTCGCATAGGATATGTATCCGGATCTTTCAAACACAATAATTTCTGCGTGTTCATCCAGTCTGCGTATTCTTGCTGCGGCTGTAGCTCCTCCGGCTACACCGCCTACGATTATTACCTTCATCTTATTTTTCCACCTTTCCTCATTAAAGCATTTCTAAAATCGCTTTCTTAGGTCTCGCCCCTGAAACCTGTTGTACAATCTTCCCATTCTTCATAACCACCAAAGTTGGGATACTCATAATACTAAATTTACTTGCCAGTTCAGGCTGCTCATCCACATTGATCTTTCCAACTTTGATATCAGGGCGTTCACCTGCAATCTCCTCTATGACAGGAACCACCATACGACAGGGAGCACACCAAGGCGCCCAAAAATCCAAAAGAACGGTTTTCTCGGAATCCATTATTTCATTCTGAAAATTATTTTTATTGATATTAATAGCAGACATTTTACAGTCCTCCTTGTTTTTTCTTTTGTGGCTTTATTATAACCTGAAATTCATTTGTTTTCTGTGATATCATCACATTATTATCGTGATTAATTTTTTATCAAAAAAACCTCCGCAAACATTACGTCTGCGAAGGTCTATTTCTCTCAGCATTTGACTAATCTTGGATTAATTTACTTCTCACTCCTGTAGATCTTTATCTATAATCTCCCAGTAACCATTCTTTGGAGAACCATGTCCTATGAGAATACCATATTCTTTTAACTTCTTAATATTATTCTCAATATTTCGACTGACAATCCCGATTTTTTCAGCTAACTTAACCGCTGATAATTGATGATCTTCTGAAAGCAACTTTATAATCTTTTGCTGTGTATCGTTAAGGTCTGTTCTCCACTCTATCTCCTTTCTTTTTCATTTGTCACCGGAAATGAATTACGGAACAGCTCTATCCGAAACATATTATCAAATCTATTACTTACAAAACTCAAATGCCACATAATACACATAATCATTTTTTGAAAGAAAATCTGTTTGGCTATTTATAAAATCGTCTAAAGTCGGAACACTCATTTCATCATTATCATAAACAAAGGCAATAAGTGGCTGCTGCTTATCGTATCTAATGTCTACGACATTTTTTATTTCAGTTGCTGTTCTGCCATAGTATTCTCTATTTTCTACATTTTCTAAAATAGGAATTTCTGTTGACAACCTACTACCACCTCCAGAAATAATTAACTTAATTACATAATTATCGAAATCAGACACCATTACGATTTCACCACTTTTTGGCGAACCAATATCTTCAAATCCCATTTCAACTTTGTCCTGATCACTCAATTTTCCTGATTCGTATCGATAAATATGTAATCTGAGTTTTTTATATTCATCCGTTGTTATAAACTTATAGACAAATGCTCCATCCGGTCCAGCAAGCAGTTCTGCTGTCTGCATTTCTATGCTATCCTTTGCAACAGGAGAAATATAATTCTGTGGTTTTTTCAGACGGTATATGGTAAATCCGATTACTGATACCGCACAGATAGATATAACTAATAATATACATTTCATAACCTTTAGACATTTCTGTTTATCTATATTATCTCTGATCACTTCAATAATATTTGTTTCTGACTTCTGAATCATATTCTCTTGAGCTATATCTTCTCCAGCCAAAAACTCATTGAGGCTAATACCAAGAATTGAACAAAGTTCTTTATAAACAGATACATCCGGCAGGCAAACTCCTCGCTCCCATTTAGAAACAGACTTATCACTCATACCTAATTTTTCTGCCAGTTGCTTTTGTGTCATCCCCAATGACTTTCGCTTACCTGCAATATATTTTCCAATTTTGATAAGATCCATCCATCTACCTCCTTTTTTTATTAATCGTACTCTATTTTAGATGAAAAGCATACCCCTCGAAGGTAGAATATGACTTTTAAGTCTGTCTAGTTTGCCAGATAGAATACAAAGCTTATATGTCCTGTCCCTTCGCACACCCACTTTGCATTTTTTTAGCAAACTCACTTGTAAAAACTTCCTTTTCCGGCGCTTCCGGGATACTGCACTATTTTTCTTCCCTTTTCTTTCAGGACTGAAAAAGCCCTGCGTCAGGACGTTCCCTGATGCAAGGCTTCTAATTTTTTTCTCTATGTTTCTGTGTCTTTTTTTGATGTTTTCTCTGGTGCTCCGTATGAATCGGATTTTCTGATTCTTACAAAGGGGATTATCAAAAAAGTGCCAAAGAGGAGTGCTAAAAAATGAAGAAATAAACTCCAAAATAACTCCATTTTACTCTTTATTATTTTGTTGTTCTTCTCTTGCGTAAAGAATGTCCAACGCCTGGAATATTACATTACTCATAGTCTGATAATGTCTCTCTGCATAAAATACTAGCTTTTCTTTTTGCTCTGGTGACATCCTGATTCTCAGACTAGAATCTTTGCCGTCTAATGATGGTTTTCTAGGCATCTTTCTCTCCTTACATTTCATAGTTTAATATGAATTGATACAAGTGTTAATCTCGTTTTGTTAATATCACCCATTTCCCTTTTTGGCTACTTCCATGCTTCTTCAGATAATTCTTTTCCTTCAATTTGGTTATATAATACTTCACACTAGCAAGATTCCAATCTAACGCATAATCGAAGTGGTAGAAAAGTTATCTCTTATATCGGTTGTAACTTTTTTATGAACTTTATTGACAAGAAAACTTTGTATGTGTATAATTAAAATATGCAAAGAAAACTTGGCATGGAGGTGTTTTTATGAAAAAGGACGAAATCTTAAATGCAAGCAGAAAAGAACATCGCAATAAGGACTTGGCTGAAATGGAAGTGGTATATCAAGCCGGAAGTCACGCAAGCAGAGTTGGTGTTTTAGTGTGTTGTTTGCTTTCGCTGTTATCTTCTGTGCTTGCTCATACTATGATTTACAGTCCGTGGGTTATATACTTCAGCATTATTGCAACACAATGGTTAGTTCGTTTTATCAAAATGAAGCGAAAGAGCGATTTGGTCTTGACTGTTCTGTTTTTTGTGCTTTCCATTTTGGCATTTGTTGGATTTGTTAGCCATCTTTTAGAGGTGAGAATATGAAAGAACAATTACAACTGAAAAATCACTTAAAGGAAGTTCGCACAGAAGCAAATCTTTCTCAAGCTCAGCTTGCAGAAATGGTAGGGGTATCAAGAAATACCATTAGTTCTATTGAAACAGGACAGTTTAATCCAACTGCAAAATTGGCTCTAATTCTTTGTATTGCATTGGACAAAAAATTTGAGGAACTATTCTATTTTTAGGAGGTCATTATGGAAAATATTATAATGTTGATTTTGGGAGTGTTCATATCTGTTGTGGGAATTGTAAATATCAAAGGCAATATCAGCACAATTCACTCTTATAACAGGCGAAAAGTAAAGGAAGAAGATATACCAAAGTATGGAAAAACAGTCGGCACAGGAACGCTGATTATAGGAATATCTCTTGTATTAGGTTTTATTGTTTCGTTTCAGAGTGAAATAATTATAGATTATATCATTCTTCCAGCAGTTATTGTCGGATTAGGCTTTATATTGTATGGACAGTTCAAATACAATAAAGGAATTTTTTGAGAATCAGGGAGGTATAAAGATGGAATTGAACACAATATCAGGTCTGGCGATAGCGGGAGTTATCTGCTCCGTTGTCCTCTCGATGGGGGTACCGATTGCTTTGTTCATTGCAGGAAGGGTGAAGCTTAAGGCAAGGATTTCCTCGTTCTTTATCGGAGCAGGAACCTATCTGCTGTTTGCCATGCTGTTGGAGCAGCTGCTGCATGTTCTTGTCATTCAGTTCTGCGGACTGAACGCACAGAGCAGGCCATGGCTTTACTATGTATACGCGGCTTTGGCTGCGGCGGTTTTTGAAGAAACTGGAAGACTGATTGCCATGAAGTTCTGGATGAAGAAATGGCTGGATTTTCCAAATGCACTGATGTATGGAATCGGGCATGGCGGTGTGGAGGCCATTCTGATCGGAGGACTCTCCGGAATCAGCAATCTTGTGTCCATGCTGATGATCAACAGCGGAGCCATGCAGAATACGCTGGCGGCACTTCCTGCTGAGTCTGCAAACCAGACCGTGTCACAGCTGTCGGCCCTATGGACAACACCGGCACCACTCTTTTTTGTAAGCGGAATCGAAAGAATCAGTGCCATCATTCTGCATATCGGGTTGTCACTGCTAATCTACCGAGCGGTAAAGGCAGGCAAATGCAGGACAGCGGCTTTTACAGCGGTTCTTGCATATGGGATTCATTTTATCGTGGACTTCTTTGCCGTGGCAGGTCCGGCGCTTCTTCCCATCTATGTGATTGAAATTGGTGTCTTTGTGATGGCAGCCGGAACTCTTGTTATGGCGCTGAAGATGGGAAGGATGGAAGAACTGTGAATTCCAGTTTTCTGCTATCATAAAACAGAATATATCTGACAGAACGCACCGTAGAAATACGGTGTTTTTTGTGCCCTTTTTGATGATTGGATATTCAATTAACTTTATTTATTACCCCCTCCAATATCTAAAAAAAAGCTACTTCTGCAAGTCAACCTCACAGAAGTAGTTTTTTATTTATCCATTATTTTCATTTCTTTTCAAAACCATTTCATAAAAATCCAGAAACTCTTTTGTTATATAATATCCCTTACTTTCAACATCCAATGAGTCAAATGTATTATCATTTTCATCTACATCTCCAGACTCTGTTTCAAATTCTTCCTCAATGAATCCCGTTTGTTTAATATGTAAGAACACGTAATCAACTTCTCCTGGAGATACCTTTATTTGCTTTGAATATTCATTGCAAAACGATTCGTATTTGTTGCTATATGTTCTACCATTTATGTGTTTCGTTGATTTACCTCTTTTAGATGAATCTTCACAATATTTTTTGTATTCAACTAAATATTGTATTTCTCTATACGACATAGTATTCAATATGTGAATATATTCATCAAAAATACTACCATCTATATGTTTCCCCTGCAAATAACCATTTCGTATAAGATTTCCAAAATACTCAACTTTATCGGTCGTTGCCAACCTTTGCACTGCCTCTTTTGCTCGTGCAAAATTGATGATAAACTCTACATCATTTACCATTTCCGATGTTATAGAATGATCATCTTGCAAAATAACATCTAACAATTCCTGTTCTTTCTTTTGCTGAAAATCATTTAATAACTTATTTGTTGATGAATCAATTAAATCCCCCAAAACAGGGATTGCCTTTATAGGTGCCAATAAAACTGATTCAACAACCGGATTTTCTTTAATATCCTTTATTTCATTTGCATTATATAAGGAATTTTTTGCCATTTCTAATTTTTCATTCATTATTGTTCTCCCATTTTCATCACAACAACTATTTTATCCCAAGTAGATACTTCGTTTAATATAAATCTCCAACATATCCATCTGCTTCCAGATGCATATAACACTCATTCACCTGCTCAGACTCCAAGATCTGTAAAACGTATTCCATACCTGTAGCCAATTCTTTGGTTTTTAATTCTTCCAGCGGAATCCAATACACCTGCCCTTCCTCCGAACTTGTCAATTCTCCGATAAATCTATCAGCTCTGTACAGCGTAATCACATAATGTACTCCACCCTTATGCCAATGATATAAACCGCAGAGCTTCGGTGTTTCAATCGTAAGACCTGTTTCTTCCCAAACTTCCCGAATCATAGATTTTTGAAATATCTCGTTCTGCTCCACATGACCACCTGGAAAAGTTGTCCCTGTATAGCTGTCATTCACTTTATCCAATGCCAGCACATTTCCTTTGTCATCTTGGATCATACACATATTCATAAAGCAAACCTTCTCAATCCGACTCTCTTCTTTTTCATTCAGAGATCTTCTGATACGTTTATTGATATCCGATCGTTTGGATTTGTAATGCTTGAATACCTCTCCATACGGAATCCAGATTTCTGCATCTTCAATTTTTTCATACACAATATCCACCACTTCTTCCAGATGTTTGTCGTTTGGGAAAGTGTATTTTTTCATATAATAATCCCTGGTTGCCTGGAACATCCATTCTGCAATCTTCTCTTTCTGCTTTAATTTCAACTGAGCATATTTCTTGTCAGTCTGCAGTAATTTTCCATCTATCATTTCATGGTTTTTCCGTGACATCGGTAAGACCTCTTTTCCTCTTTTCTCATTCAGATTTTACTATACCATAGAATCCTTCTTTCGTCATACCTCAGATCTGCGATGTCCTATTTTTCTTCTCTGAATACCTTATCTATAGAGGGTTCTTTTCAAAAGACTCTCTTCCGGCGGCTGTGCCACCGGTAAATAGCAAGGACAGGAAGTGTATATACACTTCCAAAAAAACCAGCAATTTAGGGAACCCTGCCCTAAATCAAAAACACAAAAGCCACTACTTTGAGCAACTAGGTAATTGCGAACTTGTTTCGCAATTACCTATAATTTTAATATGTGCCTTTTAATGAAATATGCAAATTGGAAGTTGTCAATTTCTTATATATTTTTGATCAGTGTCAGGAATCGTATCTTCTGACCGATATCGCTCTACTTTCATGTGAAGATTATATTTATCTCTTAACTCCGCAATCTTATTCATCATGGGTGATTGATGGTGAAAGTCAATGCTCTCTTGATTTTCCCAACTGTCAATCAGTAGCACAGTTTCCTCATCTCCCAGAGGGAAAAAATAATCATATCTAATGTTCCCCGCTTCATTTCTAATTGCATCAACAGTACCGCTTGAAATCATCTCCTTTGCAAATTTTTGCGCAGAACCATTTTCGCCGGAATAATATATATTAACAACTATACTCATTATACTTTCCTCCAAATTCCGATTGAACAAAATCGCTGCGCGATGGCCTGCCAAGGCTGTGGCGCAGTTTTATTTTTATTAAAAAAGCAG
>NZ_CAXSTD010000012.1:0-141530 GCF_964240315.1 Blautia sp. Marseille-P2398
ATCTCCGAAAATAGAATTTAATCCCGCATAAAATCAAGGTGTGTTAGAATGTAGAATTTACTTTTTCATTCAAGCTCTAACTCATCACTACTGAAGTAACGAGAATGCGACGCGCGGTCATTCAACATTGCATCATCTGCCCTGTGATAAAGCTTATTCCATAAGTTTATTCCTTCTGTTCTATCTTTATTTTTTCTTCGCTGGTGCAGGATCAGTAAGCTCAGGAATCGCACCTCCTGCGATTACCCATAGATAAAGGCTGGCAACGGTACCATAAGGGGAATATCTTTTTCGGTATCGTTCAAACTTAGCCTTATCTATTCATAGATAAAAAGTTAATTAACTTTGGTGTTTCTATCGGACAAATCATTTTTATGCCAGGTGTGGCGATTCAGTTTTTTATTGTATCCCTATGTATTGGTCAGAGCTTTGGCACAGAGATAACCATCATCTGGATCATAACCTCCATTATAACCAGTACGATTCTGACAATTGCAACACCGCCAATCCCCGGCGGAGGTTTATCCTGTTATACCATTTTATTTACACAATTAGGAATCCCTTCTGCAGGAATTGCATTAGTGATCAGTATAGAGTTACTTATGGATGCATTTTTAACAGCCTGCAATCTTGCGTTTCTGCAGACAGAGCTTGTACTTTCTGCAAAAAAACTAAACTTGCTGGATGAAGAAAAACTGCGGAAATAATTTTCCTGTCATCTGAATATATAAAACATACGGCCACCGGATTAACTGGTGGCCGCATATATATTCAGATGATATCATGTTTTATCATTTCACAGTAACCGTCAGTGCTACATATACACCGTTTTGTGCATATACCCATATCGTACAGGTTCCTTTACCAACTGCCTGGATAAGCCCTTCCGGGGTGACAGTGGCTACTGCTGTATTGCAACTTTCATAGCAGAGTTTTCTGTGGTGTCTGATCTTTTTGTCCTTTTTTATTTCTTTTGCTGTGATCTGTGCTGTTTTTCCTTTTTTTAGGGTTATTTTTGAAACATTCTTTTTGTTTCCGATCTTAGTTACGGAAACAGATTTTGCAATTCCGTATTTGCTGCCCTGTGTGATTACATGTATGGAGACAGATGTATCAGTAACTACCTTTTTTCCATCTACTATCTTATATGCTTTTACGATATATTTATAGAAAGTGCCTTTTTTCAGGTTTTTATGTGTCCATGTACGTCCGTTCGTAATAGTGGCAAGCTTTTGGTATTTGTACGTCTTTGTATTTGTATTGCAGCGGTTTCCATATACCAAATATCCGTCCACACCATCAAGTTTACTCCATTCTAAGGTTATGGAAGTTTTCGTCTGGTTTACAGAACGGACTTTTAAGCGTCCGAACCCTTTTGTTTTGTTAATTACAGGCTCATCAGGAATCTTCACTGTGATCGTTATTGAAGCTGTGTTTTTTCCATCCTCTGTAGTTACTGTAATTATTGCCATTCCATTTCCGATTGCTGTTACTTTACCATTCTCATCTACAGCAGCGATCATTTCATTTTCAGATTTCCAGATCAGTTTCTGGGCGTCTGCGTTCTCAGGTTCGATCTTAACTTTCAATTCTGTGGATTCACCAAGCTTCGTCAGTGTTTCCTTCTCTGCTTCAATCGAGATCTTCTCAATTTCTACAGGAATTTTTACGGTTACGGCTACGGTTGCGGTGTAATTTCCGCTTACGGATGTGACTGTGATCGTAGCTGTTCCATTTCCAACTGCAGTTACTTTACCCTTTTCGTCTACAGTTACCACATTTTCGTCACTGGACTTCCATTTTACCCGCGTATTATCTGCATAAGACGGAATTACCTCAGCGGTAAGCTGTGCAGTTTCATCTTTTCTGTTAAGAGTAAGTGTATCCGGAGATACCTTAATACCTGTTACCGGGTAACTTGGGATATAGATTGCCGGGATTGTTGCCGTTTCTTTGTATCCACAAACCTTACAGTTTCTTTCCTTCTCTCCTTCCACTCCGATTGATGCCTGCTTTATTACTGTCCAGCCATCAAATTGATGTGCTTCCTGTGCTGTATCCTCATTTCCAATGCTGCAGTGCTTCCAGTGGTTTGTTTTATCAGACTGCCAGGAATAAGAATGTTCAAACGCAGGAATTACAATAGATGCTGTTTCTTTAGATGTCGCTCCTGCTTGACTTGTAGCTGTTACCTCCACCTTATAGGTTCCCGCCTCAGAGACTGTAAGAGTTCCTCCTGTCTGACCATCCAGAGTCTGATTATCTTTATACCATTGATAGCTGTACGTAATGCCTTTATCGTCAAGCACATGCGTTGCCTTTGCCGTTAAAACAATTTTAGAAGACGGACAGCCTTTTTCTTTATCCGCTGAAACTTGGACTATTGGCTTTACCAGAGCCCATACTTCCCGTACTATCATATTGTCTGTGATCTCAGAAGCAGGATCCCAGGTAGTATTGTCACTTACATTAAGCCATCCAGTTCTTACGTAACCAGGTATCACTGCCGCTTTAGGAACATCATTTGGACTCACTTTTTCTCCCTTTATAAGATAAATACTTTTTTCTGGATTAAGCACAGGAAAAGCAGTAATGTCAGCAAAAGTCCTCAATCTAACATTAACTTTAACTACCCATTTTAAAGTTGCTCCTTTTTTTACCAGCTCCCTGTTACTGCCTTCTTTAGAACAAAAGTGTGACTGATAATTCTTGGCTATAGATTCACTATCATATATAACTACTGACGTATCTGGATCGTCACCATATATAGGACTTACTAAAATAGGTTTGTTTACGTTAAATGAATCGTCCACATGAATAAGCGGACTATAATTTTTGCTGTCTGCAGCACAATAATCATCGGCAAGTGTTACGCTTCCCGTTATTACCGGACTGCCGCTAAGATACAGATCTGCGAAACCGGTATCTTCAGTCAGATTCGGATCCTCCCCCATCAAGACGATCGCATTTTCTTCAAGATTCTCTCCTGTTCCACTGTAATTATGTGCTATCGTTCCACCGAAAATTTCCACTTTCATATCATCTCGAGTTCCCTTAGAACATATAGCGAAAATACCGGCTCCGCTTTCATTCGCACAATTGTCGCTGATAGTTCCACCTTCTATATTAAGCAGACAACTACCAGCTTTCGTTCCCTCTGTGTATATCGCACCGCCTTTTGTTGCCTGATTATCATTGATTCCACCTTCCTTTATGTAAATGCTTGCTTGGTCCAAATATATTCCACCTCCATATGTTGCACGATGTCCACTGATTCGACCTCCATTAATATAAACATTTCCCCCATTCGCATATATTCCACCGCCTTTTGTTGCCTGACTGTCAATGATTTGACCTCCGTTTATGTTAATACTTGAGTTATCCGCATATATTCCACCGCCATACGTTGCACTATGTCCACTGATTATACCTTCATACACATTGACAGTTGCATTTTTCGCATATATTTCACCGCCATGCTTAACTGTGTTCTGCGTATCTCCCTGGATTTTACCACCATTCAGATTTAAAGTACCTTGTGATACATAAATACAACTTTTTCCCAGGAACGATTCAATCCTAGTACCTTTCCCTATAGTCAACGTTCCAGTCACCCTAATAGGATCATTAGAGAACTGGCAAGACCTACCATCCGGTGTTTCGTTATATATTTTTATATTATTTAGCGTTACATCACCACTTATATACAGCATACCTAACATATTGCTTTTTCCCGGGCGAAATGTCACATTGCTCAGTGTCATTTGACTATCGACCGTCACAGGATTAAGGAGATAAATAACACCATTTTGTGCAACAAGCCCTAATGCTTTCGAAAGAGTTTGTACAGCAGCCGTATCACTCTCTCCAGTATTATTATTGTTTCCCCGTGTCGGATCCAGGTAAACAACCGCTTTTTCTTCTGTCTGCGCAGCCGGAACACTGTCATCGTAAAAATCGCTTACAACTTCTGCATCATTTCCGCTGGAAAATCTCGCAGACTCCGCATCCCCATAGTCTTCTTCCATAAAAAGGGGATCCTGAAACTCTGTCAATTCTTTCTCAATACAGTCCGAATCCCCCATTGTATCTCCGCAGTTCGTATCAGACTCCACATCAACTGCCGGAATCTCTGCATTCCCGGAGATTATCGACTGGCTGTCATCTGTAAAAGTGTCTGCCAATACCGGAGTTACCGCCATCGTTGCGGACATAACGATACTCAATGCCCATGAGACAGTTTTTTTGAAACACTTTTTCTTCATACTTCCACCTTTCCTTTCTTTAATACATGATCTTCTACGTCTTGACTCTTTTGTCCTCTTTTTCTGAATTTGATACATAATGCGGTAATCACGACTGCCACAGTAAAGGAAATGACAGCCACCAACACATAACCGCCTGCGTCCTCATGCAGCAGGATTGTACCGTACATTCCCGTAACGTTTATTGGCTTGTTTTGCATTATCCCCATTGCTCCCACGAGAGACAGGAATAACAGGGTACACAGAACAGACAGCCGGCAGACTGTGCGCCGCTCCTGGCGGCGGTGGTATTCATGCATTCGCTTTTTTACCAATTCAATACGCTTTTCTGTATCATACATACCTTCCATCCTCCTTTCATAAAAAAGTCCTAAAAAGTCTTTCACTTATATAGGTACAAAAAAAGCGAAAAACTCTCACCTGAAAATTAAATTTTTTCAAAAAAATTTGAGAGCTGCCGAAACAGCTCCCAAAAGAGAAAAATCAGGTTATATTATTGTATCGAAACTGCGGAAGATCTGCCCTGTTTTTTATATATTCAGATGACATCGTTTTATCATTCCACTGTAACATGTGAATTACTCGGCAACTGAGTTACCAGGGCATCTGAATTAAGGCGGGATACCGCCTTTTTCAGGGTGCATCCATGGCACCACTACTGTTTGCTCTTTAGAGCTATACAGCTACTTTTATTATTTCCGGTGTTTTCAGTCCGGTTACGGACAGTTCTTTTTTTACTCCGGATACGGAGTGATATTTTCTCAGGATATTATATGCGCCTACCGCATCTGCATTATAGACTCTGTTTCCATCCCTATATGATCCTCTCTCTTTCCGGTTGGACGGTTCCGCATATCTTTTCCCTACTTCCGGTGACAGCGGACTGCACTGGCTGGTATAACTTTCTTCCTGTTTTACAAAACGGATCCCATATCTTTTCAGCTTATATTCCAGCATGATGTAGATCCTGTTATACGGCAGGCTGTGGAACTTCTGGTTTGTCCTGTGTCCCAGGTCTTTTTCTCTCCGGATGTTCCGGATATCCCCTGTAACGACACAGATGATCCCCTGTTCCCGGCAGTATTCTGCAACATATCTTGTAATCTTGTGCAGATAATCCGTTACTGAGTCTTGTTTTCTCTTATATAACTTCCTGATATGTTTTGACGTGACCGGATGTTTGACTCCCTTTTCGGACTGCTGTCCATACCACTGGGCCTGCACCCCTGCGATCTCTTTATGGAAATATCTTTCCAATTCAAGGTACTTTCTGCCCAGGATAAACGTCTTCCCATTTTCGGAATCATAACACGTCATAAGGTTATGAAGCCCCAGATCAATAGACAGTTCATGTCCGTTCTGTGGAAGTTCTTCCTGGTCAGGGATCTCATAAACAACAATAATTTTACAGTTTCCCTTCTCCGGCGGGTAGATCCGCAGCTGTTTGATCTGATCCATGCCCCTGAAAATCTTATTTTCAAGGTAAAGAAAGTTTTCATGGATCTGATACGTTTCTTCCATATATTTTTTTAATGCCTTTGGAAGGGACAGGCGGACTCTGTCCGTATCCCGCTCATGCACGATCCCCATCTGCATATAGGTAATGGGGATACTTTCCTGCTTAAACCGCGGCGGTCTGGGAGTCTCAATCCCTCCGGATCTTTTCAGGGCGTAAAAAGACTTCCATGCCTTGTCCAGCAGCTTACAGACTTCCTGGGCGGTCTGGGACGGGAGCTGTTTATACCACAGATTCTCTTTATGGGCTTTTTTCTGATAATACCAGTCCGGATACTGCTCCATCCCAGTTTCTTTGTAATGCTGACGCTCGTAATTACAGACATTCCAGAGCTTGGATGCTGCATAGCACATATGTCCGATGAGATTCGCATATTCCCGGCTGACCTTTATGGATGTTTTCTTTGACAGCAGCATTTCCTCTCCTCCATCGTATCAGTAAGCTTTGCTCTGATGTTTGATGTACCTGCGAATACGATTTTCTCCCTGCATTTAATATCTTCTGTTGGTATTTTTTACTGTCCACACCATGGGATAATTAATATTACACACAAGCACAACAATATGTATGATTATTTTTCATACATATATCATAGCATAATATTAAAGATTCAGCAACAAAATATCGAACATATTTTCTTTTTAAATTGAATTGCCGAGGATTCCCGCTTTTTATCCTAAGAAAGAGAACCTATTTCTTTGTCTTGAATTTCTTCATTGTGGAATATGGACTGTAAACTCTGGACTTGTTCTTGGAGGTTCTATTCCAGGAACGTACCGTCACATACCAGGTGCCTTTCTTTACATTTTTAAAGGTTACAGTTACGGTATTTTTGCCTTCTGTACGTTTCAGATATTTCTTAACCGGATATTTCTCACCTGCGGAAGTCTTATATTTGTTTCCAAGCAGGATTTCGTAACCTGTGGCATTTTTGCATTTTGTGTAAGTAACAGTCACAGTGTTTCCTTCTACAGTAATATTCTTGATCTTTGGCTGCTGTGGTGTGACAACAGTGATCTTGATCTTCTTGATCTTTGTCCAGGAACCATAGACCTTATTGCCCTGTGCATCCAGAACCCAGCTTCGGGCTGCCACATACCAGGTACCTTTTGAAAGATATCTGAAAGATGCCTGTGGCTTGCCGGATGAGGAAACTGTTTTGCTGAACTTTCCGGTTTTGAGCATATCTGATTTCTTGCTGATCACGAAGTCATAACCCTGAGCACCGGCACATCCTTTGGCAAGTTTGACAGTAAGCTTGTTTCTGTCAATGGAGTAGCTGGAAATCTTTGTGTCGGCAGGTCGCAGGTATGTACCGTTTTCATCTGTGATACTTCCGTCTGTGTGAATAACTCTGCCATTGAGGGATTCTGTACCAAATGCTATGAAATAATCCTGTCCTTTGGAAAGGGTAAAGTCAGCATATGGAATACTGTCCTCAAATGCACCGCCTACAGTTACCGTCTGGATACACTGCAGAACCCCGTTCTCAACATCATACCAGAACAGATTTGCCATAAGCCCTGCACAGGAGGCATCTGCTTTTACAGAAAGCACAGCCGGGAAATCAAAAGCTCCGTTTCTTCCAAGGTGGAAACCGAAATCATTCTGGTTTGTGGAGATCAGGCTGTATAATGCTGCCGGGATATATTCTGCTGTGTTTGTAACAGAAAGATCGGTATCTGCAGGTGTTTCTGCTGTAATGGAAGTACCGTTAATCTTCCAGATGAAACCATTCTCCATATCAAGATTCAGGGAAATATCTTTTCCTTTTATCCCGGATAAAACGGAAGCAGGAAGTGTCCTGGCACCATTCATGATAATGGAGATGGTATCTTTTTCTTTGGATGTCTTGATCAGATCATTAACAGTATCCCAGCTTTTCTTCTGGAAACTTCCCTCAATGTAAGGTTCCCCGTCACCAAGCTTTCCGAGATTTTTTGTATCCTGATGTTTGCATCGTTTACAGGTGTAAGTTATGATTCCGTCAGTTTCTGTAGTTGGTTCTGTAGTGATAACGCCGTTGTCATAGTCATGGCCGTATGCGGAAATGGTATAACCATAGGAAAGTGTTTCATTACAGTCTGTGCAGTAGGTATCTCCGCTATACCCGCTGGAAGTACAGGATGGAGAGGAGTAATAACGTCCGGCGGTGTGTTCGTGCGTGCATTGACTTCTGATGATTGTGTAAGTAATAGATTCTTTTTCGTAATTCCCCTTATCGTCGCCATTGTAAATTGCGGTAGCTGTAATGGGTTTTCCAACTTGTAATTCCTGATCAGGATTAACATTGTTATCCCATTTCCAGTCAGCCGAAAAAGGATTGGTAATGTCTCTGATCTTTTTACAGGACCATAGAACGAATATAGGAGTTTCATTAGAATCTGCTCCTGGTGCTACAGGGGCTTTTTCAATAGTAAATGTCCATTTTGGACTTACTAATCCTTTATGTGCAAAATAGGATTTACTTGCCTCTATCTCAGCCTTTACGGTATATGTGCCTGCATTTACAGGAACACCTTGGAGTGGTTGAGTGTTCTCATTGATATCATTGTAGTTACCTTTATAATATACCAATGAGATTTTTCTGTTATTTTCATGTGTAGGTTTAAATTTAAACTTCAATGAGGCTTCTTTAGGCTGACCATCGTAAATAAGATTTACAGGGGACTTAAATATAAAATCATTAACAACTTGAGCAGCTTTAAATGTGTTGGTAACGGTGTCGAATGAATAATTCCGTGTTCGAAATTCTGAACTGTTTTCTGGGGCAAGTATAATCAAATAGCTGTTTGTAGAATTGCTTTCGAGCTTGGGTAGCCAAACATACAGATTAGTGTCATCAGGGTCGAGAGAGGAATGGTTTACAGGCTTCCAATTCCATACCCTAGAACCTGTTCCAGTTTTGATTGTTACGTTCGCATTTTCGGGATTTTCAATAGTACAACAGTAAACCTCTTTCCCTTCGTTTGTTGGGGAACCGGATACAGAAGAGGCTTTTACCGAGCCGCCATTAATGGTAATATCACTGCCACTGCCGCCGTAACTGCCGCCACCAATTCCGGCACCATCCGTAGAACTAGCAGTTACAGAACTACTCTTAATGGTAATATCACTGCCACTGCCGCCGTAACCGCCGCCACCAATTCCGGCACCATCCGTAGAACTAGCAGTTACAGAACTACTCTTAATGGTAATATCACTGCCAGCGCGTTGCTTGCTGCCACCAATTCCAGCACCATACTTAGAACTAGCAATTACAGAACAACTATCAATAATAATATTACTGCAAGAGCCGGTGCCGTAATAGCCGCCACCAATTCCGGCGCCATCCCCATCGATACTACGAGCATTTAAGATTCCTGCAGTAGCGTCTGAATTATTGGTTTTTATTATAAGCTGAGCTTTGTTATCTTTCTGTAAACCGGCACACCTGTTATCCTTTGTTATAAGACTATTTGTGCCTGTTAAATGGATAGTGACTGCAGCCTCCACATTTCTCATTATTCGCAGTGCCGAATCAACACTTGTATTGATACTTACGTTAATAAGATAAATGTTGATTTTGTCTTTCGCCGAAATATTTGCTCCATCAACCACAATTCTATTTCCTGTTTCCTGGCTACATATGAATTTGTGATCTCCTGCCGAACTTATAGTATAAACTCCATTCACAACTTTATTGCTCGTAGTTAAATCAATTTCTCCAGCTTGTTCATTTTCCGCAGCAGCCATTGCCTCATCGGGGGCATCATTAAATTCAGGAACCTCGTCTGAACTGAATACAGACAGTTCCTCATCTGTCTCTCCTGCCGCTTCCAGCTCCTCATTGGTAAAAATCTCCGGAGTTTCTTCCTCAGACACTACATCCTGATTTCCGGAAGTAAATTCTTCCGCAAATATGGTCTGGGGGGGCATATTTGTAGAACACAATGCAAGTGCCAGAATCCCGGCTAATAACTTTTTCCTCATGCTTTCCACCTTTCCTTTCTTTATACATGATCTTATGCGTCTTGACTCTTTTGTCCTCTTTTTCTGAATTTGATACATAATGCGGTAATCACGACTGCCACATTAAAGGAAATGACAGCCACCAACACATAGCCGCCTGCGTCCTCATGCAGCAGAATTGTGCCGTACATTCCCGTAACGTTTATTGGCTGGCTTTGCATTATCCCCGTTGCTCCCACAAGAGACAGGAATAACAGGGTACACAGAACAGACAGCCGGCAGACTGCGCGCCGCTCCTGGCGGCGGTGGTATTCATGCATTCGCTTTTTTACCAATTCGATACGGGTTTTGGTATCGTACATACCTTCCAACCTCCTTTCACAAAAAAGTCCTAAAAAGTCTTTCACTTATATAGGTACAAAAAAAGCGAAAAACTCTCACCTGAAAATCAAATTTTTTCAAAAAAATTTGAGAGCTGCCGAAACAGCTCCCAAAAGCGGAAAATCAGGTTATATTATTGTATCGAACTGCGGAAAATCAGTTTTCCCGCTGTCAGGATCAGTACAGGCAGCAGATAAGCAATATACTGTGCTGCACCGCCGTAGGCGATCAGGAGATTATAAATTGCATGAAAGGTGATTGCCGCTCCCAGCAGGCCGCAGGTTCCGGCAATCTTCAGCCATGTTCTCTGCCACACATATGCAAGACCACCGCCGACAATGGCACCACAGATCACGTGCATGGCTCCTGTTCCAATACCCCGGAAGAAAATAAAAGAAAAATGACCGGCTCCGTTTTGGATCAGATAGCAGACATTCTCAAATGTGGCAAAGGAAAGAGCTGTGATCACAGCGGCATTTTTGATTCGCTCCGCTTTTGGCTCAAATATCAGCAGATAAAAGAGCAATGGCAGAAGTTTCATCACTTCCTCCACCACCGGGGCGATCTCTGTGGTAGCTGCAAAGGTGTCCGCTCTGTAAAGTGCAGCGAAAAAGGTGTTGATGTATGCGGAAAGCAGACATGCACCCATCCCGGCAAAGCAGAACAGAAAGAATTTTCTCTGCCGCTTTCCCATACACAGCGCGGCAATCAGCAGGGGCGAAGCCATGCAAAGAAATACATTTTCAATATATGTCATGCCTGCACCGCCTTTCCTGTGGCTGGCAGCAGCGCAAACAGGCTGCCTGTAAGCAGAAAATCAAACCAGCAATAGGGAGCGGAAATGGAATAGCCCGGCCACAGGCAGCCAGAGATCCAAAGGACATACTCCACCGCCACATAGCACAGTACTCCAATGTGGAAATACCGCATCTTACACGCTGTTCCCGTCTGTATCTGTGCATAAGCAAGACCCCGAATGGAATGATAAGAAACAACGATCATCATGCCACACCAGAGCAGATTGGAAAGAATATCTCCAAAGGTACAGTAAAACACACAAAGCGGAATACCGGTCAAAGGGGCGATCAGGGCTTTTCCTGTCGAAAATCTTCTTTCCTCATCAGAAGAAAGGGTGTATTGCAGAAGATAAAGGAAAATCACACTGGCTACCCAGCCGAACTCTGACACATAAAAGACCTGCGGTGTTTCAGAAAACAGAAGCAGATACAGCGTCCAGTAAAGAGAGCCAAGGGCAAAGCAACCGTAAAAGCAGGTCAGCAGGAAACAGGTCTGTTTTCGATCTTTCAGATACCAGATACCACTTAGACAAAAGCCCAGCAGGGTGACAGCGAATTGAAAAAGATTACTGATCAGCTCCATCCCCATTGTCCCCCTTTTGTTCCTCCGTCTGCTCCTCTTTGTTCAGCTGGCGGATGCGGAAGCACAGAATAGTCACGCAAACGCCGAGAATAAAAGCCAACAGTCCGATTACCATATATCCCAGTGCAGTGCCGCCGCCTAAAATTGTTGCTGCCGTTTCAAAGCCGGAAGAAGTACCGGGCGTAATCTGTCCGACAATACCTGGCATGACAAAGGAAACACCAACGATCACTGCAAGGCATGCCGCTATGCAGAATGCGGAGACAATCCGTCTGTGCCGCAGTCTCTGCTGTCGTTCTTTTTCCTCAATACGCCGTTTTACCTCAACAATCCGTTCCTCATTTTTCAACATCTGTAATACCCTCCCGTTGCAATAATCCACGTAAACGCTCTTTTCCCCGGTACACCATATTTGTGATTTGCTTTACACTTTTCCCCATGACCTCAGCTGCCTGTTGATAGCTCATACCCTCAAAATAGGTCAGATAAAGAGCTTCCCGATAATCTGAATTTAACTCGTCCATGCAGAGATGCAGGATCTGATTTCGTTCCTTTGTGCGGATGACCTCCTCCACCAGTGTCTGCGCCTCCGGTTCTCTGGTCAGGTCGTCAAGACTGAAGATAATCCGCCGTCTGCTTTTGTGGCGTAAAGCCATGTGCCGCGCCGCTTTATAGAGATAAGCCTTAAAACATCCATCCCGGATGCGGGGCTTTTTCGTAAACAGCCAGGAAAAGGTTTCCATCATTAAGTCCTCCGCTTCATGGACATCATGCAGATAACCATCGATGTATAAGGTCAATGGGTCGCCGTATTTTTTTATCAATAGTTCAAGTCCTGTCTCGTCACCGCTCAGATATTGCCCATAAAGCTCTTCATCAGTAGCCATACCGTTCAATTCCTTTCCCCATATTACTCCTCTGTTGTCAGGTGTAATCTCCGGGCTTCTTTCCTTCGTTCTTTTAATAAGCATAGTATACTTTTGTTTACAAAATACGTCAATTGTTCATAGTTCATAGCAATTCTATAAAATAATGCAACTTTGTATACTTTCCTGTGTTATCTGATTTCTTACAGTGGACAGTGCAAAAGAACTGTCCGTAACCGGACTGAAAACACCGGAAATAATAAAAGCAGCTGTATAGCTCTAAAGAGCAAACAGTAGTGGCGCCATGGATGCACCATGAAAAAAGGCGGTATCCCGCCTTTTTTCAGATGCTCTGGTAACTCAGTTACCGAGTAATTCACAAACATTTATTAGAACTTTATTCAGCCTTTATAGCCCAGCGCATCTTTGTGGAACGAGCTCTTGGGTTCTGTGTGCACTCTTTGGCTGAGGGGCGGATCACATCTTTTGCATAGTCAGAATAAATTCCATCTTTGTATCCTGCCTTGAGAGCTTTCTTTACCAGCTTGTCCTCACCGGAATGAAAGGTAAGGATTGCCACTCGTCCGCCCGGACGCAAAGCATCCGGAAGCTTCTCCATAAATTCATACAGTACTTCGAACTCATGGTTAACATCAATACGCAATGCCTGGAAGGTTCGCTGGCAGGTTTTCTTAATTGTCTCTTTCTTTTCCTTTTCAGGAAGGAAATCAAGAGTTTTTTCGATTACCTGACGCAGTTTTGTGGTAGTATCAATATGATTGCCTCTGCGGATCTCATCGGTAATGGCTTTGGCGAGTTCCTCACAGTATGGTTCATCAGAATTTTCACAGAGCATTCCCGCAAGCTCCTCTCTGGAAATGGTATCCAGACGCTGGGCTGCACTGATGCCGGTTTCCTGATTCAGGCGCAGATCCAGAGGTCCGTCTGTTTTAAAAGAGAAACCTCTTTTGGGGTTATCAATCTGCATGGATGAAACACCGAGATCTGCCAGAATAAAGTCAAATCCTCCAACCTCTTTGGCAATCTCATCAATGGTGCAGAAGTTCTGAAGCTTTACTGTCAGCAGTTCTTCCCCGAATCCCTGCTCTGCCAGACGTTTCTTTGTTTTGGCGGATTCCTCAGGGTCTACATCTGTTGCATAAATATGGCCCTTGCCATTCAGACACTGAAGCATTGCTTTCGTATGGCCGCCATAGCCCAATGTGGCATCAAATCCGGTTTCGCCCGGCTGGATATTAAGAAAATCAAGGATTTCCTTAACCATAATGGAGATATGCATTCCCGCCGGGGTATTTCCTTTCTGAATCACGTGTTCAATGGTATCTTTATATTTCTCAGGCTGTAATTCCTTGTATTTCTCCTCGAATTTCTTCGGATATTTTCCTTTATAACGGACACGCCTTTTATGTGGTGTCTGGTTCTGGTTTTCCATAAAATCCCCTTTTTGTTTTTTATTCCTGTGTGATACCGGTTACTTCATAGCCGGCTTCTTTGATCACTTCGCGGATCTTATCCTCGTCCAGTTTTTCCGGAGCATGGATCACTGTGGTTCCTTTTTCATGGGAGGAAACTACATCTTCCACTCCAAATGCCTCTTTTACTGCCTTTGTCACATGTGCTTCACAATGTCCACACATCATTCCTGTTACGTTTACTGTGATTGTTGTCATTTCTTTGTTCTCCTTGTTTTCTTTTATATTTTCCTGATCTTTTGGATCATGAATTTCACTGTTGCAAAAGTCTGGATTCTCTGCCTTTAGACTTTTGTTTTCTGTTACATTTTTCATTTCTGCATTAGCTGAAATGTAATGGATTTCTTCCACATTCTGTTTTATTTTTTTGTCTCTGGAAGCATCATGTACCTTAAAGAGATTCAGTCTCAGTGCATTGGTTACCACACAGAAACTAGAAAGGCTCATGGCAGCTGCACCAAACATGGGGTTCAGTGTCCATCCGAAAATCGGAATCCATACACCGGCTGCCAGTGGAATACCGATCACATTGTAGAAGAATGCCCAGAAAAGATTCTCATGGATATTTCTCAATGTTGCCCGGCTTAAACGTATGGCAGCAGGTACATCACTGAGCCGGCTCTTCATTAATACCACATCTGCGGCATCAATGGCAACATCTGTTCCTGCACCGATCGCGATACCGATGTCTGCCCTGGTAAGTGCAGGGGCATCATTGATTCCGTCTCCTACCATGGCAACCTTTCCCTGTTCCTTCAGAGAACGGATCACACTTTCCTTGCCATCCGGAAGAACACCTGCAATTACATCGTCCACTCCTGCCTGTGCTCCGATCGCTTTTGCTGTGCGTTCATTATCACCGGTAAGCATTACTACCCGGATTCCCATGTTCTGCAGTTCTTTTATTGCCTGAGGGCTGTCTTCTTTGATAACATCTGCCACTGCAATCATGCCGAGAAACTTCCCGCCTTTTGCAAAAAGAAGTGGTGTTTTTCCTTCTTCTGCCAGCTTTTGGGCTTTTGAAATCAATTCTGATGATACAGATGTCTCATTGCTGATAAATTTCATATTTCCGCCTGTAAGCACGTCACTGTTTAATACTGCACGAAGGCCGTTTCCCGGAAGAGCCTGAAAATCAGAAACCTCCTGCAAGACAGTCTTTTTCTCCTCTGCTCTGGCAATAATGGATTTCGCAAGAGGATGTTCACTCTTCTTCTCAAGTGCATAGGCACAGCCTAAAAGTTCTTCCTCTGAGATTCCCTCTGCAGGGATCATATCTGTCACCTGCGGTTCACCCTTTGTGATAGTTCCTGTCTTATCTAATGCAACCATCTGGATCTTACCTGCTTCCTCCAGGGATACTGCTGTTTTAAACAGGATTCCGTTTTTGGCTCCCATTCCGTTTCCTACCATGATGGCAACCGGTGTGGCAAGTCCAAGGGCACAGGGACAACTGATGACCAGAACAGAAATACCTCTGGCAAGTGCATATCCGAACTCTTTTCCTGCCAACAGCCAGACAATGGTGGTGACAACCGCAATACTGATAACTGCCGGAACAAAAACTCCGGAAACCCTGTCTGCGATTTTGGCAATAGGCGCTTTTGTTGCAGCCGCATCACTGACCATCTTAATAATCTGGGAAAGAGTAGTGTCCTCGCCTACCCGGGTTGCCTCACATCGGATAAACCCGGACTGGTTTACAGTTGCAGCAGAGACTGCATCTCCCGGATTCTTGTCCACAGGAATACTCTCCCCTGTAAGTGCAGCCTCATTGACCGCACTGTTTCCTCCAAGGACCACTCCGTCCACCGGAATGTTTTCACCGGGATGTACCACAAAAACATCACCTTTTCGGACCTGTTCGATGGGCACCGTAGCTTCCTGTCCGTCCCGGACAACAACTGCTGTCTTAGGTGCCAGTTTCATCAGACCTTTCAGCGCATCCGTTGTCTTTCCCTTAGATCGGGCTTCCAGCATTTTTCCAACTGTAATCAGGGTAAGGATCATGGCTGCAGATTCAAAATAGAACTCCATCATGTAATTCATAACTGCTGCCGAATCTCCGTCCACCTGTGCCCTTGTCATTGCAAAAAGTACATAAACACTCCACAAAAAGGATGCCATGGAGCCAAGTGCCACAAGGGTATCCATATTTGGTGCACGATGCCACAGACTCTTAAATCCGCTGATAAAAAATTTCTGGTTAATGACCATTATGATTCCGGCAAGAAGAAGCTGCATCAGTCCCATGGCAATATGATTATCATTAAACCATGCCGGAAGAGGCCAGCCCCACATCATATGTCCCATGGAAAAATACATCAGCACAAGCAGAAAGCCTACAGATGCGATCAGCCTTCGTTTCAGTGCAGGTGTTTCATGGTCTTCCAGTGCTTCCTCTGCCGCAGAAGCAGATATCTGCTCCCCGGATGCCCCCTTTAAGGATGCTCCATAACCTGCATCCTGTACAGCCTTGATGACCGCACCTGCACCGGCAGTTCCTTCTACTCCCATGGAGTTAGTCAGCAGACTGACCGAACAGGATGTCACACCCGGAACCTTGGATACGGCCTTCTCCACTCTGCTGCTACAGGCCGCACAACTCATTCCGGTTACATTGTATTGTTCCATTTCTATTCCTCCTTACGACTTGTTGTCCCTTACCTGATATCCCCTGCTCTGCTGCTTTGCAGTTCCCGGATCTTTGTTCTGCTGTACTCTGATTCTATAATAATCTGGACACACAGCTTTCACTTCATCAGTTTCTGCAAAGTAGCCACCAGCTCATCGATTGTATCATCCTTGCCCCTGCGGATATCTCTTGCCACACAGTTGCGGATATGGCTGGCAAGCAGTTCTTTGTTAAATGCGTTCACTGCTGCGTTGACTGCTGCGGACTGGATCAGGATATCGTTACAGTACGCATCATTCTCCAGCATACCGATAATCCCTCGGATTTGTCCTTCCACACGTTTAAGACGATTGATCAGCTTCTTTCTCTCCTCCTCAGAACGCATTGTATGTTTAGTGCAACAGGGACAGACTTTTTTCTCCTGTGTTTCTGCCATATAGGAAATCCTCCTTCTGATTTTTATGAATAGATTCTGTTTTATATAAATTTCTGAAATATATAACGATTCCAAAATACCCTTATGGGGTATCTTTATAATAGTCACTATATACCCTTATGGGGTATTTGTCAATACTGTTTTTTCATATCGGAAACAAGTGGTGTGTGAACAGTAACAAAGATTACCGTGAACAGAGTAAGCAGCAGTAATACAAAAAAGAGCTCTCACAGAAAATAACCGCCGGTAATATTCTGCCGGTAATTATTTTTCGCAAAAGCTCAAAGACCTATACTCTATGCACTTTTCTTCTGACAAAATAAAAACAGGTGACCTGCATAATGATCGTCAGCATCCAGGATGCAGGATAGGAAATAAACAGAACAGCCAGTGATCTGTGATGCGGGAATATTCCAAAGATCCATACGATTCTGGTTCCTACTGTTCCGATCACTGACAGGATCATTGGAACGCCGGAATGTCCCATTCCACGCAGGGCACCCGGAAACAGATCCATAATCCCGCAGAGAAAATAAGGTACGGTAGTGTAAGACAGGATTTCCAGTCCGCAGCGGATCACTTCCGGATCGGCAGTATAAATCTTAAGAATCTCAGAACCGAAGAAATATGCACCGCATCCAAGGGAAAAGGAGGTAACTACGGAAATAATAAGACAGTCGACCAGAACCTTATCCATACGTTTAAATTTATGCACACCATAGTTCTGACTGGTAAAGCTCATACATGCCTGTGTGACAGAGTTCACCGCCACATACAGAAAACCGAAAATATTATTGGCCGCCGTATACCCTGCCATGGCGGTCGATCCAAAGGAGTTAACCGAGGACTGAAGCAGAGCATTTGACAGATTAATGACTGTGCTCTGGATCCCGGCCGGAATCCCAACCTGGAAAATCTGTTTTAAATAGACAGTATTGATCCTTAATTTTCCAAAATGAAGCTGGTAGCTGGTTTTCGATGTACGCAGACATCTGAGTACCAGAATGCAGGAAATTAACTGGGAGATCACAGTAGCAATGGCTACGCCCGCCACATCCATATGAAACATGATCACGAGGATCAGATTCAGTACTGCATTTACAACACCGGAAATAACCAGAAAGATCAGTGGACGTTTCGTATCTCCTACAGCCCGCAGAATCGCAGCTCCATAATTATAAAGCATAAAAAACGGCATACCCAGAAAATAGATTTTCATATACAGTGCAGACTGTCCGATCACATCATCCGGGGTACCCATCAGTTCCAGAGCCCATCTGGAAAAAATCAGTCCCACAAATGCCATGACGATACCGCTTACCAGTGCAAGAGTTACAGCCGTATGAACGGTATCTGACATTTCCCGGTCTTTTCCTGCCGCATAGAACCGGGCAGCAAGTACATTCGCACCAAGTGAGATACCAATAAACAGATTGGTAAACACATTGATCAGTGCTGTGGTTGAGCCTACGGCTGCAAGTGCCTGACTTCCGCTAAATCTTCCCACCACTATGATATCCACAGCATTAAACATCAGCTGCAGGATTCCGGACAGCATCAGCGGCAGTGAAAAGGAAATCAGCTTGTCCATGATGGTTCCGTTACACATATCTATTTCGTATTTATTTTGTTTCACTTTTATCTTCCACCCTTTATATCCAAATTGATATGGGCTTCTGTAGAAGTCCTTTATATTACTGTTCGTAAACAGTTAGTATTTTTCAATGTTTTTATTCTGCAAGGCTTCCGAAATAATAGAATCCCTTGCAGGTATCCAGTTTTACTTTTACATATTTACCGATCAGATCCTGACATCCCGGGAAATGGACCAGAAGGTTATATTCTGTTCTTCCTGTAAAGATACCTTTTTCTCTGCTTTCTTCCTCTACAAGGATTTCCTGAACAGTTCCCTCGAAACGTGAAGAGGTTTTTCGGCCTTTTTCCTGAACCAGAGCAAGAAGACGGTCAAAACGGTCTTTTACTACATCCTCAGGTACCTGATTCTCCATTTTGGCAGCAGGTGTGCCGCTTCTTTTGGAATAAATAAAGGTAAATGCAGAATCAAAATCACATTTCTCCACAACATCCAGAGTATCCTGGAAATCCTCTTCCGTTTCTCCCGGGAAACCAACGATAATATCTGTAGTCAGGGAAATATCCGGTACTGCCTTACGGATCTTGCCTACAAGTTCCAGATACTTTTCTTTGTCATAACGGCGGTTCATGATCTTTAAGATGCGGCTGCTTCCGGACTGCATGGGAAGGTGAAGGTGATGGCACACTTTTTTGCTCTCTGCCATTGTCCGGATCAGTTCATCAGACAGATCCTTCGGGTGAGAAGTCATGAAACGGATTCTCTTTAATCCTTCAATTGCTTCCACCTGTTTCAGAAGCTGTGCAAAAGTAACCGGATGTTCCAGTGTCTTTCCATAGGAATTAACGTTCTGTCCCAGAAGCATAACTTCCGTTACACCGTCAGCCACCAGACCTTTGATTTCTTCTATGATCGCCTCCGGTTCGCGACTCTTCTCTCTTCCTCTTACATATGGTACAATACAGTAACTGCAGAAATTATTGCAGCCAAACATAATATTGACACCCGTTTTAAAGGAATATTTACGGTCAGAAGGCATACCCTCCACGATTTCATCAGATTCCTTCCAGACATCAATGATCTGTCCCTCCGTATTTAAGCTTCTGTAGAAAAGCTCCGGAAACTTATGGAAGTTATGGGTACCGAAAACCAGATCAACAAAAGAATATTCTTTGTGGATCTTCTCAATTACTTCCGGCTCCTGCATCATGCAGCCAAACAATATAATCTTCAGTTCAGGATTCTTTTTCTTAATACTTTTCAGATGGCCAAGATGACCGTAAATCTTCAGGTTTGCATTCTCCCGGACTGTGCAGGTGTTATAGATGACAACATCTGCATCTTCTTCTCTGGATACTTCTGTATAGCCCATACGTTTCACGATACCGGCCACTGTATCCGTCTGCAGGGAATTCATCTGGCAGCCTGCATTCTGGATAAAGAAAGCTGGCGCCTTTTCATATTTTTCCTTCACAAGCTCTGTACATTTATTGATATATTCTAACTGTATTTTACTTTCCTGTGTATTATTATTCACTATTGATTCCTCATCTTTCTGTTTACAACATTTCGGGGCACTCTTTTTATCATACAGAATCTATGGCTTTATGTCAAACGCTAATCTCTGTTTTTACATGTTTTTATTACTTTTTATTTTCAGAGACTGTTTTTCTTTGACTGTGTGACGGATTTATGCGTTTGCCAATATGCCGCTGTTTAAAGAATAAAGATATTCAAGTGGAATCAGACGCAGTTCTTCCATATCGTCCTTGCGGTATTCCGGAATCTCAATTGCCAGAGAGGGCTGACGGATTACTTCCGCATAAAACTGTTCCGGAGATCCCATCTCAGGTTTTGCTCCGGCTTTTTTGACTCTCGCACCACCTGCAATCCCTTTTTCCAGACGATAGCCGGAACATTTCTGTAAATGCCTTGCCAGTCTGTAATTTTTCTGATTGTAGGCAAAGCCTTTCTCCTGTCTGCAGTAAACGATCTTCCCTCTGGAATAACTGAATGTAAGCAGGCCAAGGCTTGAATATTCCTGAAAAATACTGATCAGGGCACGAGTCTCATTCTCACTGGCAGGCTCCTGATTCACTCTTTTCCGCTGATAATAATTAGTCGGAAAATTTCTGCGCAGATCAATTCCCCTGGCATTACATTCATATTCTTCCACAGGCCTGTCCTGCATTTTCAGCATCTGTCTGTGGATGGGATTATGTATGGCACCATATCCGTATTCACATATCTCATAGCTGTCAGGATTCAGCATGGGGATCATACAGATACGAACCTTATCCAGAAGTTTACGAACTTCATAACTTTCTCCGATGGTCCAGTTGCTTTCATAGGATCTGCAGTAATCTTTTGCAATGGACAAAAGATATTCCGGGAGATTTCTGTCTCCGCTTTCCACTCCGCTCAGACAGATAATGCAGGTATCACCCTTTCCAATCTCAAGCATGGGGATCATTCTGTCATCATGACTTCTTCCGATCACTCTGAACTGGACAAAATTTCCATATCTCTGTCCGAGTTCCCACAATGCGAAGTATATTTTTTCATATGTTCCCATCTGTTCTGTTGACATACATTCTTTCCTCCTTTTTGGCAAATGTTCAGCAGCCTGGATCAGATTCCGGATTCTGACCTGTATGGACGGCTGAATGGCTGCCTTATTATTATATATATGAAAAGAGACAGGCCATAAGACCTGTCTCTTAAAAATAATTGAATTATATTTACATTTCTTTTTTACGTCTTCTTATCAGTACATAACCACCTGCAAGAACAGAAGCAGCAGCAAGAGCCAGCATAGTTCCGATCGGTGATTCATCACCTGTGGATACTGCTGATTTCGCTGTTCCGTTTGTTCCGTCTGCATAGGTTGTCGGAGTTACATCTGTAGTTCCTCCATCTGTAGTTCCGTCGCCGGATCCGGTTCCGTCTCCGTTTGTTCCGTTTGCACCTGGTGTGGTAGTGGCCTGTGTCAGAGGAGCTGCCTTGAACTGATAGGGCAGAACTTCGGAAGCATCTGTTTCCTGCCAGTCATTTCCACTGTATACCTGTTTTGCATATTTAATGTAAATAGTATATGCTTTCTCGGCATCTGTATAAATACCGCTCTTGGCACCAATTTTCCAGGATGTGTTCCAGGTTGACGGGTTAGAAGACATACTCCATCCTACAGGTACCCATCTGACATCACCTTCTCCCGGATTATTGTTCTGTGTACCTGCACCGATTACCTTGAAGTCATAGAAAGTATTCGGATAGAACACAAGTGCTTTCTCAAATCCCTGTACAACACTCTCTTTTACATCGGGTACTACCGGAGTATGAGATGGTGTAGGTGTAACAGGACGTTCCTTTGAATCAGGCTGGAACATTACAGAGCCATAATTACTCTTATCCTTATCACTGATCACACATACATAAATATCAACATCATAGTCAGGAAGATCAGTAACTTTTGCTGTTACATTTGTATCAGCCTCAATAGGAGCACCTACTCTGGAAGTATCGATTGTCGGTGCTTTCTCACCACGTTTTACCCAGTCAATATAATAGGTACCTTTTACATTTGACTGGAACTTAATTTTAATAGTACCACTTCCGGACCATTTGCATTCTTTTCCTGTTACTTTCAGTTTTTCTTCTGCAGGAGTTGGGGTAGGGGACGGTTCTGTTGTACTGACTAAAGTTCCGTCTTCTCCGATTTTAAGGCTGGAATCTCCCTCATATGTAATCTGAGAAAGAACATCCGCCAGTTTCACATCAGTAACAGCGTCACCCAGCTTTACGACTGTTCTTCCGGCGTTAGCCTCCTGAACAGCAACACCAATGGCAGAACCTGTAACAGCACCGCTTACATTGATCACACCGTCTTTGGCAAGCACAAGGTTACTTGTAGCTTCAAAAGAATTTGTAACCGTATTTCCTGTAACACTTACGGTTCCACGAATATTGACAGTTCCTTCACTGTAAATTGCACCGCCTGTTGCTGCGGAGTTTGCTGTGATAGTACCACCCAGGAGATATACATTTGCACCGGCAGCATTGTTGATCGCACCGCCATTTCCGGTTGTGGTATTTCCTGTCAGAGTTGTACCGTCAATTAATGCATAATTACCACTTGCTACTTCTACAATCGAACCGGTAACGTCATCGCCTGTACCATCAACAGTTAAACTGCCTGAACCGATAGCATTTCCATCTGAATCAGTCACAGAACCGCCTGCCATCTGAAGATTACCACCATTAACAGTAAACATACTCTCAGTAAAGCCTGCTGCACGTTTGATCGTAGTATTATCTTCAGCAGCAACCAGCATGATATTCTTTTTTTCAGGGACATTTATTGTGTTGTTGACTTCAATGGTTCCTTTTAATTTTACATAAGTAGGCTCACCATTTATCATATCCTCACAGTCCGGTACTGCTGCGAACGCTTCTTCCAGAGAAGTAAAGGAATTTTCGCCAATCACAATCGCAGATCCTGCCTCAGCAGCCTGCTCATCAGTTTCTTCAGCAGCCGGTGCCTCTGTAGGATCAGCTGTTGTTTCGGCAGGAGTTTCGGCCGGATCTTCCGGTGTCTCGGCTGGATCTTCGGCTGGTTCCTCAGGAGTTTCAGAAGGTTCTTCTGTATCTGCAGAGTCAAGTTCACCTTCCAGTTCGCCTTCGGCTGATGTCTCAGCAGCAGTATCTGCTGCAAATGTGGCTGTCGGTGCCATTCCTACAGACAGGGCACCTGCCATTAATAATGCAAAAAGTTGTTTTTTTCTCATTGTATGTCCTCCCATAGATGAGTTTTAGTTAAAATCACTACTGACACCATCCGATTTCTTATTCCCCACGAAGCAGTCAGTAATCCCAAATCTGAATTGAAGTATAGCACATCCCTCAGAAAAAATCAATGTGCTGTCTATGGGCGTACCTGTCCGTTTCCATAGATGATATATTTCGTTGTGGTCAGAGCCAGAAGTCCCATAGGTCCCCTCGCATGAAGCTTCTGTGTGCTGATACCGATCTCTGCCCCGAAACCGAATTCAAATCCATCTGTAAAACGTGTGGAGGCATTGACATAAACTGCCGCAGCATCCACCTCATCCAGAAACTTCTGTGCATGTTCATAATTATTGGTAATAATTGCCTCTGAATGTTTTGTATTATATTTATTGATGTGAGCAATCGCCTCTTCCACAGAAGAAACCACTTTAATAGAAAGAATATAATCCAGATATTCTTTGCCCCAGTCTTCTTCTGTTGCGTGTACAGCTCCCGGGATCAACGCATAAGCCGCTTCATCTGCGCGGATCTCCACATGTTTCTCCTGCAGACGCTTTGCAAGGACTGGAAGCAGGGCATCCTTTACATCTTTATGTACAAGAACAGATTCGCAGGCATTGCAGACGCCTACTCTCTGAATCTTGGCATTCATGATAATGTCTGCTGCCATCTCAAGGTCTGCGGTTTCATCCACATAAATATGGCAGTTTCCAGTACCGGTCTCAATCACAGGGATGGTGCTCTGCTCCACTACGGCTTTGATCAGGCCTCTGCCGCCTCGCGGGATGAGTACATCCACATACTGGTTCATCTTCATGAATTCTGCTGCTGTCTCTCTGGATGTATCAGAAATCAGCTGAATCGCATCCTCTGTCACGCCCTGTTCATTCAAAGTTTCCCTGATACAGTTTACAATGGCCTCGTTGGAATGGATCGCATCACTTCCACCCTTCAGGATTACTACATTACCGGTCTTAAAGCAGAGTGCAAATGCATCCGCAGTTACATTCGGTCTTGCTTCATAGATAATTCCGATCACGCCAAGAGGTACTCTCTTCTGCCCGATCAGCAGTCCGTTTGGGCGTTTTTTCATCCCGGTTACTTCCCCGACAGGATCATCCAGGGCTGATACCTGGCGCAGGCCCTCTGCCATTCCTTCAATCCTGCTCTCTGTGAGAAGAAGCCTGTCGATCAGCCCCTCAGGCATATGATTCCTTTTTCCAGTTTCCACATCCAGCCTGTTGGCATTGATCAGAGCCTGTGCATCCTTTACCAGTTTGTCTGCTACTGCAAGAAGTACTTCATTCTTTTTGTTTGTAGAAAGATTTCTCATTTCTGTTTCAGCTGCCTTCGCATTCATGCCAAGGCGGTTCAGCATTTCATTCATGTTCAGTTCCCCTTTCAGTCAGTAAGATAGCATATCTCCTCTTCTGTTACTATGATCTGCGGACAGATATCAGTAGGTTCTGTGGGAACCTCCGGCAACATCTGAAAAGAAAATGCAATGGCAACTCTTTCAAGCTGCGGATGTTTCTCAAGATAACGGTCATAGAAGCCACCGCCGTATCCGACTCTGTGGTTTGCTCTGTCAAAAGCCACTCCCGGCATGATCATAAGAGCCTTTGACCAGTTGACGATCTCCCCCGATACAGGCTCAGGAATCCCAAAATATCCGGGTTCCAGCCGGGCAAAGTCTGTCAGCTTATAAAATACCATATCCTTTCCCACAACCTTGGGAACTGCAACCTCCTTGCCGGCCTTCCATGCTTCTTTTATAAGATACTCTGTGACAACTTCATGGTTGTAATCTGCATATACCAGAATGCGGTCCGCATTCTTAAATGCAGGAAGTGCGGTCACTTTGTCAGTGATCGTGCGGCTCATTGCCTCTATCTGTTCATCTGTGTGCAGCTTTCTTTCTGCGAAAATCTTCTTTCTAATGTCTTTTTTTGATTCCATATTTTTCACCCAGATTAATGATTGTTCCGTCTTCCTGCTGAACATCCACATTGTCCAGCTGAGCGCGAAGGTTCATGCGGACAGATGCAATATATTCCTTGCGCAGCAGTTCTCTTTCTTTTTTCTCTTCTTCAGTAAGCCCCACACTTTTGGCTTTATGTGCAAGTGCATTAATGCGGTCGATTTTCTCAACTTCCATAGTTCTTCCTCCTGTTTTTGTCTGCGGCAGTCTGTCTGTAAACACTGCCATTTACTCTGTGAATGTCATTTGGCACCGGTAAATTTCCGGTATTATAACAGTCTGTCAATAATATCGATCAGATAAACTTCCTCTTTGGACTGGCTTACAAACAGCGTACCGTACTTGCGTCCCTCTGTAATCTTATGGATAATATGGAAATCGGCTCCGTTTGCGATCACCATATCTACGCCTGCTGCAGAAGCGATCTGTGCTGCTGTCAGCTTAGTAGCCATTCCGCCGGTTCCTACCTTACTTCCAGAAGTACCTTTTCCCATGTTAAGCAGATTATCATCCAGATTTTCTACCACATCAATGAATTTTGCATCAGGATTAGTATTGGGATCATCTGTAAAAAGACCATCAATATCTGATAACAGGATCAGCAGATCTGCCCGTACAAGTGCGGCAACCATTGCAGACAATGTATCATTATCTCCGAATTTCTCCAGATTCTGAAGCTCATAGGTGGAAATGGAGTCATTCTCGTTTACAATGGGAATCACTCCCAGACTGAGCAGTTTATCGAAAGTATTCTGAGCATTCTTTCGGTTAATATTATTAACCATAGTATTTTTGGTCATAAGAATCTGAGCGGAAAGCTGATTATATTCAGAAAAAAGTTTCTGATAAATCATCATCAGTCTGGCCTGTCCTACTGCTGCACATGCCTGTTTTCCTTTCAGTTCTGTGGGTTTCTCATGCATTCCAAGAGCTGCCACACCTGTTGCTATAGCTCCTGAAGAAACCAGTATGACATCTTTTCCCTGATTGCGAAGGTCACTGAGCTCTCTTGCCAGCACTTCCAGTTTGCGAAGGTTCAGTCTTCCTGTCTCCGAATGAGTCAGGGAAGAAGAACCGATCTTAATTACAATACGTTTTTTATCTTTAAGTCGTTCCCGGTAATCCATCTTTTTGTTACTCCATATAAATATATTTTTTGTAACTGTTCAGTGTCTTTACAGTTACGAGACAAAATCCATCAGAAATTGCCTGTAATAACAGAATTTGAAGATCAGCGTGTAATCCCAAGCTCCTCCAGGGCTTTCGCCTGTTTTGCCTCCATGACTGCCGCTTCCCCGGGAGTCATATGGTCATATCCCAGCAGATGCAGCATACTGTGTGCAACCAGAAAACAGAATTCTCTTGTCACACTGTGTCCGTATTCCTCTGCCTGCGCAAATACCTTGTCAACTGAGATCATGATATCTCCAAGAAGAAGTTCGTCTGTATCCAGATCAAAGTAAGATTCATCTTCCTCCACAATATCATATCCTGCCGGTGTCTCAAAAGGAATCATAGGGAAGGATAAAACATCCGTAGGTCTTGCGATATCGCGAAACTCAGTATTAACTCTCTCAATCTCTTCGTTATCTGTAAGTACAAGATTCACCTGTGCATCATAGGGACATTTTTCCATTTCAAGAACCTTGTCAGCTACCTTTACTGCCAGTGTCTCATAGTCGATCCCCAGTTCACGCTCTGTCTCATAATCAATCTGCATGTTCATCGTTCATTTACCCCGTTTCTGCGTCTTGCCGGTCTTTCAGGTTTTTGTTTCTTCTCATAGGCATCATAAGCCTGTACGATCTGCTGTACCAGAGGATGACGGACAACATCCTTGCTGGTAAGCTGGCAGAAGCCAATGTCATCTATTTTTTTCAGTACTTTCATTGCCACGTCAAGTCCGGATGTGGTATCTCTTGGAAGATCTTTCTGCGAGGCATCTCCGGTGATGATAACCTTGGAACCAAATCCGATACGTGTCAGGAACATCTTCATCTGTGCCGGAGTAGTATTCTGTGCTTCATCGAGAATGATAAATGCATTATCCAGTGTACGTCCGCGCATATATGCAAGCGGTGCAACCTCGATCAGGCCACGCTCCATATTTTTCGCAAAGCTGTCCGCTCCCATGATCTGGTACAGTGCATCATAGAGTGGTCTCAGATAAGGATCTACCTTGCTCTGCAGATCTCCCGGAAGAAATCCCAGCTTCTCACCGGCCTCAATAGCAGGACGTGTCAGGATGATCCTGCTGACCTCCTCATTTCGGAAGGCTGTGACAGCCATTGCCATCGCCAGATAGGTTTTGCCGGTACCGGCAGGACCTACACCGAACACGATCATTTTTTTGCGTATCTGTTCTACATAATCTTTCTGCCCCAGTGTTTTGGGCTTAATAGGTCTGCCCTGTATGGTGTTACAGATAAAATCTTTGTCTATTTCCGTGAGAACTTCGTTTCTCTGCTCCATTGCCAGAGAAAGAGCATAATTGACATTCTGTTTCGTGATCGTGTTGCCTCTTTTTGCAAGTACTGTCAGTTCTTCTATCAGTTTCTTCGCAGAAGCCGCATTCTGTTCATTGCCAAGTATCTTAAGGATTCCGTCTCTGGAGATCACTGTCACATTCAGTGTTCTCTCAATCAGCTTAAGATGCTCATCAAACTGGCCAAATACATTTGCTTCCAGTTCTGCGGGGACTTCTGTGTGTAATTCAATAATATTGCCAGCCATCCTGTGATGTCCTTTCCTGTTGATAAGTTAATAATGGATTATTGCCTCGTTTATGGACGATAATCAAAGTCCGGTTAAAACCAGATGCATCCATTGTAACACCTCCCTGCAACTTTTTAAATACAAATTTTTATGGAATTTTATGTTATCCGGCTTTTTTCGCCTGTCTGTTCGATGATAAGCAGGGTTCCTCCGGTAATGCACAGAGATTCTGTCAGCCTGGTAGTAATATGATTTTCACTGATCTTAATGCCATTTTGAAGCAGCTTCTTTTCATATTGATGAAATCTTCGCACAGCTTCCTTCTCGGCTTCTTTCCTGGTATAGGTTTCTTCTTTTATTGTATAATCAGTAGTTTCGGTCCATCCGATCCATACGGGAAGTATAAAATTTTCTGTGATACGCAGAGGAATTTCCTCTGTGATACGTTTCTGACCTGTATGTAATGTCGGATACAATCCCAGATACCAGTGCCCAAACCGGAAGTACATTTCTTTTTTCTTTTTGCCGGCAGGGATTTCTGTACGGTATTTTAATGGAAATTCCTGATAATAGGAAATTTGTCTGGAAATAAAAATATCCGCATCTGCATGAACGTATTCCTTTCGCAGGACTTCCTGACTGTCATTCATGATATGAAGTTCCCCGGATACCAGAAGTTCCCCTTTTTTGCAGGAATCCCCGGGCTTTTTTACCGGTATGCCCCTTCGGACGATCATATCTGTGATCACTCCGTCCTTGTCTGCTAGCAGATTACAGGGTGAGGTATTACTGTTGGTTTTTTGGGGGATAATTCCTTCCTGGATATTAAGAATCAGACGGGTTCCTTCTATTCTGGCAGATACCCAGGTAATCTCCGGAAAGTTTTTCCGTACAGCTGCTGCAACTTCTGAACAGTTGATCTTTTTTTTGGACATCCCATGGTTTATATCCTGCTTATCCAGAAAATCGAGGATTTCTCCGGTACTGTTTCTGACATTTCCTTCAATATGGATATTCCAGATTCTCCCTGTCAAAAAAAATATCAGGATACCTCCCAGAATCATGCCTGTAAAAAAAGCCTTTCTTTTTTTATTCCTTAAAAAAAAGAAGGGCATTCCCCGTCTCTGTATGATCTGAATATGTACACCTGTTTTATTCCGGAGAGGTCTCAGGCGAAAGAAATCAGCGGCCTGCATTTGTGCCATAAGCTGGCCGTCCTCTCTGTACCGGATCTTTTCCATATAAACTTTTCTGCTTTTGCAGAGATTCAGAAAGCGTTCCAGATTTTCTCCTCTTACAAGGATGATCACATAACCATATATTAATTTCAAAAATTTCAACATTCGCTGTCACCCGCTTTTATATCATAAATACTTCCCGTCACTTTCATTGCACTGGAATTGTACCAGCGGATTTCAAGATTTTTCCCGGATATGGTCACTTTTCCGCAAAAAGACTGTATCACAATTTCAGAAGGTGTATATTTAAAAACAGATTTATAATTTTCAATAACAGCTTCCGTCTGACCGGTCAGTGTGACGATTGTTTCATTATATGCCAGATCAGGCGGAAGTTCTAATGCCAGCACCATCCGGTTTTTCCATTGTCCTGCTTTTTTCATAAAAAAAGCTCCCCCGGCTTTTACTATCAGTCTATGCCGGAAGAACTTTCTTTAAAACACGTTTCAGCAGCAATCATCGAAACAAAACCATAGAAAACCACAGAATTGTATTTCCACCCAGATTATATTCCATAGATTCACGCTCTACAATCTCATTTACTACTACACCATGACTTTCCAGACATGGATGCATCCGGTCAGGATATCTGCATGGCTTTCCCTCTTTATAGGCACATTTTTCACAGATGTCACAGGATTCTGTAGACAGGATATAAGTTTCATACCCTTCTTTATTCAGATATTTTCCCACCTCTGTAGTCAGGTCCTCATGTGCCCGTCTTGTAGAAAGCATTTCTTCCATGTTCATGATATCCGAAACTTCCGCTACACTGGAAAAGAAAACAGCCTGAGGATAACTTTTTATTTTTTTTTCACATTCCTGCAGGGTTCCTACTGCGGGGGGACAGGCCCAGGTAGAATCATAACGTTCGCATTCTTCTTGGCAGATCGTGCGCACGCGTTCCTGAATTGTAATATCTTTTGTGTCCAGTATGCGGTATTCAAAAATCGGGTACTGTGAAATAAATTCTTCAAATTTTTCTGTGTTCATAGTTTTCTTCTTTCTTTTGGACTTGTTGGTACATTCGTTCATTTATGATAGGGTTCGTGATTCATAATGCGGTAGCTTCTGTATACCTGTTCCAAAAGGATCATCTGCATCAGCTGATGCGGAAAAGTCATTCTGGAAAAGCTGAGCTTATAATCTGCACGTTTCAGAACACTCTCACTCAGTCCTAAGGAACCTCCGATCACAAATGCAATGGAACTGATACCGGAAACTCCCAGTTTCTCAATTTTTTGAGAGAGTTCTACAGAATCCGGCGTTTTTCCATCAATTGCCAGTGCGATAACATAATCCTGTTCGCGTATATGTTTCATCAGACGTTCGCCTTCTGTATTTTTAATCTGTGTGTTCAGTGCTTCTGACGCTTTATCCGGTGTTTTTTCATCTGCTACCTGACAGAAAGTCAGCCTGCAGTATCTGCTCAGCCGTTTGGCATATTCTGCGATTCCGTCACACAGATATTTTTCTTTGATCTTTCCAACTGTAACAATACGGATTTCCATGATCTTCTTCCTTCTATTTTAATAAAATCAGCGATAAAATCACAGTATTTTTAGTACTGCAGATAATATTCCATAGCAGTCATTTTACTGGTCTTGCCATTTGCTGCAACAAGAATAACATTCAGCCTATGGTAACCCACAGGCATGGAGATTGGCTGTTCATAAACAGTACTGTTAAGATCCGGTTCAGAATCAAATGCATAATATGCCTTACATCCATCCGGAACAGTGATCTTAATCTCTGTTTTTTTATTGTAATCCCCTGATTTAGGTGTTACCTTAGGGGCTTTCGGTGCATTTAAAACAATCACATACTTTCTGCTGATCACATCACTTTCGATGTTTTTATCATTTACACCAAAGGCTTTTAATTCAGTTGTGCCTTCCCTCAGAATAATAGGTTCTGTATATACTTTACTCTTTCTGGTAGGTGTGCTTCCATCTAATGTGTAATAAATCTTTTGGCAGTTACCTTCCAGTTTCAGAGTCTGCGTTGTAGTATAGGTTCCGGGTGCAGGATTTGATACAGGTGTTTCGCAGATATATTCTGCGCAGGCATTCTGCACCTCTCTGTCAGCAGATTTCAGGATCAGTCTGACTTCGTTGGTCTTTCCCTCCTGTGTAAGAAGCTTCACATACTCTTTATATATTCCTGTTCCCGCAGTTTTGTTCTGGATAAACGGGCGCAAAACAAGAAGTGCAGATCGTTTATCGCCTGATTTCTCCATACTTTTGGCCAGAAGAAGATTGGCGGCTTCATTTTTGGGATTTTTATCCAGAGCATATTCTGCAATCCGCTGTGCTTCTTCATAGTTTTGCTGTGCATATTGTTTTTTTGCCCTGGAATATAAGGCAGAAAAAGTATTTAACTGCCGATAACAAAAGAACCCCAGCAGTGTCGCCGCACACAGAAGCAGACATAGAAGCTGTTTTCTGCTGAATTTCAGCTTTCTTCTTTTTGGATGTTTGAAATATTTTATAATTTCTGTTTTCTGTTTTTTTTCGGATGGGCGGTTCTGCTGCTCCTTTTTCATCAGAGTTTCCACTGTGCTGAATTCTCTTACCCAGGGTATCTCCGCAAGGCAATAGGGGCAGTACAGAGAGCCTTTTTCCACCTCTTTATGACATTTAGGACATTTCATAGACAGTCCTCACTTACTGATTTTCCAGATAATTCTGAAACTCCTCCATAGACATAAGAACTTTTCTCGGTTTTGTTCCCTCTTCCGGTCCCACTACACCTGCGTCGCAGAGCTGATCCATGATTCTTGCCGCTCTGTTGAAACCAATCTTAAACATTCTCTGCAGCATACCAATAGAAGCTTTCTCTTTCTCTATGATAAACTTACCTGCTTCTTCAAAATGGATGTCCCTTTCATCTCCGGACATACCTGTTGTTACAGGAGAATTTACCTGCTGCTCAATCTGTTGGTTATACTGGACACCCGGATTTTTATCTGCAAGAAATTCAACCACAGCACTTACCTCATCATCAGATACAAATGCACCCTGAAGTCTTGCAGGCTTCTGATATCCCTGAGGATAAAAGAGCATATCACCTTTTCCAAGAAGCTTCTCGGCTCCGTTCATATCCAGAATTGTCCTGGAATCCACACCGGAAGATACAGAGAAAGCAATTCTGGAAGGCATATTCGCCTTGATCAGACCGGTGATAACATTTACAGACGGTCTCTGTGTGGCAATGATCAGATGGATACCTGCCGCACGTGCAAGCTGGGCCAGGCGACAGATAGCATCCTCCACTTCTCCGGGCGCAACCATCATAAGGTCTGCAAGCTCATCCACGATGATCACGATCTGCGGCATTTTCACAGGTTCTTCTTCAGCTCCTACCGCCTTGATCTGCTCTGCTTTTCTATTATATTCATGCAGATTACGGACACCGTACTCCGCAAATGTATTGTAACGGTTTGTCATCTCCTGTACTGCCCAGTTTAATGCGCCTGCTGCTTTCTTCGGATCTGTCACAACCGGAATAAACAAATGTGGAATTCCGTTATACACACTGAGCTCTACTACTTTAGGATCGATCATGATAAGCTTTACTTCATCCGGATTTGCCTTGTACAGGATACTGATGATAAGTGTATTGATACATACTGATTTACCTGAACCGGTTGCACCTGCGATGAGAAGATGTGGCATTTTGGCAATATCCGCAACTACAGTCTTACCTGCAATATCCTTTCCTACTGCAAAAGAAAGTTTGGATTTTGCCTTCTGAAATTCTTCTGACTGGAGCAGATCTCTGAGCATAACCGTACTGTTCTCTTTATTGGGAACCTCAATGCCCACTGCTGCTTTGCCGGGGATCGGTGCTTCAATACGGATATCAGGAGTGGCAAGATTCAGTTTGATGTCATCTGCAAGACCTACAATTTTGCTGACCTTTACTCCCATCTCGGGCTGAAGTTCATAACGGGTAACTGTTGGTCCGCAGCTCACATTAATGACAGTCACGTTCACGCCGAAATTGTGAAGTACTTCCTGGAGTTTTTTTGCAGTCTTACGCAGATAGGCATCAGAATCCCCCTGAGCTTTGCTGTTTCCTTTCTTCAGCAGATTTAAGGCTGGAAATTTATATTCTTTTTTTACGGCTGCTTCCTGTCGGGTGATCTCATGCTGAATGTTTACAATTCCGCTCTGTATCTCCTTTTCAGAAGATTTGGGGTTTTTCGAAGGCGGCCGCACTGCCTTCTCATCCTGAAAAGGGGGCAGATCTTCCTCCGGTTCTGAAACCACAGATTCCTTCCGGTCAGTGACAGCATCTTCAAATGGAAGGTCTTCCTGCTGTTGTGATTCATTATCTGCCTCGTATGTATCCGGGGATGTATCCGCTCTGTGAATCTCAAAATTCATCGGAGCATCGATGTATGGTTTATTATCCGCATCATCAGAGGATTTAATCCCTGTGTTCTCGGTATTCTCCGCAGCTTCGGCTGTTTCTGCTGCTGCTTTATCTGTATCTGCTGCTTTTTTCAGAAGTTTCCCCTTTTTCTTTGGCTTCTGTTCAGAATAGCCTGTCAGCTTGGTTCCTTCCAGAAAGCCGCCTTTTTTCATTTTTTTTGCTTCCGAAGGATCCATGAGAAAGTCATCATCTGAAAATTCATCATCGCCAATTTCTTCCTCCAGTCTGCGGACTCTTTCTTCACGCCGCTGTTCTCTTATAAGCTGACGTTCTCTGGCACGTTCTTCTCTATATCGCTCACGTTCAGGCTGCCCCTGCATATAGCGCATATGTCTATCTTTTACAAAATCACACACCTTCATAACCAGCCGCGTTACAAAATCGAGCAGAGAGCGCTGTGTGATAATGATCATACATACAACAAATGCCAGTATAATGATCACATATCCGCCGATAGTTCCAAAAGCAGATGTGACAGAAATACAGATTGCTCCTCCGATCAGACCACCGCCTGTTTTATAATCTGCGCTTAAAGCATAATAATCCAGCAAAGTTGTACTCTGCATATATCCGTCTGTGAGAAGCTGCGCTGCCCCACACAGAAACAGAAACATCACAAACGCCGCTGCAAGTTTCTTATATGCCAGCCGGTTTGTTTTATTGATCAGAATAAATGCTGATTCAAGGAAAAATACGATTGGAAACAGATATGCCATCAGTCCCATCAGTCCGAAACAGAAATTACTGATCGCATCTCCCACAAAACCACCTGCTCCAAAATTGCTTGCCATCAGGATTACACATGCGGCCAAAATCACAAATAATATGATTTCTGTCTGAAATCTGCCGACTTCCTGTTCCATTGCTGTCTTCTTTTTTGTATTTCTTCCCGAATGCCCGGTATTCTTACTCTTTGATGCTGCCATTCTAAGGCTCCCCTCCTTGATCTTCTCGTAAATATCTTCCCTTTACAGGGCAAAATTTAATGCCAGTGTAATAATACCGACTATAAATGAATAATATGCAAAATAGCGTAATTTTATATTCTGAGTCATGGCTATTGTATTTCGGATAACAAGACATCCCGTAAAACCGGCGATGATCATTGCAAATACATAGGTAAATCCAAGTCCTGCCGTCATTTCAGAAGCACCAAAATTTCCGATTTCCGTAAAAAAAGCACCTATGATAGCAGGCAGACTCATAAAAACAGAAAAACGAACCGCAAATTTGCGGTTATATCCGCATAACAGTGCAGCACATAACGTAAATCCCATTCTGGAAATCCCTGGAAAGACAGCAATCCCCTGACAAATTCCAATCCACATGGCGCTGTCATAAGAAGCCTCTCTCGGTCCCTTTTTTCCACCGGATTTATTCAGATCTGTTACCAGAAGAAATACGCCTGTAAGTAAAAATCCGATTCCCGGAACAATCTGAGAGTCTGCGGCCAGAAGAGCCAGCCGTTTTCCTGTAAGTCCCAGAAGTGCTGTTGGGATCATGGAAATCACAAGAAGTGCACCTGTTTTCCGATATGTTCCGGTGACTATTCTGGCATAGCCCAAACTTTCCCCTGTCTTCTTGTTATGGATATATAGATTCAGATTACCGATCATATCCATAAACATCCCCAGAAGTCCCAGTCCGATTTTTTTTAAATCTTTGCGGAACAAAAATATAATTGCTGCCGCACTTCCAAGATGGAGCATCGTTTCTGACAGCAATCCGGTTTCGTGACCGATTCCCATATATTGTTCCAATATGCATAAATGTCCCAAGCTGCTGACAGGAAGAAATTCCGTCACAGCCTGAATGACAGCCAAAAATATCAAATATACAACGATCATAGAACTGATTCCTTTTTGTTTCTCCAAAATTATGGTTTATTATAGCACACTCAGAAAGGCTTTACAATAAAAAGCCCCCTGACTGTCATGTTCACAACGTAGCCAAAATTCATTCATTTTCCTGCTGTTTTTTTTCTTTTTCATGTGCCAGCAGTTCCTGTACCGATTTATGTGCAATCCGGAATTCTTTTTCAAAATAAGCATTGATCTCTGCACCGTATAACAGAAGATTCATACAGATATACAACCACACCATGACCATGATGATCGTCGCAAGGTTTCCGTACATATTACTGAACCCCGGAAAAATCTCAAAATAAAAAGAGAATCCGTATGAAAATATCGACCATGCAACTGCTATGATCAAGGCTCCGGGAATCTGGCTTTTGAATGTGGCTTTTCTGTTCGGAAGAACCTTATACAACATAAGAAAAACCAGAAACAACACACCAAATACCAACAGTGCTCTTGCCCCCAGTATTTTTCCCAGAACTCTTCCAAGAAAAGGAATATATCTTGATACAGCTTTCTGTATTTCGTTTCCGAGTACAAGCATAAGTAGAGACACGATTACCGCAATCACCAGTGATAAAGTATAGAATACTGCATAAATTCTGGTTAACAGCCAGTTACGGGTTTCTTTTACGTGATAAATGGTATTTAATCCATTGATGATAGACTGCATTCCTTTTCCGGCAGACCACAGTGCCACAATTGCTGACAAAGGGACAATTGCAGTACTTCTTTTGTATACATCTACCACGATCCCCAGAACAAAACTCTGCAGATTCTCCGGAATAAAAGCAACGATCGCATCCCTGACTACATTATAGGTCAGAGGTGTATACCGTACCAGTGTAGTCAGAAACAGAATACAGGGAATAAAAGACATGATCAGAAAATACGCTGCCTGTGTCGCATAAGCTCCTACGTGATCTCCGGATACACGTTCCATAAACCCGAATAAAAGCCCTGTAACAGACCGGGTTTTATTTTTCTTTTTCATATATGTCTCCATTCTGTTATTTTACAGCAGTCATTTTAGATAATGCATTTATGGTGATTGCTGTAATTATAAAGATAACTGTTTCAAATATCTCTGTTTACTATCATACCATGAAACTGCCGTTATGACAAACATGAATTATGGATAATAAAATCCGGTTCTTTTCATGCTGGAACGCTGTAGATATGAAAAAAACCGGATCAATATGTAATTAGTTTTATGGTCAGATTTTTACTTTCTGATGTAGAAATGATAAGCAGTCACAGAATCATACTGTTCACCTGCATTAAGAATCGGGGAGTGGAAATCTTCAACATTGACCGCATTCGGTTCAACCTGCGTTTCCAGACAGAAAGCATCCCGCTTATTGTAAGTATGACCATTTTTACCATGTTCATTTTCGACAAAATTTGCTGCGTAAAACTGTACACATGGACAGTCGGAAGTGACATCCATGGCAATTCCGGTTTTATCACTGTATGCGGTTGCGATTAGTCTTCTGTTTCCTTTTGCATAATTGTCTGTCACATAATTGTGGTCATATCCGCCTGTGAATTTCAGCTGCTCAAATTCTGCTTCAATATCCTGCCCGATCTGTTTGGCAGTTCTGAAATCCATGGGAGTCCCTGCAACTTCCTCATACACTCCTGTAGGAATGGAATGACTGTCGGCTACAGGTGTATAATATTTTGCATGGATTGTAAGATACTGATCCATGGCGGTTCCACTTCCCTCACCATTCAGATTGAAATAAGAATGATTTGTCATATTGGCAACTGTCGGCTCATCGCAGATTCCCTGATAATGGATCCTCAGTTCGTTGTCTTCCGTAAACTCATATTTTACAGACACATCAAATTCTCCCGGGAAACCATTCTCGCCATCCGGACTTATACGGTTAAATATAACACTGTTTTTATCATCGGAAATCTCAGCCACTTTCCAGAGCTTTTTTTCAAATCCGTCAGGACCGCTGTGAAGATTATTGTCATTCTCATTCTGAGCAAGAACTACTTCTTTGCCATTGACAGAGAATTTCGCACCGCCGATGCGGTTTCCGTTTCTGCCGATGGTTGAACCGAAAAAGCATCCATTTACTTCATAAGATGCCAGATCATCATATCCAAGTACTACGTCTGTTAAAGTACCATCTTTATCAGGTACGCAGACCTTAACCAGGATTGCTCCAAAATCTGTCACTTCCGCATATGCCCCGGATTTGTTTTCCAGATGAAAAATTTTTACTGTTTCCCCAGTCTGTAATACACCGAACTTTCTTTCAGAAACACCCATTGTTTCCAACCTCCCGTATCATAAAATAATATTAAATCCAAAAGATAATAAAAAAGAGCCTCTCTACGGCTCATTTTTACAGTTCCCGAAATGCCGTTCCCTTCCCATTGACGCCTAGCCATAGCTAGGTGGGTATCCTCAACAGACCTTCTGTCTTCCGCTGCATAATGACGGCCTGACATCCGGCCTGCGATGTTGGGTTCCCGTTAAAGTCGATGTAGGTTCAAAAAAAGAAGGGGCCTCGTACATTTCAGGATATTCACTGTTTTTAACTGATTTTTATTATACTCCAGTATATGTTCTTTTTCAACATAAAATGTAGAATTAATTATATTTTTTATAATATGGAGATTATCGGTTAATGTTCACACACCACTATCCCGCGAGGTGTTTTGGCATGAATATGCCAAAATCCCGAGACATACAAGCCAAAATTCCATTGCCGCAGGCAATCTGGAATTTTGGCTACGTTACTGTGAACGGAGTGAACAGTAACGATTATCGGATTCCAAGGATATCTTTTACTGCCTTTGGCATATCCGGCGCATCTACCACCCGGTTATGAAGCACCGGTGCTGTGCGGATCGTCTCAACTGCCTGTGGAAGTTTCACTCCGGAAAGCGCACTCAGTTCATCAGCCAATGCAAAATCATCCTTACCGTCTGTATCTGCTCCAAGTGCTTCCATTACACTTCTTGTAAATTTATATGGACTTGCTGTGGATGCAATGACAGTTGGTGTGGTATCATTGGTATCTTTTACATATTTGTCATAAACACCTGCTGCAACTGCAGTATGGGTATCTATCACATAATGACTGTCTTTGAAGATTTCTGCGATTGTTTTTGCTGTTTCGTCTTCTGTACAGTAATTGCCATAGAAGTCTGCAAGCTGTGCCTTCATGTCTTCTGTGATGGTATACTCGCCGCCTGCAGTAAGAGACTGCATCAGCTCTGCACATTTTTTTGCATCACCGCCTGCGATACGGTAGATCAGACGTTCCAGATTGCTGGAGATCAGAATATCCATGGACGGTGAGGTTGTAAGGATAAAGTCACGCTTTCTGTCATAAGTTCCTGTACGGAAGAAATCATACAGAACCTTGTTATCATTGGAGGCACAGATAAGTTTGTGAACCGGAAGTCCCATCTGTTTTGCATAATAAGCAGCCAGGATATTTCCAAAGTTTCCGGTAGGTACTACCACATTGATCTCCTGACCGTCTTTGATCTTGCCCTGACGTACAAGTGATGCATATGCATATACATAATAAACGATCTGCGGTACCAGACGTCCGATATTGATAGAGTTCGCAGATGAGAACTGATATCCTGCAGCATCAAGTTCTGCTTCCAGTTCCTTATCATTGAACATTTTCTTTACGGCAGTCTGTGCATCGTCAAAGTTTCCGGTAATTCCCACAACATATGTATTGTTGCCTTTCTGAGTTACCATCTGTTTCTCCTGGATAGGACTTACACCATGTTTCGGATAGAAAACGATGATCTTGGTTCCCGGAACATCTGCAAATCCGGCCATTGCCGCTTTACCTGTATCTCCGGAAGTAGCGGTAAGAATAACAATCTCATTTTTTACCTGATTCTTCTTAGCAGCTGTAGTCATAAGATGTGGAAGAATTGATAATGCCATATCCTTAAACGCAATGGTCGCACCATGATACAGCTCAAGGAAATAAGCTCCGTCTGCTTCATGAAGCGGTGCAATCTCTTTTGTATCAAATTTTTCATCATAGGCATTGTTGATGCAGTTCTTTAATTCTTCTTCTGTAAAATCAGTAAGGAAACATTTCATTACTTCATATGCTGTCTCCTGATAGCTCATCTTTGCCAGCTCATCCATTGGGACATCCAGCTTCGGAATCTCTGTCGGCACAAATAAGCCGCCATCCTCAGAAAGCCCCTTTAAAATAGCCATAGAAGCTGTTACGGTTTCTTCTTTTCCTCTTGTGCTTTTGTATAATACCTGCATGATATTTCCTGCCTTTCCAAAGTTATTCGTAACTGTTCAGTATATTGGCAGTAATAATAAACCGCTGAACAGTTACAGTTATTCATTTCGCCAATTGAGCACATTATAGCATATACTTTAGCAAAATACTATCCTAAATTATTTCTCTTTTTCTATCTTTTTATGATTGATTACTGTTCACTCTGTTCACAGCAACACGCTTCGCGATGCACAGAATTTATGCTAATCGCATAAATTCGCGCAGTATGTCTTGGTTTTTCTGTGACCTTCGCTCACAAAAAACACCTCGCGGGATATTTCCAGTGAACAGTATCTATGATCGATTACTATAAATCAAAAATATGGACATATTCTTTTGTTCCCGAAGAATATGTCCATATTTTAAGCAGTATTACCGCAATCCTGTTAAATGAGTCATATGAAGAGTATCGTTTATTACGATCCTGTGGAACTTTCTGCTGAATCCGGATAGGTATAAAATTCATGTACGCCGTATTTAAACAGCCTTTTCAGATCTTTCTCAAACCAGGAGACATTCTGGCTTTCAGCTTCAGATTTCTGGATAAAAAACAGTGCTCCTTCTGAATAATCCACACCTTCAAGAGCCTGTCTGACGGCTTCTCTTGTCTCATCTGTAACAGTTACTTCATTGATACGTCCGTCATAAGTCGGTGAAAACTGCGGAACACCATTGGTATTCTGCCATACCACTTCTGTGACTGTATCGGGAAATTCCTTATTCTTTATACGGTTCATGATCACATTGGCAACCAGAATGCGTCCCTTGACATCCTCAGTACCTGCTTCAGCTTCTACAATATGAAGCAATGTATCATAGTCCTCATCCGACATCATCCGGGCACTCTCTGCAAGAGCCGCTGTCCTTGCATCCAACTCATTGATGCTGCTCTCCATAGAAGAGCTGACATCGAATTCTGCCATATTATCTTCAATAACTTTAATTCTCTGACCGACCATTACCTGTTCACAGGAAGTTCCGATACGTGTGACTGATTTTTTGGGAGAAGCTGTATCATTCATTCCGGATACTACTCCTGCAATTCCTGTTGGCAGTACATCTGTTTCGTCAGCATCAGAGGAAAAAGTTTTCTCCCTATTTTCAGAAGCTGCATATACTTTGTTTTTTCCATTAAAATCTGCTATTCTGCCGCCTGTTGCAAACGCAATCGCCGTACAGGTACACACTGTAACCAGTATCAGACTCCGCGCCGGATTGCCGGACTGTTTTGACTCTTTTTTCTGAACTTTCATACTTATCATTCCTTGAGTTTTTTAATTACAGGTTTTATGGCTGTAACATTTCTGTAACTTATAAGAAAATTATATTTAATATAGTTGATTTTGTCAAGCTTTTTTCATATTTTTGTAACATTTTGGCTTGCAAAAAAGAAAAAAGGAAGGTTCCATCAATGAAATCTCCCTTTAATATATGCTTCATTTTTCTCAATTATTACATTTATTTTTTTCGCCGCAGATCAGGAACATAGGGGTTGGATTATAAAACTCATCTTTCTTTGTATAAATTCTGCTGCTGATACCCAGATCAATGGAGAATCTGTTGATACCCAGTTTTCCCAGTGTCTCCAGATCCCAGGCAGGGCGTACATAGGAACTGATAGGAAGCTGGCGTTTAATTTCCTCGCATTCCTGCATCATGGCATCGCCTACTGTAAAATGAGCATGATTGGCAGGCAGATCAGCAGTATCTGAGAAATCATCTGCACCATAATTGGCATCTGCGTTGATCAGGATTCCTCCCGTTTTCAGCACACGAATCCATTCTTTATATGCTCTTGCTGCATCCGGAAGTGTCCAGGTAAGATTTCTGGACACGATTACATCAAAGGTACCATCAGGAAAATCCGGATTTTCCGCATCCATTACTTCAAACGTACAGGAGGCGTTCTCTTCTTTTGCCAGTTCCCTGGAATGAATGATCATATCCGGTGTCAGATCGATTCCTGTAACTTCATGTCCCAGTTTTGCTAAAAGAATGGAAAAGAAGCCTGCACCGCATCCCACATCCAGAATCCTTAATTTTCCATCAGGAAGAAAAGTCCCGATCTCTTTCAGCCATTTATCAGCCATATCACTGTGAAGCTCAGCTCTTCTCTGTTCCATAAAACTGTCGCTTCTTTTCGCCCAGTAATTTGTGATCTTTTCCTTGCGTTCATCCTTTCTTCTGCTGAAACTGCCATATGCGATCATCGGACCATCCTTAATAACCTGAAGACTTCCCGCCTGATATAGAACCACTCCATTTAAATCGGATAAACTTGTCTCCAGAATATTTCCCTCATAATCCTTAACACAGCCAAGATACTCTCCAACCTTAATGATATCTCCCGTTTTTTTGGCAGGATACCACAGCCCGGATACACTGGCAGACTGATAACGCACATCTTCAATTTCCATGGGATAATAATTACTGTAACTTCTCATGCCATCGTAAACACCCAGCGCACACAGAATATTACGCACATCTTTTCTTGTAGAATGAACCTCCTCCGGACTCCAGCCTCCCATCTGGCCACGTTCGATCAGAACACTGGGAATGCCACATGTGGCAGCATAATTGTAAGAACCACCGGATGCCACATTAGACTTTACCATATAGGGAACATCTGCCTGCTCTGCCATCTTCCTTGACATCTGAACCACATCTTCATCTGCACATCCGGCATAGTAAATATAAGGCGTAAGCTGCTCATAATCATCCCCGCTGTGAAGATCAATATAATAATCTGCTGCACTGTGAAGCTTCTGAACCACCTCATACGCCAGACGGTCCATCCTGGTTCCCTGCGGATTCCCCGGAAATACACGATTCAGATTCTTCTCATCCTCCGGGCAGATACTGCCGCTCCTCTCCTCAAATTCCTTCCTGCACACAGTCTTAACCAGGATCACTCTTCCATGGATCTTCTCAGGCTTCAGTTTATCTGCAAGCTCAACAGCAGCCTGGATTCCCACATATTCTCCTCCGTGGACCGCAGCGGTGATCAGAACTGTCTTTCCGGGATGAGAACCGCAGATTACTGTATAAGGAAGCGAAAACTCACCTCCGCCCAGTTTCAGGAATCCGCTCTTTTTCGTACCCGGAGCAGTACACAACGCGGCATCCTCCAAATCTCTTTCTCTGTCATATCTGCTATCAGAATCATCCGTTCTGTCATTCTCGGACCAGATATCTTTCTCTTTCTTCACAGCGCTGATCATAAACATCGGCGTAGAATGATAATTCAGCTTCTCTTCCTGACTCCACACCCGCTGCCAGATCCCGGTATCCACTGCCACAGACTCAAACCCGTTCTCCTTCAGAAACTTCCTGTCCCAGGACGGTCTGTTAATAGAAGAAAGAGGCATCTGCAGTGCAATCTTCTCCATTCTGTCAATATCCGTACAGAGGTAATGATCATCCAGATGCTCACTCTCCACACTCTTTCGGTCTTCTTCATAAGACAGGCGTTTCTTCTCATTATAAAGATAACCGTACCAGTTTGCATCGAAATTAAGAAGATTTCCGCCCGGTTTCAGTACACGACACCACTCTTCATAAGCTCTCTTAGGATCCTTCAGATTCCATGTCAGATTCCTGCTGATCACAACATCAAACACATCATCCTCAAATTCCAGGTTCTGAGCATCCATCTTATAAAAAGAAATCCGCTCACAAAGATTACCGGCATTCCTCTTCGCGGTATCCAACATCTCCTGCGTATAATCAACAGCAGTCACCTTATATCCCGCCTCAGCCAGAATAACAGGAAAAAATCCAGGTCCTGTTCCGATATCCAAAATCTTAATCTCATCCTTCGCTTTCTCCGGGAACTGCTCTTTCAACACCTCAAGCCATGCCCCCTTCTGCATCCCATTCAATTCCTTATGATTAACTTCAGAATACCCCTCAGCCCGGGTAGTCCAGTAACTCTCAATCTCCGATAATAAATCCTTCACCTTATGCCAACCTCCATGCACGCAATTTATAATCATATATGACCCAAATTATATCAAATCCACCCTCCCCCCAACAAGCCCTCCCGGGGGATATATTTCACATCTCAATTCATTTTTATATAAACAAAGTCCTTCTTATAATTCACACTCCACCTTGTATTATATCTTAACCAAAACCAGCGAAGCAGGCGTATAGTTGTACCGGATGCATTTGCAGGCATCTTAGAGATTCTTAGTCCTCGGAAATCTGCGTTATGAGACGAAAAGTCCCTTGTCTGAGCGACAGCGAGTAATTCCGGACTTTTCGTCTCATGCTTTTAGCGGATTTTCGAGGGCTTAGAATCTCTTAGATGCCGAAACCGTATCCGGTACAACTATACGCCTGCTTCGCGTCCCCTTTTTAAACCAAAAACAAAGCTGCCATACCCCCAAAAAGAGGATATGACAGCTATATATTTTTACTCAGATAGCTCCAAGAATCTTCCGGGCATTATCAATCCTTTCCTGCGTCGGAGGATTAACCCCCTCCAGTGGATAAGAAAGCCCCAGATTCTCCCATTTAAACTTACCAAGCGTATGATAAGGGAGCACCTCCACTCTCTCCACATTGGAAAGAGTATGGATAAAATCAGCTAACCGGTGCAGATATTCATCCTTATCACTTCCGTCCGGCACAAGCACATGACGGATCCATACAGGTTTTTTCATATCAGAAAGTTCCCGCGCCATCGCAAGAATATTCTTATTGGAATGACCGGTAAGCTTAATATGCTCCTGCTCGTCAATCTGCTTGATATCAAGCATTACAAGATCTGTATACTTCATAAGCTCCAGCCATCCGGAATGCCATGGTTCCTGATCAGTGAAAGGATTTCCACTGGTATCAAGATTCGTATGCACACCCTCTGCCTTTGCCTTCTTAAAAAATTCTGTAAGAAAATCCATCTGAAGCAATGGCTCACCACCGCTTACAGTGATACCGCCTTTGCTGCCCCAGTAGCCCTTATAACGTAAAGCTTTCTTAAGAAGCTCATCTGCCGTATAAAGCTCTCCCTGCTTCATCTTCCAGGTATCCGGATTATGACAGAACTGACATCTCATGGCACAGCCGCTAAAAAAAATCACATATCTTACTCCGGGTCCATCAACGGACCCGAAGCTTTCCAAAGAATGAACATAGCCTTTTATCTGTTTATTATCCATTATATCATCATCCATTAATTACATTCTGTCGTGGCAGGTTCTGGCAATAACGTCTAACTGCTGCTCTCTTGTAAGGTCGATGAACTTAACAGCATATCCGGATACACGGATTGTGAAGTTTGCATACTCTTCTTTTTCCGGATGTTCCATAGCGTCGATCAGTTTCTCTTTACCAAATACGTTTACATTGAGGTGATGAGCACCCTGATCAAAGTATCCGTCAAGTACATGTACCAGATTCTCTGAACGTTCGTCATCACTGTGTCCCAGAGCATCAGGATTGATTGTCTGAGTATTGGAGATACCGTCAAGAGCATCTTCATAGTCAAGCTTGGCAACAGAGTTCAGGGAAGCAAGAAGACCGTTCTGCTCTGCACCGTAAGATGGGTTTGCGCCAGGTGCAAGAGGTTCCCCTGCTTTTCTTCCATCCGGAAGAGATCCTGTAGCCTTACCATAAACAACGTTGGAAGTAATAGTAAGGATAGATGTGGTTGGCTTGGAATCACGGTAAGTATGGATGTGTTTCAGTTTCTCAAGGAATGTAGACAGAAGAGTTGTTGCGATCTCGTCTGCTCTGTCATCATCATTACCATAACGTGGGAAGTCACCCTCAACCTGGAAATCTGTTGTAATGCCGTCTTCATCGCGGATAGCTTTAACTTTTGCATATTTGATAGCGGACAGGGAGTCTACTACATGAGAGAATCCTGCGATACCTGTTGCGAAAGAACGCTCAACCTTTGTATCGATCAGAGCCATCTCTGCAGCTTCATAGTAGTATTTATCATGCATGTAGTGGATCATGTTCAGTGTTCCGACATACAGATGAGCCAGCCAGTCCATCATCTGGTCATATTTTGCGATTACTTCATCATAGTCAAGATATTCAGAAGTGATCGGCTGATAGCTTGGTCCTACCTGCTGTTTTGTCTTCTCATCAACACCGCCGTTGATCGCGTAAAGAAGGCATTTTGCAAGGTTTGCACGAGCACCGAAGAACTGCATCTCTTTACCTGTCTCTGTAGCAGATACACAGCAGCAGATGCTGTAGTCATCGCCCCATACCGGACGCATAACATCATCATTCTCATACTGAACAGAACTTGTTGTAACAGAAATATTTGCAGCATATTTCTTGAAGTTCTCAGGCAGTCTTGAAGAATAAAGTACTGTAAGGTTTGGTTCCGGAGCCGGTCCCATATCTTCCAGTGTGTGCAGGAAACGATAGTCGTTCTTTGTTACCATGGAACGTCCGTCCTGTCCCATACCTGCTACTTCCAGAGTTGCCCATACCGGGTCACCGGAGAATAACTGGTTGTAAGAAGGGATACGTGCAAATTTAACCATACGGAATTTCATTACCATGTGGTCAACAAGCTCCTGAGCTTCTTTCTCTGTAAGAGTTCCGTTCTGAAGATCTCTTTCAATATAAATATCAAGGAATGTGGAAATACGTCCGACACTCATTGCAGCACCGTTCTGAGTTTTGATGGCTGCAAGATATCCGAAGTACAGCCACTGGAAAGCTTCTCTTGCATCTTTGGCCGGTTTGGAGATATCATATCCATAAGATTCAGCCATAACTTTCATGCCTTTCAGAGCACGGATCTGATCAGCGATCTCTTCACGAAGCTGGAAGTCATAACGTCTCATACCCTGACGGTCGCATGCTGCGAAGTCTTTCTGTTTTCCTTCGATCAGAGCGTCGATTCCGTACAGAGCCACACGTCTGTAATCGCCAACGATACGTCCACGTCCGTAAGTATCCGGAAGACCTGTAAGGATCTTGTTGTGACGTGCTACTTTCATCTCAGGTGTGTAGATATCAAATACACCCTGGTTGTGAGTTTTAAATTCATAGTTGTGGAAAACATCTTTAATCTTGTCACTTACTTTATATCCGTAAGTTTCACAAGCCTGCTCTGCCATTTTGATACCGCCGTATGGCATGAAAGCACGTTTCAGAGGTTTATCTGTCTGAAGACCAACAACTTTTTCAAGGTCTTTTGTTTCTTCATCAATATATCCGGGACCATATGCTGTCAGAGATGTAACTACCTCTGTCTCCATATCAAGAACTCCGCCTTTGGCACGTTCTTCTTTCTGAAGTGCCTGGAGCTTGCCCCACAGTTTGTTTGTAGCTTCTGTAGGTCCTTCCAGGAAAGAAGCATCACCGTCATATGGTGTATAGTTCATTCCAATAAAGTTACGTACATCGATTTTTTCTTTCCAACGGTTGCCCTTAAAGCCATTCCACTGTTCGAAATTTTTCATTCTTTTACCTCTTTCTCTAAAATATTTCCGCGCATCTCTCACTGGCCTGGAGTGAGATAATAAAATGTAAATTGTACTTATTTAGGACACTTTTCTGCCCATGCAGTCAGTATACGTAAACATGAGTGTTATGTCAATTAATTTCCCTTATGATTTTAATTAAATACAATTCTGATAGCTTTTCATCGGAGTTTGCTTCTTTATTGTACTTTATCGCGTACATTAAGACTTTCTTGTATTTTTATAAATACAAAAAAATACCGGTCAGGAAGTCCTCTGGACAATCTGACCGGTATCTGATTTTTGATATTTTATGTAAACTATATTATTCCCTGCCAAGCGGATATTAGCCTGACCTGCAGAAGTCAAAAAACAGCAGGACAGAATCGGGCGTGTCGGAACAATCTAACGGTTATTGATCGCTGTTACAAGTGCATCAATAGATGCGCGAATGATATCTGCGTCTACGCCTGCACCCCAGGCAAGGGTTCCATCCGGCTTTTTGATACCGACATAAGCAATAGCTTTGGAACTTGAACTGCGCTCCAGCGCATGCTCCTGATATGTTTCCAGGGAATATTTCAGCTCATATGCCTTCTTCAGTGCATTGCTGACTGCATCAAGACGTCCGTTACCGGATGCCTCTGTAGTGATTGTCTTTCCGCGGAAAGTAGAGGTAACTTTTGTTACAATACCACCATCTTTCTGCTGGAAATGTACTTCATTGATACTGTACGGTTCTGTGATATTCTCAAAGGTCTGTTTAAACAGATTGAAAATTTCGTCAGGATGAAGTTCTTTATGTTTGTGGTCTGAAACAGCTTTTGTGGCATATCCCATTGCCTCACGCATTTTCGGAGGAAGGTTAAGACCGAATTTGGTCTCAAGGATATATCCCACGCCACCTTTACCAGACTGGCTGTTGATGCGGATAACATCTGCGTCATAATTTCTTCCCACATCTGTCGGATCGATCGGAAGATACGGAACATTCCAGTGATCCGGATCCTTGTCATCTCTCCAGTGCATACCCTTGGCAATTGCATCCTGATGAGAGCCGGAAAATGCGGCAAATACAAGTGCACCACTGTACGGACTTCTTTCGCCTACTTTCATTCCGGTACATTCTTCATATATTTCACAGATATGCGGCATATCAGAGAAGTCAAGTTTTGGATCTACACCCTGAGAATACATATTCATGCCAAGTGTAACAATATCTACATTTCCGGTACGCTCACCGTTTCCGAACAGAGTACCCTCGATTCTGTCTGCACCTGCAAGTAATCCCATTTCAGAATCTGCAACACCGCATCCTCTGTCATTGTGTGGATGGAGAGATACGATTACATTCTCGCGGTATTTCAGATTTTCACACATATATTCTACCTGGCTTGCATATACATGCGGCATAGAATGCTGTACAGTTACAGGCAGATTGATGATGCATTTGTTATCTGCTGTAGGCTGCCATACATCAAGAACTGCATTGCATACTTCTAGAGCGTATTCCGGTTCTGTGCCTGTAAAGCTTTCAGGGCTGTACTCAAACTGGAAATTTCCTTCTGTTTCATCAGCCAGTTTCTTTAATAATGCGGCACCATCCACTGCAATCTTTAAGATTTCTTCTTTGGATTTCTTAAATACCTGTTCTCTCTGAGCTACAGAAGTGGAATTGTACACATGTACAATTGCCTTTGGTGCGCCTTTGACAGCTTCAAAAGTTTTGCGGATGATATGCTCTCTGGCTTGAGTCAGAACCTGAATAGTTACATCCTGTGGGATCAGATTCTGCTCGATCAGGGTACGCAGAAATTCATATTCTGTTTCAGAAGCAGCCGGGAAACCTACTTCAATTTCTTTAAAACCGATTTTTACAAGAAGTTTAAAGAATTCAATTTTCTGTTCCAGACTCATCGGAATCACCAGTGCCTGATTACCGTCACGAAGGTCTACAGAACACCAGACAGGTGCTTTGTCCACATATTCTTTTTCTGCCCATTTCATGCATTTAACAGGCGGCATAAAATACTGTCTCTGATATTTGCTTGGATTCATCATTTTTTCTTCCTCCGTTATGTAAATATTATGTTTGGACTGTGGGGATTGACTGTAAAAAGACATAAAAAAATCTTCCATCTCCACAGACTTATCTGCAAGAGACGAAAGATATTATCATCTTACGCGGTACCACTCTTATTTATGAACAATGTCATACACTCATGGGATACGGAATCTCCGGATATCCGGTATTCTTATATCCTCTCCATATAACGGTGGAAACCGTCTGCACCTACTCTTGTATAATTTCAGGCAGCTGCTCAAAGGCGAGTTCCACAATTTCCTTCCACTGCTTCTCAGCAACCAGCAGTTCTCTGTGCTCCGGTCCGGGTGTACTATTCCTTATCATTGCATTTTACTTATAACTTTATTTGGCTTTTTTAAAATGAACATACGTCTGAATCATTCATTGTAAATATACTACAAACGATTTAACCATATGTCAGTCGGGGCAACAGGATTTGAACCTGCGACCTCACGGCCCCCAGCCGTGCGCGCTACCAAGCTACGCCATACCCCGTAACGCAAGTTAGTATAACAAATTATTTCTGTGATTTCAACTGTTTTTTGAAAAATTTACAAAAATTATACAAATTTAGCAGGAAGAAATTTCATGTACTTTTTTATGTTATAAAATTTCTTCCTGTTTATCCTATGTACAAGCCTTACAATCATCTGTTACAGTTACGCTGGCATGATGGCTTTTTCCAAATTGTCTACACGCATATCCAGTTCAAAAACTTTCTCTCGAGTTTTCTTATTCTCCTTTCTATAGCGAAGCTCATCCATATGTGCATCAAATAGGGCAGATATTTTTCTGTCAATTTCATTTTCCAGTTTAAGTTCTATAGTTTTTACGCTTCCCTTGAGTTGCACAATATCTGATTTCATGTTCGTGATATCCGTCTTCATGTTTGTGATATCTGCCTTCATGTTTGTGATATCCGTCTTCATGTTCGCAATATCTGTCTTCATGTTCGCAATATCTGTCTTCATGTTTGTGATATCTGCCTTCATGTTCGTGATATCCGTCTTCATGTTCGTGATATCCGTCTTCATGTTTGCAATATCTGTCTTCATATCTGCGATATCGTTCTTTACATCGGACATATCATTTTGAAAACCGGCAATGCTTCCCTGTATAGAAAAAAGGATATTTCTCAATTCCGCATCTTCCACATTCTTCCCTCCTTTCGTTATAGTACGTCTCGTTCTCTTCTGTATAGAACCAATTGTACCATTGAAGGAAGGAAAAGTCTACAGCGAAATTATTATAATATTTTTATAAGACATCTTCGGCAAATTATAACTTATGTATAAACAGCCCACTCCGAAGCTTTGGCTCAAACCAGGTGGATTTTGGAGGCATTAATTTGTTCTCGTCTGCAATCTTCATCAGGTCTTCCATAGATGTCGGGTACATGACAAAGGCTACACCGCCGGTTCTGTCCGCAATCTCTGCCAGCTCTGCTGCCTTATGGCTTCCGCCCACAAAGGAGATTCTCTGGTCTGTGCGCGGATCTTCGATTCCCAGGACTGGTCTGAGGACTTTTTCCTGAAGAATGGATACATCCAGCTGTCCGACCACGTCCTTCTTCTCATAGATATCCGGCCATGCTTTCAGGTGATACCACTGTCCGTCCACATACATTCCCATACAATGCTTCTCTACAGGCTTGCATGGAAATCCCGGCATCAGCATCAGTTCAAAGTTGAACTTCAGGGCGCCCAGAAATGCTTTTACAGTCAGGCCGTTCAAATCTTTTACAATCCTGTTATAAGGAAGAATGCAGAGCTGGTCATAGGGAAATACAACAGACAGGAAATAATTAAACTCTTCCTCCCCTGTATATCCCGGATTCTGTTCTCTTCTCTTTAAACCTACTTTTACAGCGGAAGCTGCGCGGTGATGTCCATCTGCGATGTACAGAGAATCAATCCCTGCAAATTCCTTATTTATTTCAGAAATGACCTCATCTTCATCAATCACCCATACTCTGTGTGTGATCTGATCCTCTTCTGTAAAATCATATGCTGCTTCATGATGATCTTTCCAGTTATTCATCAGTGTAAGCAGAGAATCCGGATATCTGCATGCCAGAAAAATAGGACCGGTATTTGCATTACAGGAATCTACATGGTGGATCCTGTCCTGTTCCTTATCTTCTCTGGTAAGCTCATGTTTCTTCACTACACCATTCATATAATCATCAATGGAACTGCATCCTACGATACCGGTCTGTGTTTTTCCTTTTCTTACAAGTTCATATATATAGTAACAGGCCTTCTGATCCTGAACAAGAATTCCCTTTTCTTCCATATTGTCAAGATTTTCTTTTGCTTTTTCATAAACCCGATCATCATACAGATCTGTCTCAGGTTCCAGATCCATTTCCGGTCTGTCAATATGAAGAAAGGACAGGGGATTCTCATCTCCGATTGATTTTGCTTCTTCCCGGTTTACCACATCATATGGAAGTGCTGCCACATCAGCAGCCTTTTCCGGTGTAGGTCGAAGTGCCCGGAATGCATGAAATACTGCCATAATATTTTCTCCTCTTCTGTATCTTTTGTATTGCTCTTTTATACCCACTTTACTGTCTATCCTGTAAAAATAAAACGAACATTACTCATTATTTTATCATATCCAAATCCTTATATCAATGTACAAATTATGAAACCTAATTTTTTTTTGAAAAACCTAAAAATTTTTGTATTTTTCTATTGCAATTTTTAAAATATATGGTATGATAGAATCACAAGTTAAGGAAACCAAATGATAATTTTTAAGGGAGGTCATTTTATGACAGAAGGATTAAAATGGACTGTAAACGAGGTTCCGAAATCAGATGATAAACACCTGGAACTGATGTCCGAAGAAAATGTAAAGAAAGCAAATGAGTTCCACAGAAGTTTCCCACAGTACAGTGTGACGCCTCTTCAGAACCTTTCATCCCTTGCAAAATATTTAGGAGTAAAAAATATTTTCTGTAAGGATGAATCCTATCGCTTTGGCTTAAATGCTTTCAAAGTACTTGGAGGTTCTTATGCAATGGGCCGCTATATCGCAAAAGAACTTGGACGTGATATCAGCGAGCTGCCATACAATGTTCTCTCTTCTGATAAATTAAGAGAAGAATTCGGACAGGCTACATTCTTTACTGCAACAGACGGTAATCATGGACGTGGAGTTGCATGGGCAGCTAACCGCCTTGGACAGAAAGCAGTTGTAAGAATGCCTAAGGGAACAACAAAGACTCGTTTCGATAACATTGCCAAAGAAGGTGCTACTGTTACGATCGAAGAAGTAAACTATGATGACTGCGTAAGAATGGCTGCAGCAGAAGCTGCCAAAACAGAACATGGTATCATCGTTCAGGATACCGCATGGGACGGATATGAAGAAATTCCATCCTGGATCATGCAGGGATACGGAACACTGGTTCTTGAGGCTGACCAGCAGTTAAAAGAAATGGGTGTTGAACGTCCGACACATGTATTTGTTCAGGCCGGTGTTGGTTCTTTAGCAGGTGCCGTAGTCGGTTATTTCGCTCATAAATATAAAGATAACCCGCCGGTTATGGCTGTCTGTGAAGCAAGTGCTGCTGACTGCCTGTACCGCTCCGCTGTTGCAAAGACAGGAAATCTGGTAAATGTTACAGGTGATCTTCAGACAATTATGGCCGGTCTTGCATGCGGTGAGGGAAATACGATCGGATGGGATATCCTGAAAAATCACGTAGATGTATTTGCATCCTGTCCTGACTGGATGAGCGCAAAGGCAACACGTATCTACGCTAATCCACTGGGAGATGATCCACACGTTGTCTCCGGTGAATCCGGTTCCGTTCCGCTTGGTTTCTGCTTCACTGCTCTTCACGATGAAGATGCAAAAGACTTAAAAGAAGCGCTGAAACTGGATGAGAATTCCGTAGTACTTGTTATTTCCACAGAAGGTGACACTGACCCTGTTCGCTACCGCGAGATCGTATGGGACGGATTATACGGAACAGACGAATCTTTAAGTAAATGATGTTTTTGGTGAACACAGACAGGTAAGTGGTATGGTTATCTCGAAAATGATATACCAGTAACTAATAATATGATATCAGATTAGGGGCAAAATACCTTTTGACCCTAACATCATAATATTTTATACATATTGGGAGGGTAAAAAAATGGATTACGCAAAAATTAACGAAGCTGCAATGGGTTATAAGGATGATATGACTAAGTTCCTTCGCGATCTGGTTCGCATTCCTGGCGAAAGCTGCGGAGAAAAAGGACATATCATGAGAATCAAAGAGGAAATGGAAAAAGTCGGATTCGACAAAGTTCAGATCGATCCGATGGGCAATATCCTCGGCTACATGGGAACAGGTAAAACTCTCATTGGTTTTGACGCTCATATTGATACAGTCGGTATCGGTAATATCAAGAACTGGGAATTTGATCCATACGAAGGTTTCGAATCTGATGAAGAAATCGGCGGACGTGGAACATCTGACCAGATGGGCGGTATTGTTTCTGCAGTATACGGTGCTAAGATCATGAAAGACCTTGGTCTTTTAAACGATAAATATCAGGTACTTGTGACAGGTACTGTACAGGAAGAAGACTGTGACGGTCTCTGCTGGCAGTACATCATCCATGAAGATGGTGTTCGTCCTGAATTCGTTGTTTCCACAGAACCAACAGACGGCGGTATCTACAGAGGACAGCGTGGACGTATGGAAATCCGCGTAGATGTAAAGGGTGTTTCCTGCCATGGTTCCGCTCCGGAACGTGGTGACAATGCAATCTACAAAATGGCTGATATTCTCCAGGATATCCGCGCATTAAACGAAAACGATGCTGCTGATACCACAGAGATCAAAGGTCTTGTAAAAATGCTTGATGAGAAATACAACCCTGAATGGGAAGAAGCACGTTTCCTTGGACGTGGCACTGTTACTACTTCCGAAATCTTCTTCACATCCCCAAGCCGCTGTGCAGTAGCTGACTCCTGCTCTGTATCTCTTGACCGTCGTATGACAGCAGGCGAAACATGGGAAAGCTGCTTGGATGAGATCCGTGCTCTTCCGGCTGTACAGAAATATGGCGACGACGTAACAGTATCCATGTATGAATACAACCGTCCGTCCTATACAGACCTTGTATATCCGATCGAGTGCTACTTCCCGACATGGGTAATCCCGAAAGATCACAAAGTAACACAGGCTCTGGAAGAAGCATATAAAGGACTGTACGGCGAAGAGCGTCTCGGAAATGCTGAGACAGAAGGCATGAGAAAAGCTCGTCCGCTTACAGACAAATGGACATTCTCTACTAACGGTGTAACAATCATGGGACGTAACAGCATTCCTTGTATCGGATTCGGACCTGGTGCAGAAGCACAGGCTCATGCTCCGAACGAAAAAACATGGAAGATCGACCTTGTAAGATGCGCTGCTGTATACGCTGCTCTTCCAACTGCATACTGCAAATAATAAATAGATTTTCAAATTTTTTTAGGCGACGGATTTCCTATCATCCTAAAGGCTTAATATGTGTCCGGACAGAATCCCTGCTGTAACAGGCAGGGACACAAGATAAACAGATACAGCCGGATAACCGGTGTTCTGCCAAACGCAGAGATTCAATTATTTCATATCAGGAAAGGATAAGCTATCAAAGCATAGCAGGTATTGATTTTATGAAAACATTACAGGATTACATTGATAAATTAAACAGCTTAAACTTCAAAGAAATGTACAACAACGATTTCTTCTGGACATGGGACAAAACAGATGATGAACTGGAAGCTGTTTTCACAGTTGCTGATGCTCTCCGTTTCATGAGAGAGAACAATATCTCCACAAAAGTATTCGAGAGTGGTCTTGGAATCTCTATCTTCCGCGATAACTCCACACGTACACGTTTCTCTTTTGCTTCCGCATGTAACCTTCTTGGTCTGGAAGTACAGGATCTTGATGAAAAGAAATCTCAGATCGCTCATGGTGAAACTGTTCGCGAAACAGCAAACATGGTATCTTTCATGGCTGATGTGATCGGTATCCGTGATGATATGTACATCGGAAAAGGACATGCTTACCAGAAAGAATTCATGGAAGCTGTTACAGAAGGAAACAAAGACGGTATCCTTGAGCAGAGACCTACTCTTGTAAACCTTCAGTGCGACGTTGACCATCCGACACAGTGTATGGCAGATATGCTCCACATCATCCATGAATTCGGCGGTGTTGAGAATCTGAAAGGCAAAAAGATCGCTATGACATGGGCTTACTCTCCATCCTATGGTAAACCACTCTCCGTTCCGCAGGGCGTTATCGGTCTGATGACACGTTTCGGCATGGACGTTGTTCTTGCTCATCCGGAAGGATATGATGTAATGCCGGAAGTTGAAGAGATTGCCAAGAAGAATGCTGAGAAAAACGGCGGATCCTTCACAAAGACAAACGATATGGCTGAAGCTTTCAAAGATGCTGATATCGTATATCCAAAGAGCTGGGCTCCATTTGCAGCTATGGAAAAACGTACAGACCTTTATGCAGAAGGCGACTTCGACGGAATCGATAAATTAGAGAAAGAACTTCTTGCACAGAATGCACAGCACAAAGACTGGGCCTGCACAGAAGAACTTATGAAAACAACAAAAGACGGAAAAGCTCTTTACCTGCACTGCCTGCCGGCTGATATTACAGGTGTAAGCTGCGAAACAGGTGAGGTTGACGCTTCTGTATTCGATCGTTACAGAATCCCGTTATACAAAGAAGCAAGCTTCAAACCATACATCATCGCTGCTATGATCATGCTTTCCAAATTTGAAAATCCACAGGATATCCTGAAGAAACTTGAAGTCAAAGCAGCTCCAAGAATCCTGAAATAATCAGGCGCAGATTAACAGTTGGATTGCAGTAATATTCCAGCTGCTTTCAAACAGATATTTAATTTTGAAAGCAGTTTCAGAATTTAAATATATTGAAAAATAGTACTCATCATATTGTATAGCAGGCGGGGCTGTCGCAGAAAGCACACAATCTTTATTGCGGCGGCCCTCTTTGCCTTTAAAATCAGGAGGTTTTTACAAATGTTTACAAGAAAAAGAATCGTTATTGCGCTCGGTGGGAACGCTCTGGGAAATACTCTCCCGGAACAGATGGTAGCTGTAAAAACTACTGCAAAAGCATTATGCGATCTGATCGAAGAAGGTCATCAGGTTGTTGTTGTACATGGAAACGGGCCACAGGTTGGCATGATCAACAATGCCATGTCTGCTCTCTCCAGAGAAGATGAGAATCAGCCAAACACTCCTCTCTCTGTCTGTGTTGCCATGAGTCAGGCTTACATCGGATATGATCTGCAGAATGCTTTGAGAGAGGAACTTCGAATCAGAGGATTTGTCCGCACACCTGTCGTCACTGTTGTCACTCAGGTTCGTGTAGATCCCAATGATCCTGCTTTTGAAAATCCATCCAAGCCGATCGGCAAATTCCTGACAAAAGAGGAAGCAGACCATCAGGCCAAGGCATATGGACATATCATGAAAGAAGACGCAGGGCGTGGTTATCGTCGTGTAGTTGCATCTCCAAAGCCTGTTGAAATCGTTGAACAGGATGCGATCAACAGTCTTGTGGATGCAAATAAAATCGTTATCTGCTGCGGTGGAGGCGGAATTCCCGTTGTTCTTAACGGACATCATCTCAAAGGTGCATCAGCAGTTATTGATAAGGATTATGCAAGCTGTCTCCTGGCCAAAGAGCTGGATGCAGATATGCTTATCATTCTTACAGCAGTGGAGAAGGTTGCTGTAAACTTCGGCAAGGAAAACGAAGAATGGCTGGATGACATCACTGTAGATGACGCTAAGAAATATATTAATGAGGGACAGTTTGCTCCAGGTTCCATGCTCCCGAAAGTTCAGGCTGCCGTTGATTTTGCAAGCTCCAAAGAAGGAAGAACTGCCATGATCACTTTACTTCAGAAAGCCAAAGACGGTATCCAGGGAAAAACCGGAACCAAAATCCATCTTTAATCTGTTCAGCAGATATCTTATTATATATCAGCTGTTTAATACTGATATATATAACTGCCACATATTCAGGATATCTGCTATATAGCGAAATAATTGCGCAAAAAAGTTCCGGTGACCTTGCCCGGAACTTTTTTTGTGATGAGTGGACCAGAGTGTCTGGAAAATCATTCCTGCAATCTGCACGCCCCACTTTTCGGTATATTTTGACATACATCTTGCGGAAAGCATTTTTCAGACACGCTCTAGTGGACTGCTATAGATTCATAATAATCAATATCTTCCAGTTCCCTGCCTGCTTCTATCTCATAAATCTGCGTATCATCCAGATGTTTCATGATCACTTTTTTACCGCCTTTATCCCCTTCCAGAGAAAGCAGCTCATTGTAATATTTCCTGTCAAAAATACATGGATTTCCCATTTTCCCCTGACAGGAAACACAGGCGATTCCTTTGGAAGTGTTTAAAAACACATGGATCAGTTTACAGATTGTCTCACTGGTAAGCCAGGGCTGATCAGACACAGTAAAAAGCACTGCATCTGCATCCAGGCTGGCATTCAGACCGATTTTTACAGAGGAAGAAATTCCATCTTCCGGATGGGGATTATACAAAACCTGTATTTCCTTTGTTTTCACTGCTTCTGCAATGGCATCATATTGAGTAATAACAATAATATTACAGATTATTTTTGCTGTAATATTATTTCTGTACAGGTTATTTGACTGAACACTATCTGAATTATTATCATTATTATTATCCTCTGTAATATCTGAATATTCCGAATAGATATTTTCTATTTTCTTCTTTGTATCATCCAGTTGTTCCAGCACATGTCGATACATAGGTATTCCGTCTATTTCATATAACAGTTTATTTGCCCCAAAACGGCGGCTGTTTCCAGCCGCCAGCATGATCATTGCAATTTTCAAAATAATTTATTCCTCCAAAAGGCTTCCGTAAGCCGCTACTGTATTCTTCCTTTCCAGTTCCTCAACAATGTGCTCTGCAGGTTCTTTCTCTCTGAGTATATCTGACTTGTTCAGATACACTCTGTATACTCTTTCTTCCACATCCTTAAAAAGTCCACAGATAGAAGTCGCAATCTTTACAATATCTTCTTCAGTGATCGGAGCTTCCAGACTTTTCCTGAGAAATTCCGAGGTACGTTCCATACGGTAAGCACTCTGACTGATTGGCTGCCCCAGACAGTCCAGCCCGATCACACTGATCACAATGTCCGCACATCTGGGGATTACAGGCTCCCATTTCTCCGGGACTTTTACCGGATGATGCTTTGCTCCGTCCGCTTCCACAAGCATTACATCGCATAATTCTCTCAGTTCTTCCAGTTTTTCATCTGTCAGAGACGCATATTTACCTGTGTCCTCCTCATATTCCGCAGCAATCACATATCTTTCTTTGTCCAGAAGTTCTTTTACCCTGACTGCATCTCCGCCCCTGGCAAACGGAAGTTCAGATTCTCCTGCCATATGGGTGGTCGTGGTAATGATCACTCTCTTTCCCTTATCGATCAGTTCATCTGTAAGACGGTAGATCAGGCTGGTTTTGCCGCCGCCGCCAACTACAGCGATCACAGGGTATTTTTCATAATCAATCTGCAGCAGTTCCAGAAAATCGATCTGGTGCTTCATATGGCATCACTCCTTCTGAAAGCAGGATTTCCAATACACTGCCGGCAATACAGCGGGCCTTGTCGGAAATCGTGAAACAGTTTTTCTTTTGTTCTTTGCGCGGATCAATATCTGCAATTTTCATCCCCTTCGGCACTGTAAATCCATCTCTGATCATGCCACGCAAAACTCCTGTAAGAGAAGCCCTGACAGGTGTATCTCCGATCCAGGCAAGGACCTGATCCTTCTCCACGATATCTGCAATCTTTGAGATACAATGGATTTCCCCTGCAGCAGGAGCATGGAGCACGCGCTCTTTTCCAAATCCTCCAATGATACCCGGAACTCCTGTGTTTGGCATAGCAGCGCCTTTTGTGATGATCCTGGCAAGATTGTGGCCTCTCATAGTCTCCACTACATAATCCACATCCTCACCTGCCACAAATCCCGGTCCAAGACCAACGGTTAGATCTGCCATCTCTCTGGTGGTTCCAAGATTCTTTTTTGCAAGAATTGCATCTATCAGTGCTGCAGGTCTGTATTTCTTAAGGACAGTTCCTTCTGTGTCTGCTATAAGAGGAATCTCCCCGGCTTTCCAGACTGCCTCGCATTCCTCTACACTGTCAACTTTTCTGCAGAGAACTCCTTCCACAGAAGACTGCCCGTCGTAAACAGCCTCGCAAAAAGAAACCATTCGCCTGATCGCAGTGGGTTTCTCACATTCCAGTACCAGAAGACGATAGCCGCATCGGTATAATCTGTGGATCGTACCGCTGGCCAGATCACCGCCACCTCTTATTATTACAACATTTTCCGGTTTATTGTCAGATTTTGGGACATTTGTGTATCTGTTTGTCATCTTACTGTCTTTCCTCTTCTTGTCTCATTTTCATCCATTACTTTTTCCACCGCATTTACAATGTTCTCATAACCTGTGCAGCGGCAGAGATTTCCTGCCATATGTTTCCGAATCGCATCTCTTGATAATTTCTCTCCATGTTCCAGTAAAACAGTGGCAGACATGATAAATCCGGGAGTGCAGAAACCGCACTGTATGGCACCTTCTTCGATAAATGCCTCCTGAATCCTGGTAAGTTCTCCGTTTTTCTCCAGACCTTCCAGTGTACGGATATTTTTACCCTCCGCCCAGACTGCCAGATAAATACAGGAGTCAATAGTCTCTCCGTCTATGATTACTGTACAGGCACCACATTCTCCTACTTCACAGCCCTTTTTTACAGAAGTCAGTCCAAGGCGGTTGCGAAGCATATCAAGCAGTGACTCCCTTACATCTACATATTCTTCAACTTCTCTTCCGTTTACTGTACATCGTACAAGCTGCATCTGCTTTTTCATATGCGGTCACCTCCTGCAAGTTCTACGGTACGTCTCAAAGTCCGTGCCGCAATTTCTCCGCCGATCTGAAGACGAAATGCCCTGGATGCTCTCCAGGAATCTCTCGGATTGATTTCCTCCCGGATCAGTTGTGCTGTCTTTTCATACAGGCTTTCTTCTATCTTCATGCCCTTCAAAGCCTCTTCTGCCTTTGTGCAGCGGTACGGAACCGGAGCTGCAACTCCAAAGGTAATGCGCACATCTTCTATCACTCCTGCCTGTTGATCTACCTTGCTCACCACACTACAGCTGATCGTTGCGATATCCATGGCATTTCGCATGGAATACTTAATATAATGACCATGATACCCTTCATATTCTTTTGCAGGAATGATCACATAGGTCAGGATCTCTCCCTGCCGCAGATCCACCCTGCCGGGTCCAAGATAGAAATCTTTTACAGGTACAAGACGGCCTTCCTTTCCATCTTCCAGCCTCAGCAGTGCGTTCAGGGAAAATACGGTCGGTGCACTGTCCGCACTGACTGCTCCGTTGCAGATGTTTCCACCGATAGTACCAATATTTCGTACCTGTGGTCCTCCTACCTGATCTACAGCCTCGCCAAGAACCGGAATATATTTCCTGATAATTGCATCATTTGTTATATGTGAGAAGACAGTTCCGGCACCAATATAAATATCTCCGTTATCCGCCATTTTTACACCCTGGATTTCTTTGATCCCATGGATACTCACCAGAGAAGTTCCGGCAAATTTTCCCTCCCGGATTTTGATCAGCACATCACTTCCTCCGGAAATGATCCTGGCATCCGGATGTTCATTCAGTAATCTCACAGCATCTTTTACACTTTCAGCCTGATAATAGTTCTCAATATCGTACATAAAATCCCCTCCCCTCTAAATAAGTCCGGCCCTTATAAAGCCATCGATCAGTCTCTGTGGTGTCAGAGGATTTTCATTAAAGGCTACACCTGTTGCATGAAGTACTGCATTACGGATTGCCGGTGCACCCGGAATTGCCGGCGGTTCACCCAGTGCTTTGTTTCCGAAAGGTCCAATCGGATCATCAAGTTCCACAAAATCCGCCTTGATATCAGGAGTATCCATCATTGTCATCAGTTTATAGTCCAGCAGGGTTCCGTTCAGTGGTCTTCCTGTTTTTTCATCCAGAATGAGCTGCTCCGACAGACCGTATCCCATTCCCATAGACATACCGCCCTGTACCTGCATTTCAGCCAGTTTCGGATTAATAAGCTTACCGCTGTCATGCACATTAATGATATGAAGGATTTTGATCTTGCCAAGCTTTATATCGACTTCCACTTCAGCAAAGCAGCATCCTGTGGCAATCGTATTTTTCTTTACCTGCTCGGAAACCTCTGCTGTAATAACAGAAGAATTGCCAAGACTGTAATAACTCTCCAATGCAAGATTTCCAAGAGATATTGCAGGATCCTTTCCTGCCATGATCCACCCATGATCAAGCCTCAGTTTCCTTGTCTCTTCAGGCAACAGCTCTTTTGCATAATCCAGAATCTTTTTCTTCAGAAGATTTGCGCAGTCTTTAACAACTGTTCCTGTTACAAACGACTGTCTGGATGCATAGGCACCGGTATCAAATGGCGTTACATCAGTATCCTGGACTGTCTGGATATGAATATCACTGATATCCATATTTAAAACCTCAGCCGTCATCTGGGAAAATACCGTATCAGCGCCCTGACCGATTTCAGTAGCTCCCAGCATCAGGCCAACACTTCCATCCTGATTCAGAGTCATTCTTGCACCTGCAATTTCCAGTGAAATCGGCCATACACCTGTCTTATAGGAGAAAAGTGACATTCCGACGCCTCTGCGGATATTACCTGTCTGGTTTGTATATTCTTTTCGTTTTTCTTCCCAGTGGATATAATCTGCACCTTTTTCCAGACATTCAAAAATCCCGTTGGTGTTTGCTGCGATCGGCTTCAGATAAGCATCCTCATAATATCCTTTGATAAGATTTTTCTTTCTGAACTCCAGAGGATCCATCCCGATCTCTTTTGCAATATCATCCATAAAGCACTCAATTGCAAAACATACCTGCGGGATCCCGTATCCACGCATCGCTCCGCCTACCGGTGTATTCGTATAGACAGTATATGCCTCTCCTTTGATATTCGGACATGCATACTGTAGCCTCCAGGCAGTCAGGCCATTGGCTGCTATGGCATGTCCATGGGAGGCATATGCTCCCTGATTGGAAATAGCCAGCATATCCTTTGCCAGAAGATACCCCTCACTGTCAACACCTGCCGTCAGATCATACTCAATAGAATGACGGGTTCTGGTGTTGCAGAAAGTTTCCTCTCTGGTTATATCGAGTTTGACCGGTCTGCCGCCAACCTGCGTGGTAAGAAACGCATTTAACGGTTCATACAGCACATCCTGCTTATTTCCGAATCCTCCACCTATGTATGGCTTAATGACTCTGATCTTTCCCCATGGGATTCCAAGAGCCTGCCCGATCACACGCCGGACAATATGCGGAATCTGAGTGGAAGTCACAACTATGATCCTGCCATTTTCCATGTATGCACAGGAAATAGGATTCTCAATGTGGCAGTGCTGCACGATCGGGGTTTTATAACTGCGTTTTATAACTGTTTCGGATTCCTTCAGCCCTTCTTCCACATTTCCGATAAAGTAATTGGAACGGACAAGTACATTGTCCTTTTTATCGAGATGGATTGGCGGTTTGCTTCCATACATGGATTTACGCGGATGGATTTCTACCGGATATTCTTCATATTCAACTTCGATCAGGCGCAATGCCCTCTGGGCTGTGATTTCATCTTCTGCCACTACAGCAGCAATATCATCTCCGTAATAACGGACTCTTCCGGTAAGGATATTGCGGTCTGCAACATCCTGATGTGCCAGCTCCACAGACCAGGGATGTCCCGGCGTAGGATAACAATGATTCGGTACGTCTTTAAAAGTAACCACTTTTACTACGCCGTCCAGAGCCTCTGCTTTACTGGTATCGATTGATTTTACGATACCGTTTCCGATCTTTGCGTGATAGATTTTTGCCACCAGACAGTTGGCAGGAACCAGGTCATCAGTAAATTTTGCACGTCCTGTAACTTTGTCATAGGCATCTACTCTTGGAACACTCTTTCCAATCATGTTTTCACCTTCTCTGTATTTATTTTTGGTTATTATATAGAAGGAGCCGGACACACCCCAAGGTATCTGTCTGTTCCCCTCAGGACTTATGTCCGGCTCCGAACCATGCTACTTTCCTTCACCTTTTTTCTGACATCAGGCGAATTTACTTTTTATTTGCATAATTGTTATCTGTTTTCTGATTTAAGTATAGCATATTTGGATATGAAATTGCAATCTTTTATTCAATTTTTACGTATTATTTTCCTATTAACGAAGTTGTTTGATTGGGTTACTGTTCACTGAGAATATCCTTTGTAATGTATTACTAAGAACAAAGTGAACAGTAACCTGATTTACTTAACGTATTTCTGTCAATATTCCATGCAGGTCATGGATAACGTGTCTTGGGCATTTCACTGCGCACATACCACAGCTCAGACATATGGATTCTTCGATCACAGCACAGCTGTCTTTTACTTTTATCGCACCGGCTGTACAGGTCTTCTCGCAGATTCCACAGCCGATACAGCTGACGTCACACTGTTTCTTTGCTTCTGCACCTTTTTTCTTATTGGAACATTTTATCACAATGTAGTTTGCACACTCATGGACATGGATTACTTTCTGTGGGCAGACTTTTGCGCAGGCACCACAGCCAATGCATTTCTCCTCATCCACTTCCGCCACACCATACTCATTGATGGAAATGGCTCCGAATTTACATTTATCTATACAGGCTTTACATCCGATACATCCATCTGCACAGCCGGCCTCACCTTCGGCTGATCTGCATCCCCCATTACATGCAACTACAGCCGCGCGATATGGAAATTTCTTCTTTACTGCCATATTCAGCACTTCCTTTCATATGGTGTTCCGGTCAGAGGAAGACTGTACTGTCTTTCACCATTCCATCTGAAATATGCATCTGCAATTGCAGGTGCAGTTGGGATAGAGGTGATCTCACCGATTCCAATGGCACCACAGGCTACATTCAGTCCCGGTTTGTCAACAACGATGGCATCGATTTTCGGAATCTCATGAGAGCGGAACAGGCCAAGAGATCCATACTTGTCAATTGGTTTACAGTTCTCATCGATCGGATAATGCTCTCTCAGTGCAAATCCTATGGACATCACTACGCCGCCCTCAATCTGACCTTCGCAGGACAGTGGATTGACTGCCTTGCCCACATCATGTGCAGCAACCATTTCCTCAATCTTACCTGTTTTTTTATCCAGGATACACATCTGCGTCGCATAGCCGTAGGCTACATGGGAAACAGGATTCGGCACATTTGCGCCAAGAGGATCTGTCTTTGCAAGATATTCCCCATAATAAATTTTACCGATCACATCATCAATGGTCTTACCTGCATTGCGGTCCTCCATAACCTTATCGCAGGCTCTGCGGCAGGCTTCCCCTGTTACCAGAGTCTGTCTGGAGCCGGAAGTTGTACCTGAATCCGGTGCGAACCAGGTATTACTTCTCTCATATACAATATCTTCATGCTTCAGATCTGTATTGGTGACTACCATCTGTGTCAGGACTGTACCAAGTCCCTGGCCGATACAGGAAGCGCCGGAATAGATGTGCAGCTTTTTATCTTTCTCAAATACGAGTTTCACGCGGCCTGTATCCGGGATACCGACACCGACACCGGCATTCTTCATGGCGCAGCCGATTCCCACCGGTTTTCCTTCTTCCAGAGCAGCATCATACTTCTTCTTTACAGCTTCCAGTGTCTCCACAAGACCTGTGGAATTATCTACGATCTGACCATTCGGAAGCGTCTCACCGGGACGGATCGCATTGCGGTAACGGATTTCCCATGGAGTGATACCTACTTTGTCTGCCATCATATTCAGCAGGGTTTCTGTTGCAAAACAGGTCTGGGTTACACCAAAACCGCGAAACGCTCCGGCAGGCGGATTGTTGGTATAATAAGCAGTTCCTTCAATCTCGAAATTCTCATAATGATAGGGACCTGCCGCATGAGTACATGCACGTTCCAGCACAGGACCGCCAAGTGAGGCAAATGCACCTGTATCTGATGCTACTTTCGCTTTTACCCCCATGATATTGCCGTTCTCATCGCAGCCCATGGTCATATCCATATAAAACGGATGACGCTTCGGATGAACCAGCAGGGATTCTGCTCTGGTCAGTTTCATCTTCACCGGTTTCTTAGTAGCATAAGTGAGCAGCGCAGCCAGATGCTGTACTGTCATATCTTCCTTTCCGCCGAATCCGCCGCCTACAAGTGCATTCTGTACCTTTACTCTGTCCGTTCCAAGTAACAGGGAACACTCATGTAATGTCTGGTGTGCAGACTGATCTGTGGAATATACGAAAATATCTCCGTCCTCATCATACAAAGCCACTGCGCACTCAGGCTCAAGAAATGCATGTTCTGTCCATGGGGTTTCAAAATGATGACTGATCACATATTTGGAATTACGGATTGCTTCATCTGCATTTCCTCTGCTGATATGTTTATGTGCACAGATATTATTTTCTTCTTCATCAAATACCTTCGGTGCATCCTCTGCCGCTGCTTCCTCAATTGTACGAATATGAGGCAGCACTTCATATTTTACTTTGATCAGTTTCTTAGCTTTCTCAGCTGTTTCTCTGTCTTTTGCAGCAATAACGGCAATGGCATCTCCAAGATAATGTGTCAGACCCCCTACAGGTATCAGTGAATACTGATCATGTTTCAGATGTCCGATCTTATTCTCTCCCGGAATGTCCTCTGCTGTTAATACCGCTTCTACCCCGGAAAGTGCCTTTGCTGCTGCTGTATCGATCTCAAGTACACGTGCACGTGGATATTTACTTCTGAGTGCCACCCCATACAGCATTCCGTCAAAGTAAAAATCATCCGGATATTTGCCGGTTCCCAGTACTTTCTCCTCCACATCCACTCTGGATACTCTATGTCCTATATTCCAGTCCGGATCCAGATCATCCGGGATCACACCCGTCTTTAAAACTTTCGCAGCCAGCCTTACTGCATCCATAATTTTTACATAGCCCGTGCAGCGGCAATAGTTATTGCGCAGTGCATATTTAATCTCATCATCTGTGGGCTCTTTGTTCACGTCCAGAAGAGCCTTTGTACACATTACCATACCCGGAATACAGAATCCACACTGAACAGCACCTGCTTTTCCATAAGCGTAGGTATAGACTTCCCTCTCCCATTCAGTCAGTCCTTCTACTGTGATCACTGTCCTGCCATCCAGTAAATCTGTGTCCGGCACACATGCCTTGCATGTTTTTCCGTCAATTATAACTGTACAGGCTCCGCAGGCTCCTTCACTGCAGCCGTCCTTCACTGAAGTCAGATGAAGTTCATCCCTCAAAAAGCGCAGTAGTTTCTGATTTCCGGTCGGTTCGACCTTTTGTCCATTGACTGTAAATACTGCCATATCGGACTCTCCTTTCTTTTTCGCACGTCTGCCAATTAGGGCAGTCAGCCAGAGTTTACCTCTTTCTGTTTTTTATCTGCCTGTGATACCGCATGAATTTATTATAAAAGTAACATGCGGCCGCGATTCAGCCTGATATGCAACGCTGTCCACAGCCTTTTTCTGCTGTGGACAGAGTTAAATATTTCTTTATAAGTTATCTGATATTACAAATTTAAAATTATTTTACAGCTCTTTATTCCTGTTTTCAGACACGCTCTAGTACAGCGTTTCGTAAATAACTATACCAATCGCGTAGGATGCGGATTCGAGTGTGCTGGTATAAAAACGCAGGCGTAGCGGGCTACGCTGAGGCTTTTATACCTGTGCAATCGGATTCGCAGACAAGTGAGTGGTATAGTTATTTCGAAAACGATGTACTAGGATCATCATTTCATGATCAGATAGCTGTAATCATCGATTACTGCACAGATCAGTCTGCGAAGACCTTCGTACAACTTATCATTTGCATCATCTGCCTTGCAATCGGAAATCTGACCAAGGAGACGAACCTTGCACTCTTTTGTCTCCGGATTGATCACTGCAAATCCATCATTTGTGCTGTCTGCCATATCTGCCTCAGAAGCAAATAATGTAAATTTATCCTTGTACGGTGCACTTGCATATGGACAGAAGCTCTTGCAGTTGCCGCATTCGTTACACATATAATCTACATGGATCACCTGATTCATTGCCATTCCCGGAACTTTGATGGAGATGTTTGCTCTGTTTGGACATACATCTACACAATTCTCACAGACTTTATTACAGGTCAGACAGCGCTCACTTTCGCTCGCAGCGTCCTTGCTTTCTTTGAGTATTGCTTTTTTGGAGTAACAGTCTTTTTCTGTTCCCGGTACAGGCTGTCCTTTTACAATATCATGTCCAAGGATTGCTTTTGCAGCAACCTGTGCGTCGCGGATCGCTTCTACGATCGTAGCAGCTCCCCTTGCACCGTCACCGACAACGTAAACGCCTTCTGCACTTGTCTCCATTGTCTTATCATTGATGCGGGCTTTTCCGCGCTCATTGACCGCAATACCATTTGCTTCATAGAACTCAGTCGGAACTTTCTCGCCAACTGCAACGATCACTGTATCAGCCAAAACTTCTTCTGTTTCGCCCGTTTCTGTTACACCTGCACGTCCGGAAGCATCCATACTGCCAAGTTCCATCTTCTTACAGAGCAGTTTGCCGTTTTCCAGAGATACAGGAGAAAGAAGTTCTTTGAACTCTACGCCCTCTTCCAGTACTTCCAGTAACTCATCTTCTGCTGCTGGCATATAGCGTTTGGTTCTTCTGTATACCAGGTAAACATGTTCTACACCTTCTGTACGTTTCGCAGCTCTTGCAGTATCCATGGCAGTGTTACCGCCACCGATCACAACTACGTTTTTACCCAGCGCAACCTTACCGCCAGTTGCTTTGAAATCTCTTAAGAATTTCAGAGCATTGATGGTTTCACCCTTTTCAAGCTTCAGAGTACCCGGTTTATTTGCACCTGTTGCAACGATCACTGCGTCATAACCCTGTGCTTTTAATTCCTGTACGGATTTCACTTCTGTACCTGTTTTGATCTCCACACCCATCTTCTGGATGAAGGAAACATCTTTATCGATTGCATCATCAGAGATACGGAATCCCGGGATCACATAACGGATCACGCCGCCGGCTTTCTCTTCTTTCTCAAATACTGTTACAGAAGCACCTGCTCTTGCAAGGAAGTATGCAGAAGCAATACCTGCAGGACCTGCACCTACAACAGCTACTTTCTTACCGTCTGCTGTGCCTGCTTTGATCTCACCGATCACTGTATCATATCCGTTTTGTGCTGCGATGAGCTTAGTGTTGCGGATATTTACAGGTTCTTCATAGAAGTTACGTGTACATTTGTACATACAGTTGTGCGCACAGAGAGTACCTGTGATAAATGGAAGTGCATTTTTCTCAAGGATAACTCTTAATGCCTGTGCATAATCGCCTTCTCCTGCCAGCTTCACATAGGTTGTGATATCCTGGTGGATCGGACATCCTTCTTCGCATGGAGCAAAGAAACAGTCAAGGAGCGGAACCTCTGAATCAGTTTTTCTCTTAGGAAGCGGTTTGATGCTCTTTACATGGTGAGCATCTTTTTTCGCATCCTCGGCCAGCTGCTCAAGTGCAGCTACATCAATGCCTTTCCATTCTTTCACACCGTCAGCCATTACTTTCTCTGCCATCTGGGTAAATCTCTGATATCCGCCCGGCTTCAGAAGTGTAGTTGCCACTGTTACAGGCCATACACCACATCCGACGATACGGTCGATATTATAGTAATCAGCACCGCCTGAATAAGCGATACGGAGTTTTCCGTCAAATTCCCGGGAAAGTCTGGCTGCAAGAGAAATGGATAACGGGAAAAGAGATTTTCCGGACATATACATTTCTTCGCTTGGAAGTTCATTTCTTGTAACATCTACAGGGAATGTATTGGTGATCTTCACACCAAACGCAAGGTTCAGTTCATCTGCAAGTGCCTGCAGTCTCTTAAACATCGGAATCGCATCTTCGTACTGTAAGTCATCTTTGAAATGGAAATCACCGAATACCATATAATCATATCCCATGTCATCCATGGTCTTTCTGGCAAATTCATATCCCAGGAGAGTCGGGTTACATTTGATAAATGTGTTCAGATGTTTCTCTTTAAACAGATGATTTGCAATGCTCTCAATCTCGTTTGGAGGACATCCATGGAGAGTAGAGATTGTTGCGGAATTACAGATATCAGACGGAATCGCCTCAATATCCTCTTTTGTAACTTTTTCAAATTTATCTACATTGTCCAATAACCACTGTTTACATTCTTTAAAGATTTCAGTATCTTTTGCTTCCATCATACTGTCAATGAAAGTATTAACCTTTGGCTCTTTGATCCCTGCAAGATCATATCCAACGGAAATATTGAACTGGAATCCGTCCTGTGCACCCAGATCAAATTCTTTGGCGATCACATGCAGGATAAACCATGCTTTAATATATTCTCCCATTGCCTGAGGAACATAAAGCTCTGTAGACCATTCACAGTTATATCCTTCATCATCTGCAAGGATACATGGTCTGTTGATACAGGCTGCAAGCTCTGCACCGTCCATCTTCTGAACTGTTTTCAGCTCAAAGAAACGTGCGCCTGCATAGTAAGAAGCAACAATGTTCTGTGTTAACTGTGTATGCGGTCCTGCAGCAGGTCCGATCGGTGTTTCCAGATTTCTCTCAAATATATTCAGCTTCCTGTCAGTTTCCGCTGCATAAGCTCTGTGCTGTCCGAAAACTGTTCCTTTTGTTTTCTTTTCTTCTAATACCCAGTTCATTAACTGTTCAAAGGGCATACAGGTCATGACTTCACTCATAATCCGATCCTCCATTATTTCATACGGTATGGCTTCTCTCCATCCGTTCTATATTTTATTTACATTTATTTTTGCCAGGCAGAAAACTTATCTTTTTTACAATTCTTTACAGATTAACCATTAATATCATCTGCAAGTTCTTTTGCAGCCTGACGGCAATCTGCCATAACTTTTGCCTCGTCGCATACAAGGACTTCGCGGTCTTTCATCAGGACTTTACCGTTACATACAGTAGTCTGGACCATGCTTCCGTTTACACCGAACATCAGATGTCCGTTAATGTTGCTTTCATTCATTGGTGTCAGCGGATCATAATCGATCACGATCACGTCTGCTGCCGCACCCTCTTTCAGGACACCGAGCTGTTTCTTAAAGTATCTGTTTGCAATCTTTGCATTTCCTTCAAAAAGCATCTGTGGAACTTCTCCCCAGGCTGCGTTCGGGTCGCAGAGGCTGTGTTTGTGTAAAACATTTGCAACCTTCCAGGATTCCATCATATCATGAGTATATCCGTCTGTACCAAGACCTGTGAGGATTCCCTTCTGTACCATTCTCATAGTTGGAGGACATCCGCATGCATTACCCATGTTAGATTCCGGGTTATGTACAACCATGGTATCTGTATCTTTGATCAGATCCATCTCATGTTCATTCACATAGATACAGTGACCGAGCAAAGTCTTCGGTCCAAGGATGTTCCAGTCATGAAGACGGTCAACAATACGTTTGCCATGCTCTTTCAGACACTGATGGAGATCGTAAATGCCTTCTGCTACATGGATGTGATATCCAACACCTTCCGGTTTTAGTTCATTGCAGAGAGCCATTGTCTCATCAGAGATTGTAAAGGATGCATGCATACCCATCATTCCGGCGATCATATCACTGTCGTCTGCAAGTGCATGCTTGATAAAATTCACGTTCTCCATTACAGATTCTCTGGATTTCTCCATTCCGTCACGGTCAGAAATCTCATAGCAGAGGCAGGTACGCACACCTAAATCCTTCGCAGCTTCCTCGATCGCATTGAGGGAACCTGTAATATGGCCAAAGCTTGCATGGTGGTCAAACACTGTGGTTACACCATTCTTGATAGAATCAATGTATGTAGCATATGCAGAAAGCTTTGTCTGCTCCAGTGTCAGATGACGGTCAACTGTCCACCATAAGCCATCCAGAATATCCAGAAATCCCTGAGGATTATATCCGTTAATGCTTAAGCCTCTTGCGAAGGAGCTGTAGATATGCTCATGGGCATTAATAAATGCCGGCATGATAACCCCACCCTTCGCATCAACAAATTCAGCATCCGGATAAACTTTCTTTACCTCTTCAGTTACCCCCACCATTACTATGGTGTTACCATCCATTGCTACAGCACCATTCTCCAGGAATGGGTTGGATGCGTCCTGTGTGATCATTCTTCCATTACCAATTACCAGCATATAGTTCCTCCTTTCACTTGTCAAAAACTACCAATTCGATACTGCTTTTTACCTTTCGTTTAGGAATTATGTACTAATACTGTAACATACTTCTCCGAATAATGCAAGTAGAATTCACAAAAACTTTTTGGTTTTTCAAATTTTTTTTAGGTTTTATACTATCTCCGGTGAACAGATAAAAAAAGAACGGGGCAGTCATTGATGACAATGAACAACCTCGTTCTTTTTTTGATTTTCCTGTTTTCTGATGAAGCTGATTTTATGACAAATTTTCAGGTTTGTCAACAATTTTTGTAAGATAGGAGAGTTATCCTTTCATAATCGCAGAATTAACCCTGAGCTGTTTTCGTCCATTCTTCCAGAGATTCTCATCCAGCTCCACCTCATAGCCGCCGCCATTTCTCACATGCCACTCATAAAATGGTTTCTGTATATCTGCATACTCTTCCATGATATTCATGATCGTACCGCCATGGATGACAAGTGCCGCCTCTGCCACATGGCTGCGGATACATCCGGACACAACCCTGTCAAATCCTCTCAGGTTTCTGCTTTTAAACCCTTCCCTGCTTTCTCCTCCCGGAAAAGGCAGAGTACCGTTGCTGTCAATCCATTCCTGATAGTGCGGATTACCTTCCAGCTCTTTATAGTTCTTATTTTCAAACTCTCCGAAATCACATTCTGCCAGCTCTTCAATAATATGTACCGGCTCTCCCGGAAAAAGAATCTCTGCTGTCTGCACGCATCGTTTCAGAGGACTTACATAAACCGCCTGAACCTTTGGATAATCCATCTTATGCAGAAACTCTGTTCCCTCCTGACATAACGGCTCATCCGTTGTGCCGATATATCTGGAAAGTTTATTCCCTTCTGTTTTTCCATGTCTGATCAGCCATAACTTAATCATCTTTGATCACCGTTCCGATCCCGCAGATCACGCGCGTCACTTTATGGCTGTATGCTGCCAGCTTCGTACATACACGCCCTACAGCCTCTCTGTATTTTCTGTCAAAAGCATCCACAGGTACAACCCCGTACCCTACTTCCTGAGAGACAAGGACAATATCCGGATTCTTACAGATGATTTTTTCCGCAAGATCTGACACATCTTTTCCATTCTCCAGTTCACTGCGGATATACTGCTGAAAACCAGTCACACCCTGAGCATTCATCAGTTCCTCCTCTGTGACAGAACCGCCGTCACTCCACCTTAACTGTGGATACTGTTTCTTGGCATATTCAGTCTTTCCCTGATATGCACCGCCGATTATCATTTCCATACTCTTCTCCTCAAAAATTAGAAACCACCGCCAGGATCAATGCCATCCCAACTTCACAGATACAAAGAAAAAATCCCGAAATATCCCCGGTTGTCCCGCCAAAGTACTTCATCGCAATATGATGATAATACCAGAAAATCAGCAAAGCTCCCACAAAAGCCAGACTTCCCCATACAGGCCGGATCAAGATCATTCCCGCAGCCAGAAGCACCAGATAGACGATCAGCACATTTCTCGAGAGCACATCTGAAGAATTTCTGGAAAACTCAGCAACTGTACCGTCTGCCTTTGCTTTCGGAAAGGTAATAACTCCGATCCCTGACAGACATCTGGAAACCATAAAGCCAAGGCTCAGAATTCCGATCGCCCTCATATTCTCTGCACTGTTAAACAACTGACTGTAAGCGCCGTACCAGGCAATGAAATATACCGCCGCAGTAATAACGGCAAAAGCACCTGCATGGGAATCCTTAAGAATCTCCAGCCTTCTGCTTCTCTCCTGCCAGGAACTCAGGGCATCCGAAGTATCCAAAAGACCATCCACATGGATCCCGCCTGTCACAAATACAGGTACCAGCACCAGCACTGCTGTCACGAATCCCGGCTGATACCCAAACCGAAGTCCCAGATACGCCACCAGCATAGTCAGCCCGCCGATCACAGTTCCGATAAACGGAAAAAAACAGAACATATACTTCATATTTCCCTTTGTCCAGTCAGCGCGGGGCATGGGAATCTTAGAAAACATGGCAAATGCCACCTTAAAATTATTCCATAAAGATTTCATTGATCAATTCCTCTTTTTCATATTATGGCAATCCTGTCAAATATATTATTTGCAAAGATTGCTGCAGGTATTTGTGGATTTGTGAAAGACTGGTATCCCATATACAACTTCCACCACTTCATCAGCTCTCTGCGCAGCAGCCTGATTGATTTTTCCCAGATATTCCAGATAAGAATCCATATCTCCATCAAACACAACCGCATCTGAAAAAATCTCATTTGTAACGATCACCACATGAGCAGCCTGTTCCAGCAGATTCTCAATCCCTTTTGTAACTTCCGAAACTGTCCGGTCATGGGCTCCCTGCTCTTCAAACATTTCATTTGCCACCAGATTCGACATGCATTCCAGAAGCACCACACATCCGGCAGGCAGTTTCACATTTTTGAGCCCTGTATAGCACTCAACTGTCTCGAAACCTTTTCCTGCACGCATCTTTTGGTGTCTCTCGATCCTTTTATGGCTCTCTTCATCAAAAGGGTGCATGGTCGCTATGTAAATCCTCTGTGCATCTCCGAAAGAAAGCACCCTGTCTTCCGCAAAAGCGGATTTTCCGCTCCCGCTCCCCCCTGTCACAAGCGTCAGCATTATTTCAACTCCTCATACTGTTCCACATGGATATCATCAAAAGTACTCATAGAATGATAAACAGCTGTTGCCAGATCAAGGATCGGGAATAAAGCTACTGCTCCGGTTCCCTCGCCCAGACACATATCCGCATGAATGATTGCCTCTTTCCCCATATTCTCAAGGATCAGATGGGCAGCAGGCTCTTTTGATACATGGGATGCAAGAATATAATCCCTCGCAGCCGGGCAGATACGCATGGCGATCAGCGCAGAAACACAGGAAATAAATCCGTCCATGACTACAGGAATACCATAAACCGCACCTCCCAGAAAGACACCTGCCATTCCAGCGATATCAAGACCGCCTACCTTTGCCAGAACATCAATAGCATCCTCAGGATCTGGTTCATTTAATGCAATGGCTTTTTTGATCGCATTGATCTTGCGCATAAGTCCCTCGCTGGTCAGACCTGCGCCGCGCCCTGTCATCTCTTCCACCGGCTGTTTCAGCAACACAGAAGCAACTGCACTGCTGGTGGTTGTATTTCCGATTCCCATTTCCCCTGTTGCCAGAATCCGGTAGCCCTTATCATTCAGTTCCCTTACCATGTCAATGCCTGCTTCAAGCCCCTTTACAGCCTGTTCTCTTGTCATGGCAGGACCCTTGGTCATATTCTGTGTACCATAGGCAATTTTATGGTCTGTGCGGACTTTTGTGTCCGTCACCATCCCCATATCCACCGGAAAAATCTCCGCATGGTTCTGCTTACACATCACACCGACAGATGTGTCATATTTCAGAAAATTCTCGGCAACGATGGCAGTAACTTCCTGTCCGGTCTGTGTCACACCCTCTTCTACCACGCCATTATCCGCGCACATGGCGATCAGACCTCTCCTGGAAAGATCCACCTCTGCGTTTCCTGTAATTCCCGCGATCTGGATCAAAAGAGTCTCCAGTTTTCCAAGAGAATGCAGTGGTTTTGCAATACTGTCCCATCTTTTCTGTGCAATCTCCATGGCATTGTGATCTAATGGCTTAATCTTTGCAATAGCTTCTTCCAGAGTCATGAGTTTTCCCTCTCTTTTCCTTCATTATTTTGATTTCCCTGTTGTAAACACAAAAAATTTACTGAATACATAATTCAGTATCAACACAATAAACTGTGTCAGGAATTTCCCGATCATATCATTAAGCCCCATCACTGACACAAGCAGCCATACACCGCCAACCTCGATCACCATAGTGACCAGTCTGGCACTGACAAATTTGCAGAATGGCTGAACATGATCCTTCAATGTCTCGCATTTATCCTGAAAAACATACTTCGAATTTACCACATAGGCAAACAGGATCGCCAGGATGATTGAAATAATATTGGCGATATTCAGCTCCACCTTCAGCTTTCTGAGAATGAAAAAGCTGACCAGATTTACCATAGTGGTACATCCGCCAAAGAAAATATAGCGGATAACGGAACTTTCATACATTTTTCTGATCCATTGCTTCATAAAATATATCCTCTCAGTCCTGTATATTTCCATTCTTAATTACTTTTGAAATAATATATCTCGGTCTGCGCTTTACTTCTTCATAAATCTTGGAAATATAATATCCAATGATCCCAAGACTGATCATCATGGCGCTTCCCACCAGAAGCAGCACCATCAGCAGGGTGGTATAACCTTCCACTGCAGAACCTGTAAAATACTGCACAAGCGAATAGACCATAAGTACCAGCGAACAGATAAAACATATCGCTCCTGTGATTGTAACAAACTGCAGCGGAAAAGTAGTAAATGCCACTATATTTGTGAACGCATATTTCACCAAAGACCACGGAGACCACTTGGAAACGCCGGCCTCTCTCTCCTGCACCTCAAATTCCACGCTGGTAGTCTTATATCCCACCCAGGAAGAGGTAGCCCGAAAGAACATATTCCTCTCAGGCATAGACAGAATACTGTCCACAGCCTTCCTGTCCATCATCTTAAAATCCGAGGCATCCTTCATATTCACCTTAGTTGCCTTAGACATGATATCATAGAAAAATCCTGCACATTCTTTATGTAAAAAGCCCTCTTTTCCTCTGTCTGCCTTCACGCCCTCGATCACTTCATAGCCTTCCTGCCACAGCCTGTACATCTCAATAAGTGTCTGCGGCGGATGCTGCAGGTCACAGTCCATAACAGCCACCACATCTCCACAGGCCTGCGCAAGCCCTGCGAAAATCGCTGCTTCCTTTCCGAAATTTCTGGAAAAAAGAATGCCTGTCACATTCGCATCCCTCTCTCCTGCCTTCTGAATCTCTTCCCATGTCCGGTCGCCGGAACCATCGTTTACAACCACCAACTCATAGGGAATCTTCGCTTTTGTAAGAACTTCCGCCAGCACCCGACAGGTTTTCCCAACCATCAGCTCCTCATTATATGCCGGAAGTACCACTGATAATTTACTCATGATGTCATTCCTCATTTTGTTTCATTCATTTACAACAGACCAATTTCTCATTCACTGTCTGTTATTCCTGTAAATATTTTCTATTTTATTATACACAAATTTACAAAAATGTCTATTCTAACAAATTTATTTCAGGCTGCCTGCAACAATGGAATTTGGATTACTTTTTCTTCCTGAACACCAGCATTACATATATAACCAGCCCCAGAACAGAAAGAAGCATTCCCGCTTTCAGATAAGGCGTACAATATGTAAGGCGTATCTCATGTGAACCAGGTTCCAGTTCCAGAGCCATAAACATGGTATTCGCCTTCTGAAGCTTCGTTTCTTTCCCGTCCACATAAGCCGTAAATCCCTTACTGTACGGAACAGACAACACAAGAGCTTTCTTTTCGGAAACACTGATATCCCCTGTAATCTCATTCGTTCCCATTTTTACATTCTCGAGAGCTTCTTCACCCAGCTTCACAGTTTTTTCCTCAATCCCCTGCACCGGCTGGCTCACAACTCTTAATTTATCATAGGTATAAACACCTGTATTGGCAAAGGTGATCGTCATAGTACGAACCCCTGATCTGGAATATCCCATATTGCAGAGAAAATCATGCCGTCCACTGTAGGCATTATACTTATCCGTAAAAATCTTTATGGTCTTGGTCACATCATTGGAGCTGACTGTCATAGCCGCTTCCTTTGATTCCTTCCAGTATCGCCACCGGCTGTCCTCATCAAGAACCTTATTTTGGTCATACTCAGACATCTTCTTCCACTGACTGTTACCAATCAGTTCTCTCGGTGAAAGACTGTCATAATCCAGATTATCTGCGATCAGGTAATTCTCACTGTCCGTAAGACCATGGAACACAAGCTTCAGCTGCGCCCCTTCCTTCGTCACCCTGATTGCTCCCTTAGACAGAGCACAACCATCCCCTGTCTCCATACGATACTGGATATTCTCATTATCAGCATCAACAGATGCCTCAGGCAGTGTACTCTCCTCAAGCACCACACCGTCCATCAAAGCCTGCTGCTTTTTTACCACATCCATTTTCTCATATTCCGATTCAGGAATATAATTGTCATAAGTATAACCCAGAGGCAGTGCATTCTCATTCTCATAAGCCCTGCACTCACTTTTTCCCTTTCCTGCAGAGCCCTTCTCTTTATTATATCCATAGGAAAGATAGCGGAAATTATCACCACTTATCACAAAATATTTCACAGAAGCCAGCCTGTCCAGAATCGTCCTTCCGTCCAGGTTCTCATAATGCTGCTCCCATGGCGTATTCAGATACATTTCACTGAAAAAATCACTGATACTGCTGTTTGCAAGACTGAAATAATAAGCAGTACTGTTCGTACCCATATACATAGAAGTATTATCATAGGGCAATGCCCCATACTGGTCATAACGATAGACACCTGAATCCCCGGCAGCAAGAACCGCCTTATCCGTATTCGACTCCAGCTTATCCAGCGACTCCTCTTCGGCTGCAAACTCTGACAGATAATCCTTCTCATAAGAATACTGATAAGAAACATTCAACATAATGCTCACCACAAGCAAAGCACTGAGAAGCCCACACATATACTTCCCCTGAAGAAAAATATTTCCAAAAGAGGTAACCGTAAACACAGCCAATACCAGAACCAGCACACCTGCCATATTTCTCTGCGTTCTGGCAGCTTTCGCAAACAGAGCCAGCACACAATACGCCACCGTCATGACAAAAATCTTCTTCTTTTCCCTCACAGTCAGAGTAAACAGCTCAGGATATGCCTTCACGAAAATATACGCGATCATCATCCCATAAGCCCAGATCCACCTGTTGGATACATAAGAGAAACCATTGAGCACATGCCCTGCAAAAGGCACCAGCAAAAACAGATTCAACAGCCCAAATCCTAATTTCAGATCCAGATACTTCTTCTTCCTGGAGAAAAGCACAAACACACCCGCCATAGCAACAGCAGAATACCCGGCAACCCCCCACTGGATCATATTCTCCCCGATCAGATCACCCAGATACTTCTCATAATAAATTTTATCATATAAAAGAGGCACATAATTCTCAGCCTGAAACCTGTCCGTACCAAAAATCGTCATGATCACCGGAAGAAAAATAACCGCCGCGATCATCAAAGCCACCGCATAATAGCCGATAAACTTCACCAGCCATCCCAGAACATCCTTCACACTTCTCTCACTGAAAATCCCAAAATACCGGAAAGCCGCATAAATAAACATAAAAATACAGATCATATAAAAGAAATAGAAATTCGACATAGCCGAAACCGCAGTCGCCCAGATAAACAGCCATGGCTTCTCCCTCTTATAAATCTTATCAATCCCCATCAGAACCAGCGGCAGATAAATCATAGGATTGGAAAAATACGGATGCTTCATAGCCGCATAAATCGTCCATCCCGCAAAAATATAGATCAACGTCCCCATAAACGTCGCCTGCTTCGGATTCTTATGATAAAAACAAAAAACACTAAAAGAAATCCCCGCCAGATAAATCCTCAGAAAAATCAGAACCTCATACAAAACCTCCGTCTTATCCGCCGGCACAAACACAGACAACAAAGTCAGCGGATCCCCGATCACATAATAATGCAAAGTTGTAAGAATATCCGAACCATACCCGATATTCATATCCCACATAGGCAATTCCAGCTTATGCTCTACAAAAATCGTATGCAGAACCTCCCTCAGATACCGCCCATAATACGCCAGAGAATTCAAATGCTGCGGAATCCCGTCATGACTCCACACCAAAGACTTCCCATTCCCCGCAAACTGATAATAAATAAACCCCGCAATAACCCCAAAAACCAGCGTATATAATATATAGAAATCCCTCTTACTATCCTTACTCGCAAATCTCCTCATAACAACTCCTATATCTATATCAATCCTCTAAAACACCATGATGATTATAATCAAATATCTCCTCCTTGTCAAACACATCCCCATCCCTTTATATCCCAACTTCTCCTCTCCCTTTGCATGCACCCTCACTCCTCCCTTCCGTCAGACATTAAGTCTCAGCCAACAATCAGCCGGGGAATGACAGAACATCTGAGGCGAATCTCGAGGGTTCATGTAATTTCTTAGTATTTGGAAAGCCGCGTTATTCAGAAATTGCTCACTGTCTGAGCAAAGCGAGTTTGAGCAATTTCTGAATGCCCTTAGCGGCTTTTCAAATACTTAGAAATTCCATGGTTCCGAGACTGAGCCTCAGATGTTCTGTCATTCCCCGGCGTCCCCCTGTTCCAACACATAAAAAGAGCCGCGATACAAAAGTACCGCGGCCCATATATCGTCTGGACACTATAAATAGCTCTATCTATTTATTTTATATTATTGTTTATCAATCGTTCAAAAACCGAAAAGATTATTCAGCGCTATGAAGAGCGATCAGCTTCTGCAGATATTCAAATCTAGCCTTAGCCTCAGCCTCATTCTTAGCAAACAGTCTTGCAGCCTTCTCAGGATTCTGACGTTTCAGAGAGTTGTAACGAACCTCACCGTCAAGGAATGCCTGATAATCTTCCATGCTCGGAGCCTTGGAATCAAGAGAGAACTTGTTTCCTTCAGCTGCAGGATTGAATCTGAAGTTATGCCAGTATCCAACCTTAACTGCTAATTCTTCCTCTGTCTGAGCTTTTGCCATACCTTTCTTAATACCATGGTTGATACATGGAGCATAAGCAATGATCAGAGATGGTCCCGGATAAGCCTCAGCCTCTGCAATAGCTTTTACAGTCTGGTTGAAGTCAGCACCCATGGAAATCTGAGCAACATATACATAGCCATAGCTCATAGCGATGGAAGCCATATCTTTCTTCTTAGTCTCTTTACCGCCTGCAGCGAACTGAGCGATAGCACCTGTAGGTGTAGACTTGGAAGACTGTCCACCTGTGTTAGAATAAACTTCTGTATCGAATACCATAACGTTGATATCACGTCCACTAGCAAGAACATGGTCAACACCACCGAATCCGATATCATAAGCCCATCCGTCACCACCGAAGATCCACTGGGATTTCTTAGCCAGGAAATCTTTCTGAGCAAGGATTTCTTTTGCTTTGTCACATCCGCAAGCTTCAAGAGCAGCAACAAGTTTGTCTGTAGCAGCGCCGTTTGTAGCACCTACAGCAAATGTATCCAGCCATTCCTGACCAGCTGCCTTAACGTCTTCGTTTGTTCCGTTAGCAACAACGTCTTCAACTTTTGCTTTTAAGCCATCGCGGATAGCTCTCTGAGCAAGAAGCATACCATAACCAAACTCAGCGTTATCTTCGAACAGAGAGTTGGACCATGCAGGACCCTGTCCCTTAGCGTTTACTGTGTATGGTGTAGATGGTGAGGAGTTACCCCAGATAGAAGAACATCCTGTTGCGTTTGCGATGTACATTCTGTCACCGAACAGCTGAGTGATCAGTTTAGCGTATGGTGTTTCACCACATCCTGCACAAGCTCCAGAGAACTCAAGCAGAGGCTGTTTGAACTGGCTGCCTTTAACAGTTGCTTCTTTAAATTTAGCGATAACATCTTCTTTAACCGGCAGTTTCACTGTGTAGTCAAAGTATTTCTGCTCGTCTGCGCTTGCTTCAAGGTTTTCCATAGCAAGTGCTTTCGCACCCTTCTTACCTGGACAAACGTTTACACAAGAACCACATCCTGTACAGTCAAGTGCGGATACGGACATTGTGAATTTATATTCTTTCATACCTGTAAGGTCTAATGTCTTCATGCCTTCAGGAGCATTAGCTGCTTCTTCAGCTGTCAGAGCTACAGGACGGATAACTGCGTGTGGGCAGACATAAGCACATCTGTTACACTGGATACAGTTTTCTGGATTCCATACAGGAACGTTAACTGCGATACCACGTTTCTCATATGCAGCTGCACCTGATGGTGTAGTACCGTCTACATAATCCTTGAATGCAGATACAGGTAAGGAGTTACCTTCCTGAGCATTTACTTTAGCCTGGATATTGTTAACGAAATCAACAACGTCCTGACGTCCTTCTGTTGCATGAGTCATATGAAGGCCTTCGTCCTCAGCATCTTTCCAGCTTTCCGGAACCTGGATCTCAACAACCTGTTTAGCACCGGCATCGATAGCTGCCCAGTTCTTCTGTACCACATCATCACCCTTACGTCCGTATGTTGCCTTAGCAGCAGCTTTCATAAGGTCGATTGCCTGCTCTTCCGGAATGATTCCTGTAAGTTTGAAGAATGCAGACTGAAGGATTGTGTTGATACGTGTTGGTCCCATGCCAGTTTCAATACCGATCTTAACACCGTCGATTGTGTAGAATTTGATATTGTGGTTAGCGATGAAAGCTTTTACCTGTCCTGGTAAATGTTTCTCAAGACCTTCCATATCCCATGCACAGTTAAGGAGGAATGTACCACCGTCAACAAGTTCCTGAACCATATTGTATTTGTTTACGTAGGATGGATTATGGCATGCTACGAAGTTTGCTTTGTGGATCAGGTATGTGGATTTGATCGGTTTTTTACCGAAACGTAAGTGGGACATTGTAACACCACCGGACTTCTTGGAGTCATAATCAAAGTAAGCCTGTGCGTACATGTCTGTGTTGTCACCGATGATCTTGATGGAGTTCTTGTTGGCACCTACTGTACCATCAGCTCCCAGACCCCAGAATTTACAGTTTGTTGTTCCTTCAGGAGTTGTTACGATCGGAGCACCTGTCTCAAGGGAAAGGTTAGTAACATCATCAACGATACCGATTGTGAATTTCTCTTTAGCAGTGTTCTCATAAACAGCTACGATCTGTGCAGGTGTAGTATCTTTGGAACCTAAACCATAACGTCCGGAGAATACTTTTACGCCGCCGAATTTGCTGTCTTTTAATGCTGCTACAACGTCAAGGTACAGTGGCTCGCCAAGTGCACCCGGCTCTTTAGTTCTGTCAAGAACTGTGATCTGTTTTACAGAATCCGGAATTGCATCGATGAGTGCCTGTGCACAGAATGGTCTGTAAAGACGAACTTTAACAACACCGACTTTCTTTCCTGCTGCTGCAAGATAATCGATTGTTTCTTCGATTGTATCGTTTACAGATCCCATAGCAACGATTACATGTTCTGCATCAGCAGCTCCGTAGTAGTTGAATAATTTGTAATCTGTACCGATCTTAGCGTTAACTTTATCCATGTATTCCTGTACTACTGCCGGAAGAGCATCGTAGTATGGGTTACATGCTTCTCTTGCCTGGAAGAAGATATCAGGGTTCTGAGCAGAACCTCTCTGACATGGGTGATTCGGATTCAGGGCATGGTTACGGAATGCAGCGATTGCATCCATATCTGCCATATCCTTCAGATCTTCATAATCCCATGTCTCGATCTTCTGGATCTCGTGAGATGTACGGAATCCGTCGAAGAAGTTGATGAACGGAACTTTACCTTTGATTGCTGAAAGGTGAGCAACAGGTGTTAAGTCCATAACTTCCTGTACAGAAGATTCGCAGAGCATTGCGCATCCGGTCTGACGACAGGCCATAACGTCGGAGTGATCACCGAAGATTGAAAGTGCGTGGGAAGCAAGTGCACGTGCAGATACGTTGAATACTGCAGGTAACTGCTCACCGGCAATTTTGTAAAGGTTCGGGATCATAAGTAACAGACCCTGAGATGCTGTATATGTTGTTGTTAAAGCACCTGCTGCCAGAGATCCGTGTACAGCACCTGCTGCACCAGCCTCAGACTGCATTTCAGTTACCTGAACTTCCTGTCCGAAAATGTTCTTTCTTCCCTGGGTTGCCCATTCATCTGTTGCTTCCGCCATAACAGATGAAGGAGTGATCGGGTAAATAGCGGCTACATCTGAGTATGCATATGAAGCATGAGCAGCTGCATGGTTACCATCCATGGTTTTCATCTTTCTTGCCATAGTTTGTTTTTCCTCCTTAAAGGTTGATGAAAAAATTAATTATTTATTTCAAGGCATAAGTAAAATATACCTCAAATTTCATTGTAGATTATAACATAATCTTCTGCCTGTGTCCAATTTGTTTTGACATATTTTGTATCTTCTGAGGTACAAAGCAGAGATTTTCTGTTATTTCAGTAGCAAATATGTGCATTTTTCGAGTTGCATATAACTAACATTATGCAGATATGCCAAATTTCGGACAAATCAGGCAGATAAAAGTAAAAAAAGGAGGCTCTACGCCTCCTCCATGATCTGCTGTATTGTTTTTCTCTTAAGGAGACTTATCAGTTCATCCTGTACAGATAACAATTCTCTATGTACCAGACATGGCAATCCATCCTGTCCGTCTCTGACACAGTTATATTTCGGATCCAGACATTCGATGATAAACATATCCGGATCAATCGCCGAATAAACCTCATATAAAGTCAGCTCATCCAGTCCCCTGTTCAGAGAATAACCACCATGTACGCCTCTGTATCCCTTCACGATCTCTGCCTTCTGAAGTTTCTTCAGGATCTTATAGGCAAAAGGAGCTGTGATTGCTTCTTTCTCACAGATATCGGATACGCTCAGTCTGCTCTCTCCCCAAAGCGCACGTACCACTCGAACTGCATAATCGCACTCTCTTGTAATAAACATAGTCTTTGCAACCTCTCTAAAATTAATTATCCTTTACTGTCCACATCGCTGTTTTGCATAAAACAATGGAAACAGTAATCGTTATTTCTGTCATATCAATGCCTCATATTTCTGTCCGTCAAGAGGCTATATTATTCTATATTATAACAGTGCTTCTTTTTTTTGTAAATAAAAGAACCCAAAAAAGCAAAAAACAGTTGCAAATTTCCCAATTTACGGTACAATGATAAACGGTTGTAACTTATATAATAGGAAATAATGTAACTGTTTCCTGCGAAAGATACGTTTTCCATAAACAATCTGCCGGACAGTTACTGCAAAACAATAATTTCACGAAAAAGAGGTATGATATGATTTCAGCAAACAATATTACATTGCGCGTAGGTAAAAAGGCCCTCTTCGAAGATGTAAATATCAAATTTACTGAGGGCAACTGCTACGGTCTCATCGGTGCAAACGGTGCCGGTAAGTCCACATTCCTTAAAATCCTTTCCGGACAGTTAGAGCCTACCAACGGTGACGTTGTTATCACTCCGGGCCAGCGTCTTTCTTTCCTGCAGCAGGATCACTTCAAATATGATGCATATACAGTTCTGGATACTGTTATCATGGGTAACAAGAGACTGTATGAGATCATGAAAGAAAAAGATGCTATCTATGCAAAAGCGGACTTCACTGATGAAGACGGTATCCGTGCCAGTGAACTGGAAGGTGAATTTGCAGAGATGAACGGATGGGAAGCAGAATCTGATGCTGCTACTCTTCTGAATGGTCTTGGAATTGAAACCGATCTCCACTATTCCCAGATGGCTGACCTTACAGGAAGCCAGAAGGTCAAAGTTCTTCTGGCGCAGGCACTGTTTGGTAATCCGGACATTCTTCTTCTGGATGAGCCTACCAACCACCTTGACCTGCCCGCTATTGAATGGCTCGAAGAATTCCTGATCAACTTTGACAACACTGTCATCGTTGTATCCCATGACCGTTACTTCTTAAATAAAGTATGTACTCATACAGCAGACATCGACTATGGCAAGATTCAGCTCTATGCCGGAAACTACGACTTCTGGTTTGAGTCCAGCCAGCTCCTCATCAAACAGATGAAGGAAGCCAACAAGAAAAAAGAAGAGAAGATCAAAGAACTTCAGGAATTTATTTCCCGATTCAGTGCCAACGCTTCCAAGTCCAAACAGGCAACTTCCCGTAAACGTGCCCTGGAAAAGATCCAGCTTGACGATATGCGTCCGTCCAGCCGTAAATACCCATACATCGACTTCCGTCCAAACCGCGAGATCGGTAACGAAGTCCTTATGGTGGAGAACCTTTCCAAGACCATCGACGGTGTAAAAGTTCTGGATAACATTTCTTTCACACTCGGACATGATGACAAGGTAGCTTTCGTCGGTGCCAACGAACAGGCAATCACTACTCTGTTCAAGATCTTAGTTGGTGAAATGGAACCGGATGAAGGAAATTATAAATGGGGTGTTACCACTTCCCAGGCATATTTCCCTAAGGACAACACTGCAGAGTTCGATAATGACCTTACTATTACAGACTGGCTGACACAGTATTCCGAGATCAAGGATGCTACTTATGTTCGTGGATTCCTCGGACGTATGCTCTTCCCCGGTGAAGACGGCATCAAACGTGTACGCGTTCTTTCCGGTGGTGAGAAAGTCCGCTGTCTTCTTTCCAAGATGATGATCTCCGGTGCAAATATCCTGATCCTGGATGAGCCAACCAACCACCTCGATATGGAGAGCATCACAGCACTGAACAACGGTCTGATCAAATTCCCGGGTGTTATCCTTTTCACCTCACATGACCATCAGTTCGTACAGACAACAGCCAACCGTATCATGGAAATCCTTCCAAACGGAACCATGATCGACAAGATCACTACTTACGATGAATATCTGGCAAGTGATGAGATGGCTAAGAAACGTCACGTATTCGAGATCAACGAAGAGGACGCTTCCGATAACTAAAGAATAAAATACAGGGTACGGCTTAGCCGTACCCTGTTATTTTATTCTGTCTTCATGATAATATCCGCCAGCTTTCCGCCTGTCACCTTAAGCAGATCAGCAAGGGGAACCTTCAGTGTCAGTCCGATACGGCCGCCACTCACATAAATCTCTTCAAATTCTCCTGCAGATGCATCAAACACAACAGGATAAGGTTTCTTCATTCCCAGCGGGCTGCAGCCGCCTCTCACATATCCGGTAATCTTTGTGATATCCTTCACATGGATCATGTCCACTGTCTTCTCACCGACAGCCTTTGCAGCCGCCTTACGGTCAACTTCCTTTTCAATCGGAACTACAAAAACGAAATAGCCGCCGCTCTTTCCTTCCATTACCAGAGTCTTAAAAGACTGGTCATAGGGTGCTCCAATCTTATCCGCACTGTGGACCCCGTCAATAAATTCATCACATTCATAGGAGAACGCCTCATATTTAACCTTCTGTCTGTCCAGCATTCTCATTGCATTTGTCTTAGCTTCTTTTGCCATTTTTTCTCGCCTGTCCTTTCTGTCCTCTGGCATATATTGATTCCTCCATGTCTCTGTCCTGAGACTGCTCAAAACTCTGGTCTTGTCTCAGGTTCTGATTTCGCCTGTAAATCTGCTCAGTGCTTTCTTCATCAACCGTTTCTTCATCCTCTTCATCAGAAACCGGTTTGTTGATAGCAAACTGAATCAGCATACCCAGAACTGCAAATCCCACACTCATTCCCAGTCCATAGGGAATATCTGCCAGATTTCCAAGCTGTGCAAGGGAAACTCCTGCCATAATACCACCGATCAGACTTGTAGCCACGATCAGCACTTCCCTGCAGTATTTCACCGCCATGGAACCAAGAGCTACGCCGATCAGAATACATGCAAAAAATACTGCGGAGCTGGTAGGATGCAGGAAATAAATACTGGCCGCCCAGCCGATACCTGCTGCCAGGATAAACACACCTGCCTTATAGATCAGAAATGCAATCACTGCGAACACAACTCCTGCCGCCAGTGCTGCGATCAGCATTGTTGATTTCTCCTGTATTCCCATTGTATGTACAACCACCAGCGCAAGACCGCCGCCTACCAGAAAACCTCCCAGCATCATCCAGAAACGCAGAAGCCTGTATCCCAGAATACAGTTCAGCACTCCAAACACAAGGATCACTGCAAATATTACCATCATAAAACGATTCACCAGATCTGAATCCATAAAACTCCCGGCAATACTCAGCGCATTTCCAAATATATCTGTCATATTAACCATAATTTTCAGTCACTCCTTTTAGTTATATATTTATAGCGTTCCTTATCATCAACTGACACATCTGAACTAAACCCGTCAGAACATGAAGTATAAGGTCTTCATATTGTCGATCACGCCGTAATGATAGGAAATCTGTGACAGCCCATGGACTTCCATATAATATTTTGCGATATCCTGGATATGATTACTGTCGATCAGATCCATATATGCCTCATCATAAGCCCCCTGGCTGCCAAACTTAAAGCGTACCACCGCAGCATCACTGTCAATGCGCAGTCTGCACAGGTCATATACACTGCTCCAGTCATAGGTATCAAAACAGGCGCCGTTTCTCACATAGAAATTCATGTCAGTCGCTGTACACGCAGGAACAGGAAACTCATCAGAGACCGTATAATTCTCCTCGTACTCCTGTGGGAACGGACACAGATAATCATAGATCGTTGTCTTATGCTCTGCCAGCAGCGTGGCATCACCCTCCAGAAAGTCCGGCTGATCCCCATTGGTGGCATCCACATAATAATACTGTCCGTTCAGCTCTACAATATTCCAGGCATGTCCCTGGGTACTGTTTGCAGCATCACCCTCCACATAAATACAGGGGATATCCAGACGCTCCAGCAGATACTGCACTGCTCCCGCATAGCCCGCACATACCGCCTGTTTCTTCCAGAAAGCTCCTGCTATACTCTGGTCATCATCAGAGATCACATATTCTGTATTGTCTATGACATAAGTATAAACAGTCATTACCTTCGTGTAATCATCAGCACCATCCGGAATCTGCGATAACACCTCCTGATACGCATTCTCCATAGCCTGCGTGATCTCCTGTCTCTGCTCCTCTGTATAAGTATATCCCGGAGAAAACTGACAGTAATCTCTGCCCGAATAAGTCGTCTTATAAACTTTCTCCCGGTTATGTACCCAGAACAGCTCCGGATGATCCTTCAGCACTGCATGATACACTCTGTCTATCTCATTATCTCCTGAGAGAGACAGATAAAATTTATCCTCAAAGCTTCTGATCCCCTCCAGGATCTCGCGGTAGCCTCTCTGTTCATTCTCATTAAGAAGGCCGAAATAATACTCCTGATGTCCTTCATCCGTCTGCGCTACCTCCTGTCTCTTAAGAGTCCTTACTTCCCCCGGTTCCTGCAAAGCTCTTCCGCCGATGATCAGTCCACCGGCCAGAAGCACCACCACAGGTACCATAAGAATCAGACGCAGCCCGGAAAATCTCTTTTTGCTCATTCAATAATCCTTCTTGGTTATTATTCTATAAGTCTGATATTACATTACTATTTCATTCTGTTTTGTCACATTTAGAATTGTTATTCGTTACTGTTCACTCCGCTCACAGTAACTGTTATTCTAATGTATCTTATTATAGCCCAGAACACTTCTCCTTGTAAACCGATAAAAGTAAGTTAACACTATTTTATAATAAAAATTGTCCTTCTTACAAGATAAACATTGCATATTTCCAATTAAAGAGATACACTAAAAAGTAAGTATAATTGCTCTGTATCCCATCAGACAACAGGATGTCAGACAGACATATACAAGTAACATATTGAGGGAGTATTGTAATAAATGAGCATCAAAATACCTATAGAAACTTCTGCCAGACATCTGCATATCTCGCAGGAAGATTTTGAAAAATTATTCGGAGAGGGAAGCAAACCACATTTTATCAAAGAATTAAGCCAGCCCGGACAATATCTGTGCCGGGAACGAGTAACTGTCAAAGGACCGAAAGGTACTTTCGAAAACATGGCACTTCTCGGTCCTTTCCGCAGCGACACGCAGGTAGAAATGTCCCTTACAGACACCAGAAAACTGGGGATTCCAAGCGTAATACGCCAGTCCGGTGATATCGAAGGAACTCCCGGCTGTATTTTATCCGGTCCATGCGGTGATATCGAAATCCCCAAAGGGGTCATCGTAGCCAAACGCCACATCCACATGACTCCGGATGAAGCACTTGCCCTGCATATCAAAGACAATGACGAAGTCTTCGTCCTGACCAAAAGCTACGGACGCGCACTTATCTACGCAGATGTAGTAGTCAGAGTCCACAGAAATTATCACCTGGCAATGCACGTAGACACTGATGAAGCCAACGCATTCAACAGTGATACAGAACCTTACGGCGTAATCGTCAGGTTCTTTGACAGTAACTTCAACACAGATAAGTGGATAGAAGACGAACTGTCAGGGATACGCAGATAAAATCCGACTTACCCGGCTAAAATAGCAGATGAATATAAAAAGGTTCCACAGTAACATTCAATTGATGATACTGCGGAACCAATTTTAATGCGTTTCAGGCATTAATCCAAAAGCTCCCCTTCACGATACGACCACTCCAGATAGTCAGGGTTCTGATAATACAGATCCGAATTAAAATTCGAGATAGCATCACTTATAAAAGACTGAAAGATATTTATAAGTTCCTGTACCTCTTCTCCCGGCTTTGCACAGTCTTCTATCATAATACTGTAAAGTTTTCCGAACTGAACCGGCAGCGTCACCGTCCGGGTTCAGATGTCCCAGGATCACTACGGTATCCAGATTATGTTCCAGCATGATCCGGTTGAGCTCATGTAGATGGTACATTTTATCCAGAATTTTCGTGTCGCTTTCTGTCAGCCGATCAAAGGTATCGATAGCATGCTCTCTGGATACATTTAGTTTTGCCTTAAGGATTTCGAAGTGCTGGAGGGTACGAGCATACTCCTTTCCCCACTCGGAGTCATCTGCAGGTTCTGGTTTGTCGTCATACGAAATGAGCAGATGATTCTGTTTATTTGTCTTATCTCTTTTAGTTATCAGAAATCCAAGTTGCGGTAAATTTTTCATTTCTAGCTGCTGTCATATAGTGGTATTTTTCTCCATATTCAGTAGCCCATCCATCAAATTTATATCCATTACGGTTTGGAGTAGGAAATATTTCTGGTGCGCTTGATGTACCCATACCAATATTTTCCCCTGATGGACATCCGACGCCAGCTTCTGAAACAGCAGTGCTAGAATTTCTTCCATCCGGCCTTATATGCGAAAACTTAACCGCAATCTCTTTAGCCCTTACCATCGCGGCCTTTTCAAGTCTTAAATCATACTTGTACGGCTGTAAACCAGCTTTCATTCTTTCTGTATTTACAAGCTTGATACTTCCTGTGCTTTCTGTTCTGGTGTAGCATGGTCAACTTCATCATCTGGGTCAGGAGTATCTGTTGGCCCTGGCGTTATTGTTGGTCTAACTTCGTCGCTGTCTTTCACATAAATGCTTACTCCTGTTTTATTCATAACTCCATATGTCTTAGTGCTGCTGGAATAACCCCTTACAGAATAATAGTTTGTGCAGTCTACACATGGATTTACGTCAACGAAAGATGAGGTGTCTTTGACTGTGACAATCTTGCTCCATTTGTCGCCTGCCTTGATTTTTGAAGAAATGGCATATTTGTCCGCACCGCTTACTTTGTTCCATGTAAGTTTAACTGTTGTTCCCTCGATTTTGGCTTCAATACCGGTTACCATCTTTAATGATGCTGTTACAGTCAGCCCTTTTGTATTGTAGCTTCCATACTTCTTCGTATCCCTATTGTACGCTTTGACAGTATATTGATATTTCTGTCCAACGATAATTGGATGCTTCTTAGAAGATGTATGGGTGTAGCTGGACTTGGTACTACCAAGCGTTTTTAACTTAATCCATTTACTGTTTCCAGCTTCTTTGTAATATACAATATAGCATGCTGTGCGATGAATACCGGGTGACCGCGCATGGGTGTCTGTTTTCCATCATTTGGGATATATGCAGGAGCCTCCCGTTTTGTAATGAAATCCTCTGCGTGTTTCCGGATCGTATCCAGTCCTTTTTCATGAATATAATCAATATCATTCTGCTTAAGATGAAATCTGCTCCAAAATCTGGAGTTTCCAAGTCTCTCGAACAGTTGCTTGTACCATTCATCCTTTGTCATTAAAACTCACCACTTTCTATGAAAACAGACTCTGCTGTTCATATTCCGTCTGTCGATTAAGCAGAGTCGGTGCCTGGTGCAGAAGTACAGGCATTTTGTTATTATCAAACCAATCTGCAATTTGTTCCCTTTCCAAGATCAAAGGCATGCGATCATGGATTTTTTTCATGGAATCATTCGCTGTGGTAGTCAGGATCACAAATCTTCGTTCATTCTCAAACCAGTCACAGAATCCTGCCATATACAGCACAGAGGAATCCGGTCTGGTAAAGGTACTCTTTTCTTTCAGGGAATTCCATTCGTAGAACCCGCCTGCCGGAATCAACAGCCGGTGATATAAGATTCCGTTCTGAAAGGAAGGTTTATCCATGACGGTTTCCACCCTTGCATTGATGACCGGATTTTTGCCTTTTGACAGGGGATATCCTCATCTGCATATACCCAGTTCCAGTCCATGTTCTGACTGTCCAATGACCGGTGCGACATCGGTCGGACGGATATCTCCTTGTGTCAGCCGGATCCTCCCATCTATGTTCTGTACCACTCTGGAAATCTCCTCCATCATATCGGGATCTATATAATATCTGCTGCACATATTCTCTCCTATTTTAGAATTTTTTTTATCTGCATATCCGCGGCTTCTGGATAAAGCTGCTTCATATGATCAACAATTTTCCCCCAGGATGTCCGCGGATCTTCCTTATAACAGGAAGTAACATGGTCATATCCATAAATGTGTTCCGGAGAAGAATACACAGCCACATCCCAGCCGTACTCCACGCCTTTTTGATTGATCCTTTTCCGAAAGTCGCAGTTACACAGATATGTCTGCATCATAAGGCTGGTAATGGCTCCGTCAAATCCCTTTTCGCCATCTTTTCCAAATCCAGCCAATTTTTTCAATTCGTAGGAGTAGATTTCTGCATCATTTTCCATAAAATGATCCATAATATTCTTATGTTTGATCGGTGCTTTTTCATCCTCAAACAGAGCATCAAAATCATAGCCGTCCCTGCGGTAGTTGGCAAATACCGGCAGCCATTTTTTGGAAATAAACCCGGCTTTTTTGGCAAAAAATTTCCCGTAAAGAACATCATGCTTTTTTGCAATAGCAATCCTCCATCTCCACGGATCCCTCACCGGATCATCAGACCACCAATATTCTGCCACTGTCCGTTCCTCCAGAGAAAACCCCGGAATTTCGTTCTTAAAAAGAGGAAGAAAACCAACCCGGTTGATATATTCGACTGCTTCATCCACATCGTGGATGCATTTTGGATCATCCCATGTTACTCCATGAATGATCCATTCCCCTGCTTCATTTCCCATGGCTTTTTCCTTTCTGTATTTTGCTGTCTTTATTATACCACATGTTTGTATGGTAAGACACAGATATGTGTATTTTGTCAGAAAAAGAACAACGAGTTGTTTGCATAAAACTTTGAATTTCTTGTGACTGCGAGTATAATACTAAGTTATCTAGTATTTGCAAATACATATACAGAAAGGAAAGAGAAAAATGAAAAAAATATGGAAACAGATTTTAACATTTTCACTGATTGTTATTTTGGTTTTATCAGCGGTTCCGGTGCAAGCTGGAGTGCCAGAGTATTTTGGAGGTAGAAAAACCGTGACATTGTATACTGGAAGGACAGTGAAAAATCCTTCAGTAAATTATTTTTTTACAAATCCGTGGATCGGGTTTTTTACAAAAACAGCTGAAAATGTAACTTCCATAAGAAGCAGCAATCCATCTGTCGCAGAAGCATCGTTTGATTATTCCTCTATAAATGTAACCCCCAAAAAGACAGGAAAAACTGTTATTACAGCAAAAGGTGGGAACAAAATCCGCAAATGTACTCTTACTGTAAGAAAATATACAAATCCTGTTGTTTCAGTGAAGATCGGAAATACATCTATTTCCGGAAAACGTTTTGATAAAGAAGCATATCGAGTAATCCCATATTCCAAATTTGCAAAAAAGAAGGTAAAAGTAACTTTTAAATTAAAAAAGGGGTGGTATATGAAGAAACAGGGCCTTTCCTATATGGAAAAAAGCTGGTTCAAATCTGAAGATGTAAACAATGGATCTACCATTCCGATCAACGGCACGGATTTTAAGATCTGTGCTGACGTAGTTAATGAAAAGACAGGACAACAGGAACGGGTTTTGCTCTGGTTTAAATAATGTCATGAAAAAAGGAGACTCATGCCGAAGGGATGGATCTCCTTTTTTAACTATGTTTTTCAATCAAAGTTATGTCTTGCCAATGATTATTTAAAATCAATATCAATATAGGTTTGTGCGTTAACATTTACTGATGCGAAGACAATACGAAGGGTGCAATTTCCCTTTCCTCCGATCGGTTTGAACTTATTTCCGGAATAATAAGTTGTTTCTCCTTTTTTATCCAAAGAATAGAAGCCTCTTACGCGCCAGCCTTTTTTTGGTACGATTTTAAGCGAATTACTCTGCTTAGCATATTTGCTGTAACTGAGAGAAAGTTTGTCTGTTTTATTGAATTTATTTCCTTTAATGGTTGTTTTTCCAAGTTTTATGGAAGAAACCGGGTTTTTGTAATTCACAACTTTAAAATAGAACTTAGATGTTCCTTCGGTTATTTTCATAGTAACAAGCGTTTTTCCAGCTTTTTTGGGAACAAAATCGAAACTGATAAACCCTATATCATTAACACTTTTTTTTATTGTTCCAATTTTTTTGTTTGACAGGGTGATCTTGGGCTTTTTATCCGGTGGATAAAATCCTATATTTTCCACTACTCCGGTATGGACAGGAAGATAAATTACTCTTTCCGGGATAAGAGTTTTGGCAGATACCTGCACCGGTATGAGCACCATGATAAATACGAGAGTTAATGCCAATAATTTCTTAAAGTTTTTCTTCATGAGAAGCTCCTCCTTCATTTTTTATACATTCAGTATAGTACCACAAAGCTTAACATACAATAGGAATAATGCGAGGTCATTGAATAAAGTCATCCATCAGCCACCGAAAACGCTTGTTTCGATGCTTTTGGATATTGTTTTAATCAAAAATGCCGCAGTTTTAGGCAAAACAATCCCATTCCACCATATTTTCAAGTGAATAAAATAGAATATGCCCACTTCATCATTAAACGCGACAATGCGACGATCTAATGCTTTCGCTTTTGTATTTATCTAAGAATTATTATAAACTATGAACAGTTATACGAAAAGTCCAAAAGTATGGATCATACAAAATATATATGCAGCGTAATTAAATTCTGATACGGAAAATACGAAAAAAAGACAGCCGAAGCTGCCTTATGCAAAAGAAAACTGTCCATTTTGCTGTTGGTGGGTTTTGGCCATCGTATCGCACGGTGATCGTTTCGGATCACTGCATACCAGCGCTTTCTTGTGGTCGGGGCACCGTAGTCTGCGGCGCAAAGTTCCCGGCTGTCCAAAACCGGAAACATCTTCCCTGTCCTCGATCGGACACCAGCCCTGGATCTCTGCCACGTTCTCCATACAGATCACTTCCGGATGGATCTGTGCTGCATGGAAATATACCGCATACGGGAGCATCCGTATCCCCTGTTTCCTTGGAGTCTTTCCTTTCGCTTTGCTGAAATGGGTGCAGTCCGGTGATGCCCAGATCAGGGATACCTTTCTTCCGGCAACAAACCGTTCCACTTCAGAGGTAAAAATATCTTCCGTCATAAGGAAATGGAAAATAAAGCAGACGTAGGGAAAAGCAGGAAAAAGATTTCCGCGGATAAGCAACCGGCCAGGAAATCCCCACGTGTCATTTCGCTTAACGGCATCCGGGTCCTTTCCTCAAATGAAAAACTGACGAGGAGACTCCGCAGCAAAACCCGCCAGAGACTGACGGAAACCTGGTGCGTCCGCGGACATTGCAGACACTATAAGACTGGAAAGACAGTCTATATTAAACCATACATGAAAGGAAACGGAAAAACCATCCCCAAAGAGTATAAGCTGTCTTAAGAAAACCCCACTGCCTGCTAAGCGGTGGGGTTTTTGTGCTACAAAGTCTCTGCTCTTTTTAATATCATTTCCACGTCTTCAGATCCCAGGATATTCAAACACAATATGACAAATCTGTTTTACAGGTACCCTGCTGGATCACCTGAAAAAAGTGAATTCGAATTCACTTTTTTGTAAGACAAAACAGCATTATCCTCTGTCATTGTTTAAAAATTGACTAAAAACTGATAAAATTCCGCGGCATAGCAGAAGCCACAGACAATATTGTAGGATAAGAAATCTTATTAAGGTTACCGTAAAAATATTATGTTAATCATTTGGCTTGCAGAAAAATTAAGGATTGGTTTCCGCGGAGACAAAATAAAGAGAAAAACGGTCAGAAGGTGACAGACTTTTGATGTGCTGATTCTACAATGGAAAAGAAAAATTTAATTCTGATACGAAAAAACCTCTCCTGCTTTACAAGAGAGGTTTTTGGTTAAATATTATTTCTGTTTGAGGAAGTGTTTTTGAGGAACTTAATATTCTGCGAATCTGCTTTCTGACATTCTTCTCATTTTACTGTTACCGTCACTTTTTTGTACACTCCGTTGTTGGCCAATATGTATATAGTGCAGACTCCTTTGCCTTTTGCCTTGATCACGCCGTCTTTGTTTACCGTTGCCACTTTGCTGTTAGTGGTGTAATAACGGAAGGGACTGGTATGGGAAACCAGATCTTTCCTGTTGTCTTCGGCTTTGAGACTGCATTTTAACTGGAAAGTTTTTCCAACTGATAAGGTAATCTCCGTCCGGTTTACTTTGATGGAAGCTGCGTTTGTTGTGGAAGCCTGTTTCAGGGCAACATGCACGTCATTGGATCTGGCAATATAGATTTTTCTTCCTTCCACCATCTTATAAGCTGCAATAAAGTACTTATATTCATGGTCTTTCTTCAGCTTCTTATGGGACATGGAAAGTTTTCCGCTTTTGACAGTTCCAACCTTTTTATAGTTTATTCTGCCGTCACAATAACTCCAGTAAACATCGTATCCTGTTGCACCGGCATATTTCTTCCAGGAAAGGGTAATGCTGTTCTTATTGGCTTTTCCTTTTGCAAAGAATACCGGAAGTTTCAGGCGATAAATATCCTTTCCTTTCAGTTTAGACTGGTCGGCCTGCTGGATCGTGAAGATACCCTTCTTAAATGTGATCCTGTAATTTGGGTTTGAGCCTTTTTTCTGGGAAACTTTGATCGCATATGTTCCCACCTTCTCCCCCGCTTTTCGTTTCACGACAATTCCGGACAGGGTATCCTCTCCTACCAGACCACTGGCTGTGTAAGTAAGGACAGGGTCTGCCCCGCCAACGATCTTCTTCAGATTATCCGCTGTTACCGTTATTCTTTTGGGATTGATATCCGCTATGGTACCTGCCTGCTGTCCGTCAGCGGTCAGGACGTAGTTACTTGCCGATTTGCCTCCCAGTACCAGGTTTGTGATCGTAACTGTTTTCCCTTTTGCTGCATTACTGTCAGCAAATGTACCTTCTGCACTTACCGTAAGGGCATCTCCTTCAATCAACCTTGCAAACACAACTTTGCTGTAATCCAATTCTGCATCCTTAGTTCCATCATATACCTTCTTATTTGCGGTAATTCCGGAGATCTCCACTCCTCTTGGCTTAATGGTATAGGTCTTTGTTGTTGAAGCAGCGGTAAAATAACTGTTTCCAGGTACACTGACCTTCACTTCATAAGTACCGGCATATGTTGGTGCTTTTGTCTGCCAGATTCCATTTACGTTGTACTCAACTTTGACACTGGCAGTGCTGTTTGTTGTATACACCAGATCTGCAGGCTGTCCGTCATACTCTTTATCCAAAACACTTGTGATTTTTACATTTGCTGTCTGGTATGTTACATTTACTGTCTTCTGTTTTACCTTTAACGCGATCTGGCTTTCAGCAGGTTTGTCACCGCCTGTATACTGTATTTCTCCCTGCGGATGATATGCAGCAGTCAGTGTATAAGTTCCAACCGCCAAAGTATCAAGATATTCTCCGCTGAACGTGATTTTATCTGCGGAAACTGTATAATCCGTTCCTGCTGTTAAAATGTTCTCCCCATTTTTTACAGACGCTACGGTGTTTCCATTTAATGTTACCTTCGCGTCCACGGAAGTTTTGGTTGTTTTTGTGTAGTCGATGGAAGAATCCACAACTACAGAATCTTTAAATACAACCACTCCATCTGAATTGATGATGGTCTGATTTCCTGCATTGTCAGTAATACGCGCATAGATCACATACTTGCCGCTTTCTGTCAGGGAAAGTTTATTAGCCGCATCCCATGTAATCCATGTGCCATTTACATCATAGGATTCATCTGCCTTCACCTTTTGGTATTCTATTGAGGCAATTCCACTGGTAGAATCTGCTCCTGTGATATCAACAGTGGCATTATTCCTGAACCAGTAATCGTAAGCAACAGGATTCGGAGAACCGCTAAATGTATTTGTTCCAATTTCAATTTTTCCTGTTGGTACTTCGGTATCAATTTTGAAGGTTGCTGTTTTTTTGTCTGTAATGTGCCCCTTTGCATCTTTCAGATAATAGGTTACAGAATGTTCTCCCTGATCCGTGTAATCCCCAATCGAATCCTTCCAGTTTGTTTTGTCTGTCGATATCTGGTATCCACTGTCCGGTACAAGCTTCACTGCACTTACGTACCAGTCATTCTTACCTTTCGTTCCGGAAACCTGTGCAGCCGTTGAAGTCTGCAGATATCTGATGCTCCATTTTTGGAAAATATCGGTTGCACCCTCAAGTGTGTAGTTATCATTTCCAAGATCTGTTACCGTTGCCGTATAGTTATCTCCTGCCTCTGTCTGTGTATTTCCATCATAAGTAATGTTAAAAGTATCGCCGGAGACTTTATTTGTAACTGTCGCCGTCACGCTCTGTGCGGTGCCGGTGTATGTAAGGTCTGTTTTACTCCATGTAAGCTTTGCAACCAGCTTACTTATAGAGGCTGTTGTCTCTTGTGCAATTTGTACATCGTAATTCTCAGCACCAGTTCCTGAAATCGAATCTGCTGAACTGTGTACTGTTACTTTTTTATTAGATCCAGCATTCCAGTCTTCAAAAGTACCTGTAAGGTTTGTAATGGTAATGCTATCACCGGATACCAGTTCACTCTGATCCACTGTTGCATTTACAGTGGCAGAATCGATTCCATCGTAAGTTTTATCCGCTGCGCTTACGGTTGCCTTTATGGATTTCTTTGTGATTGTAAAGCCCACTACTGCACTGTTCGCTTTATAATTATCCATTTCTGGCACAGCTGCCTTTACATAATAAGTACCTGCATTCTTTGGTACTGCTCCGTCTGTGCCTGCACCATTTGCTTTGGTTGTTTCTTTTGTACATGTTTTATCCGTGTAATATTTGTAGGTAATCTGAGATTTATTGTATAACTGTGTAATGTCTTTTTCATCTGACTTAACCGTTACCTGCGGTGTATGTTCAGCCTGTCCATATTCCCAACCTTCAAGGCTGAAATTATTTAGAGTAACCGGTGCCTTTTCTATTTTAAAAGCACTACTTAACGTCTGATCTTCAACCGAAACTTTTATAACATAATTTCCTACATATACCGGAGCAGCTCCATCACTTGCAGCACCACTGTTTTCAGCGTTTGTCGTGGTGTTTCCATCTTCCAGATAATATACGATATCTGCCTTTTTACCTGTAACATAACTTATATTATTTTCTACTTCTGCCCCAGCATATGCTTCACCTGAATAATCAGAATTCGCCGCTGTGAGTGAAAGCTCCAATTCGTTCTTACAGTTAGCGTCAGTACATTTTGCGATAATCTTATTATCATATGATGAATAGCTCCAAGTATGCGTATGTTTCGATAAAAACAAGTATCCACCATTATCATCCTCAGCGTAGTTTACAGAATAACCACCATTCTTCGAAGTAATCCTGCCAAGCATAGATTTTGATATCCCAGAAGTCGTAATCTTACCAAGTGTAATCCCAGTCTGTCCAAAAAAATACAGTTGCATTTCCCTTAAAGTCATCCTGTATCGTAAATACCTGTCCTTTTAAAAGATTAATATCAGAATCATTATTTTTAAAAGTTGCGTTCCCACCAATCTTTATTCCTTCTATCTGTTTCGAATCCATATATAGAATTGCCGCTTCACAATTTTCTATTACTCCCCCAGTAAACTGCACATTATTTGCTTTTATTCCGCTAATATGACCATTTTTGACGTTTCCGGTTATAGTACCTCCATCCATTTGTACAATTTTTGCACCAATACAAGCATCTTGGTGATTGGATATTCTGGAATTTCCGGCATCTATATGTGTTCCTTTATGAATTTTCACAGTTCCAGTGCTAGTTCCAGTGCTATATGCAATGTGTCCACTATCTCGTGTTGACCCAGTTGCTTTAAAAACAGCATTTTGAAATTCTATAGTTCCCTGGAAATAAATCATAGACACCTTATCTGTTGAAGCCTTGTAAGTGCCTCCTGTAAAATTAATTTGATCCACTCCGTCATTGCTACTATCCTTTAAAAGACTGACACTACCATTGTTAAGTTTCACCTCGAAATTTCCGTTATTAATTATTTCTAATTTCTTACAATTCTTTTCAATCTTGATAAAAGGTGTAACTTCTCTAGTATTTGGAGGAGTTTGTGTTGATGCCGTAATATTACCGGCAATATTCAAGGTAACTGATTCTTCTGTATCTATAATAATTGCACTATCAGGCGTAGTGTAGGCACCACCGTTTAATGTATATGTTCCTCCAGAAGTAATGCTTACACTTCCAGATGTCACCGGATCAATCACATTAGTTGTAGTTTCCAATTCTTCCGTCATCCCATTAAAATATCCAAACAGCGCTTCTAGCCTGCTTACATCCACCAGCCCCTGCTCTTCTTCCGAAAGCAGCTCCAGTTTTTCCGCAATATCCTGGGCTTCTGCGTACACATCTGTCTGTGCCTGATTCAAGGTGCTTCCTTCCACCGTAGTACCATCTGCCAGGTTCTGAAATTCTTCCACAGTTGGAATAGCGTTGATCCGCTCCTGCAGTTCTTCTACAGATGCCAGGCTCTGGAAGTCAGATCCTACAGAAGAATCTCTGCCATTGCTGCCAAAAGAATCACTCTCGTCTGTAAATCCACTTTCCATATCCACTGTATCATTTCCATTTTGAACATCTGGCATATCCTGAAAATCAGAAAGCGCCTGATTTTCCCCATCTCCACCAGCCCCGGGCATAGGATCTGATGTGAATCCAAAGCCCAGGCTCTCACTGTCTCTAAATTCCTGCACTTCCTCTGACGCCCAGACAAAAGATTCCGGTATCACAGACGTGGTAAGCATTGCTCCTGCCAGGATCGCGGAAAATAGTTTTCTGCTCTTTTTTGCGAATTTGATTTTTTTCATCTTTCTCCCTCCGTATTCAAGCTTTTTAATTGTTTCTCCTGTTTTTCTGATTTCCTGTGAGACAGCTGCTTCTTCTTAAGCCGAAGACAAATGTTACTTATATATCATTTAGTACTGACTCAAATCCTTCTTCTGCTTTTTTAACTGTATCAGCAATAATTTTTTCGGCCATAGATTTTAAATCTAACTTTAAAACCTGTTCTATAACTTCCTCCTGTTTTTCTTCAGGCACCTTGTACAAAGTGAAACAGCATTTGAGAAATCTTCTTAATTTATCTTCCATGGTAAAATACATATCACACTTTTTGGCCATAAATCCCCTGGTAATTCCTGCCGAGGCAATGTCCATTTCATAATAATCTTTCAGCTCCGCGGTTCCCATGTATTCTGCAAAAATAAACTGCAGTTTCTTTGCCGTACTAAGATAAATGTATTCCGATGTAGTGGGAAGCGTATATCCTACCACGTATAATTCACGCAGTGGCTCTGACATTTCTGCTATATACATCTGCAGGGATGTTTCGACCCCGTAAATAAGTAATGGGTCGGCATTCTCCCCCAATATAACTCCTGTATTTTCAAACTGGCTACTAAACATGGTCTTTACCAACGTCAGTAATAACGCCTCCTTATTCTCAAACGCTGCAAAAAAGGATGATGGTGCCATTCCTGCTGCTCTTGCAATCGAAGCTGTTGTGGTTTTTTCATATCCATTCTTTAAAAAAAGCTGTACTGCTGCATATAGCATTTTGTTTCTTCTGACAATTCCTTTATGCTGTAATCCTTTTGGCATTTTCATTCTCCAATCACAATATTGTTTGCACTTTTGACTGTAATCAATTATATAGCAAAATCTGATTAATCGCAACTATTATCTGATTTTTCAAAACAGGAATATAGCTTTTGTTTTACGTGCTCCGCAAAATCATTGCCGGCAGTCAGCTCTCCGTGGCAATGCCGTTGCAGTAAATCTACCTGCTGCCCCGTTAGGAAATGAAGTTCAGGGATGCCGTCTATTCCGCGGAGGATACTGGGGTGATATCAGCGGAAAATCCATTGATATATATATATCTTGGAAATACTCCGGCAGCGCATAAGCAGATGTTAAGAATCGGAAACCGGCAATATGCGGGGAAAATATAAGAAAACGCTATAAGATACGGTGTATCGCAGGATCTTTGTTTTGAAACCTCCACACGACTAAAGTCGCGGGATTCCCGCACTCCCCGAAAGGGAAGCACTTGAAGAGGACCCGAGCTTCACTACAGCAGGCGGACCCCTGCAGGTATAGCCCCCGGGCGGCAGACGGCCGATCTTCCAGGCATGGTCTGTCCCTTAGTTTTGCATGACTCTCTTCCAGTTTACGGACTAAGCTTTCGAGGGGTCACAGACCAGAGGCCTGTGTCCTGTACTTGCAACCGAAGGAGTGGTTTCTGCCCCCTGTGGCCGGATCAACGTGTTTTCTGGGAAACGGTGGTTTACGGGATATTCCGGCAGGATCTGCCGTTTATCAGAATCCAAAGCATGCCGGACGTGACTGTCCGGAGGCCTTCATCTTCATGATCAGTTCCGTCTGCATCTTTACAAACTGTCCGAACAGCTGCAGGCATTTTTCCCTGTCCGGTTTTTCCGGGGTGCCCATGCAGGACTGGAGGAACGCACTGTAGAGGTCCCTCTGTACGACCTGCCCTGCTACGGTCTTAAACCGTCTGGAAAGCTCTACTTTGATATACGCATCCAGGCCATGGTCATACTGGCTTGCACGGTACTTCCATTTATCAGTTTCCATATAGGCAAGTCCATACTGGACACATTTCTGTTTCAGCCTGGTCTGGAACAGGCCCGGACTGCGGTCGTTCACAGACTTCCCAAACCGCTTCTTACGTTTATACTTACGGACTATCTTTACGGAACCGTCCTTCTTTTTTACTTCTGACAGTTTGTCCTGCCGTTCCGTCTTCTTTGACCTCTTTGCCAGTGTGGAGAATTCCATGGGTTCGTTCACGAAAGAGGATGCGGACTGTATCATCCGGTTCAGCAGGTTTTCATGCCGGCATTTGGCATATGCCGATTTTCTGCGGTACAGTTCCCGCAGCTTCGCCTTTTTCCTGAGACAGTTTTTGGAAAATGTCCAGTGTTTTTCCTTCCACTCGGATCTTTTCCTGCAGGTGCCGTCTTCCTTGAACTTGTCCGGGTTCGTCTTTCTGGTGGAAACATCGATCTGTCTCTGGAGCTTTGAAATCTCCTTATTGTAATCCACACACTGGGGAGCCAGCTCTTCCAGGAACACGGCATCCCCGGATACAGCAGCGACCGTGGAAGTCCCCTCGTCAATGCCCATGACGAACTTTCCGGGCTCCACCTTCTTCGGAGCCTCCCCTTTCATATAAATGTCCACATAATACTTATATCCGGAACGGAACCAGATCCTTTTGATCTCGCAGTAGCAGATCTTGCCGGAGGACAGGGATTCGTTGACATAGTTCCTGCCGCCCGGCAGGTCGGCCTTTGAAAGATCGTATCTTACCGGGATGGTGATGCCGTTCCAGGTGATATAGCAGTTTACCTCATGTTTTTCATCGTCCTGGTCAAAATGGAGGATCACGCCATTGGAACAGCTCTTTCCCGGGATCGTAGTGAAGTCACGCTCTTTCTTATAATGGATATCTTTGCCGTCCCCGTACAGTACTTTCTCAAGGCCTTTGAGGATATGGGCGACCTCTGCCTGCACCTGGTGGGAGGAGATATTTTTCTTATACCGTCTCTGCATGACACTGGCATATTTTTCCAGCCCGCTTTTGGTCAGTCCCAGCTCATTGATAGTCTCATCCATAAGACCGGAGACGCGCGCCAGGTCCGCAGCCACCTCCTTATGATTGTCGGGATCCAGTTTTTTCAGACGTCCGTATTCTTTTTTCAATGCCTGATACACCCTGTCCTTATCCAGCCTGGACAGCTGCTTCTTGACATGCTTGCGGAGCTGGTTGCTGATATGCGCAAGGATCCGGAAACGTTTTTCCACGATCGGTTCTGTGCGGTAGTCCACCAGCAGCCTTAGTCTGAGCATATGCATAAAGGATTCCTCCTTCCTGATCATATTGATTAAGATCAATATGAAGAAAAATACTTTTTTTGAAAAAACAGCAGCCCCTGAGCCAATTCATCTCATGACTGAAGTCACAAGCATTCTTGACTCAATTTGTAAAAAATACCTCCGCAGAAATTCCGTGGAGGTTTAAAAAGGTTATGCTACTACCTGTGGAGTAAGCTGATTTTAAACAAATTCTGTATCAAATAATGATTCTTCTTTAGTCATTTTAGATTAAAAAAATGAAAGAGAAAATTTGCGAAAAACTATATTTCCGTTCGTGTACCGATAAATACTGCCACAGAACGCGGCTGGAGCCAGTATTCGGTAATTGTTACTTCGTCTGCCTCGTCCAATGCAGTATCTACAAAACGTCTCCATTCATAGGCATTCGGAAGCTTTGGAAGCTCAAATCGCTGTTTTTCCCAAAATACATTCAGCGCTACATATACTAGATCCTCTCCCTGATCAGTCTTTCCGGCATAGCAGACTGCCAGACATTTTGTGTCCTGATTGATGGAGTTATCCCGTGGCTGGTTTGTATGGATGCTTACTGCAGGAAAGCCGGTATCTGAAGGAGCCAGGTTATTTCGGATTGCCGGATGCGCCCTCCGAAACTGGATCATCTTTTTAAAAAACTGGTATAGGGTCTGATTCGTTTTCAGCCGTTTCCAGTCCAGCCATGAAATCTCGTTGTCCTGACAATATGGATTATTGTTTCCAAAACGGGTATCTCCAAACTCATCTCCTGCAAGAAACATGGGAGTACCACGACTGCACATCAGTACTGCACAGGCATTTTTTATCATCCTGAAGCGAAGCCTGAGGACTTCCGCATCTTCTGTCTCGCCTTCCACTCCGCAGTTCCAGCTTCGGTTGTCATCATTTCCATCAGTGTTGTTCCAGCCGTTGTCCTCATTATGCTTTTCATTGTAGGAGTAGAGATCCCAAAGAGAGAATCCGTCATGGCAGGTAAGGAAATTAATAGAGGATGCATATCCCTGATACTGTCCGGTATACAGATCCGGTGATCCGATGAGCCTGTTTGCTGCTGCTTTGGCAAACCAGTAATCTCCTTTCAGGAAACTCCTCATGTCATCCCGGTATTTACCATTCCATTCCGCCCAGCGGGAAAAGGCCGGAAAGCTGCCGACCTGATAAAGTCCACCGGCATCCCAGGCTTCTGCGATCAGTTTTACGTTCCGAAGGATCGGATCTTCCGCAAGATTTTTCAGAAGTGGAGGCTGGCTTGCAGGAGAACCGTCTTCATTTCTCCCCAAAATGCTGGCCAGATCAAACCGGAAACCGTCCACATGATATTCGATCGTCCAATACCGCAGGCACTCAAGGATCATCTGCTGCACTACTGGATGATTACAGTTCAGTGTGTTTCCGCATCCACTGAAATTATAATACCAGCCCTCCGGAGTCAGAATATAATAGATGCGGTTATCGAATCCTTTAAATGAGAAAAAGGGACCATTTTCGTTTCCTTCTGCCGTATGGTTAAAAACAACATCTAGGATCACTTCGATACCGTTGCTATTCAGATCTTTGATCAGGTCTTTCAGCTCATCCCCTTCCCGGTTGAATTCTTTTTTGGCTGTATAACTGGTGTTCGGGGCAAAAAAGCTTACCGGATTATATCCCCAGTAGTCCAGAAGAGTCCGGCCGTTAACCTCTCTCTTTCCCATGGTTTCATCGAACTCAAAAACAGGCATTAATTCCACAGCGGTAATCCCCAGATCCTTGAGATAGGGGATTTTTTCCCGGATTCCCTCAAAGGTGCCGGGATGAGCGACATTGGAGGAAGGATTTTGGGTAAATCCGCGGACATGAAGCTCGTATATGATCAGATCCTCAATCGGTCTGACCGGATCCACATGATCGCCCCAGTCAAAATCATTGACAACCACTCTTGCCCGGTACTCATGGTCTTGATTAGGCTTTTCGCCCCATACGCTTTGTCCGGTGACTGCTTTTGCATAAGGATCCAGAAGTGGCTTTGATCTGTCAAAAATAAGACCTTTTTTGGGCTCATATGGACCATCTACCCGATAGGCATATTCGAAATCAAAGATATCCAGTCCAAAAACAATCATGGAATACACGCCGCCGATCCGGTAGTGTTTGGGAAAAGGAAGAACCGCATATGGTTCTTTTTCTCCTCTGTAATACAGAAGCAGTTCCACGCTTGTTGCTTCCATAGAGCAGATGGTAAAATTTACACCTTCCCTGAGGGCGGTTGCCCCATTGATCCCGTAGAAACCGGGACGGACTTCATATCCGTTGATGCTGTCCAGAGGAATGAGGTGTTTACGTTCTGCGGCGGCAATCCTTTTATCATCCATAGTTATCCATCCTTTCCTGCAAATTCTTTGTTTTTTGTATCATATCACAATTATCTTTAATAATAAACAAAATCCGCAGCCCTAACCCCCATAGGTCAGAGCCGCGGAAACACGAAGGAGAAAATCCGCGGAGCTGTAGCTGGCAGCTCCGTATGTTAGCATTACCAAAAAGATCTTCAAGATGGCGCAAGAAAAATCTCTTTGGTAAGGAAAATATAGCAGAAATTTTAAGATGGAGTTTCTGATACGAAAAAAATCTTATCTGAGGAAGAAGCATTGGGCGCAGATCAACATTAATATATATATTTTACGTACTTCACGCCTTCCACATGCTCAAGTATTTTTAGGACATGATCCCTGCTTTCATTTTGGGTATTTCTGAAAGTGATCAATGCCTTCTGGAATCCTTTTCCTTTGGTTCCATGTTGCACCTCCTCGATTTTCAGGCCGTTTCTTTCAGCCTGCTGTGCGATATCAGAAACAGAAAGCGCATCGTCATACTCCAAATAAATCTCCAAATAAATATCATCTACCAGAAATCGATACTCCAGTCTTTTTAGTCGCGCCATGATAAAATAAACGACCAGCGTAGCAATCAAACCTGCACTGTAGAATCCAATGCCCAAGGCAAGACCAATGCAGGCCGAAACCCACAATCCTGCTGCGGTTGTCAAGCCTCTTACTTTCGTTTTTCCAGAGGTGATAATACTTCCGGCACCCAGGAAACCAATACCGCTGATCACCTGGGCTCCAAGCCGGGAAGGATCTCCGGTTTTGAAAGTGTCGTACATATACTGTCCCGTTGCCATGACAATAGCTGCACCCATACATACCAACATATATGTTCTCATTCCTGCGGGCTGGTGAGCCCGTCTTCTCTCAATTCCTATAACTCCTCCGCAGATAATGGCAAGAAGTATCCTGACTATTACAGATAATATATTTAATTCTTTCAGATAATCAACAATTGCAGGTATATGACTCAAATTTCTATTCTCCTTTGTGCTGTTTATTACCACGGTAACTGGTGATGTCTCTTCTGTTTTTCTAGTAAACGATGTATTCCGACAGAGTTTTGGTTTTCTGCAAATATTTGAAGGAAAAACTGCCTATCTTCTGTCTGCACCGCTTTCCTTATAGTAGCGTTCCTTACTCTGATACATTCTTGCATCTGCAGCTTTTGAGATTTCATATGCACTACCCCAGTTTCTCTCTGTGCTGAAAACCCATCCGTACGAAACAGTCATTGAATCAACAAACTTTCCATGCCAGTTTGCCACATTGGAGTCGAAGCCATGTATCAGTTCTTCCATCTGTCTTGTATTCTCTGTAATGATAACAGCAAATTCATCTCCACCGATTCTGTATACCTTTCCATACTCATGAAAGCTGTCTCTCATGCAATCTGCCGCTGCGCATATAAGCTCGTCTCCTGCCATATGGCCATAAGAATCATTTGCCCGTTTTAATCCGTTCAGATCTACAGAAATGTATACCCATTCCTCACTAAGATTAAGCTTTTTCATATCATTTTCATATGCGTGCCTGTTTAAACATCTGGTAAGCTCATCCGTATTTGAGGTGTATATCAGTTTTTCTTTTTCCAGTCTTTCTTTCATCACTTTGGAAAACATATAGGTTATACAGCAGGATGCCAGTACCAAATATGCACCTACTATAAAAATAGCAATCATGCCGCCCTGCTGATAAAATGAATCCTCTACAGTTACAATAACAATATAGTTATCATTCTGGTGCATCATGCATCTGCAGTGCTTTCCATCCATTCTGATCTGTGTTACAGTCGCACCGTCAGCACTGACATGATCCGCTGATATCCCCACATCTTCCAGTTTTTTCCCTAATTTGCTACTGTCCGTGGATCCTTCTATTACCTGTGTATCCGCATCTGCGACCATAATTTCCATGGCTTTATATACCGGCATTCCGGCAACTACATTGGAAATGTTATTCTGCTTTATTTCATTGAGAAGTCTCTTTGGCTCAATTCCCACCTGGAGCATCTTGGTTCCGTCTTCGTTCCAGGTGATGGCATACATCATTTTCTTTCCCTCTGCAGTATTGGGAGTAACATCCTGACACATGGTCAGCGATTTATTCTTAAGCATGGGCTTAAAATACTCCATCTGCGCACCGGAATCAAAATTATAGCCAAAATACCTGGGTGCAGAACCACTGTAAATAGTTCCCTGATCATCAAAAAGATGTATCTCATCAACAGCCATTAGTTTTGCTATTTTCTGCAGCTCATCCACATCATATTCTACCGCCGGATCGGCATCAATCATATATGACACTGCTTTAGCCCTTACAATATAATCGTCCTTTAACGATTCGATCAGCTCGTTCCTGCTCTCATCATTTTTATCAAGCACAGTAATCACACGATCAAGAAGCACCTTTGATGTTCTATGGGCATTTCTGTCATTAACATATTTCAGAATGCTCGCTTCAAGGAGTAAGGCAACCACAATTATCATAATAGATAAAATTATAATTTTTTTCTTCTTCATATTTCCCGTTCCTTTGTCAGATATGTGGTTTTAGTGTAGCAAACGGCAGATGGGATGTCAACCTGGGAAGATGAAGAAGCCACAGATTGGTGATTTCCAGTCTGTGGCCTGATTAGATTTATCAAACGGATATTCTCAAAATGCTTTAAGATCTTTAATAGTTTTCAAAGGCTTCTACAATTTTCTGCATATCGTCCGTGTTAAAGCGCTCATCACAGCTGACAGACATGATATGGGAATAAATATATTGAGCTCCTGGATAGTCTTCAACCTTTACAAAAGGTGGTACAGGCCAGTATACTTTAGGCGGAATATGCCTGTCTGCCAGATGCTTGATAAGGGCGTCCCGGTTTTCCACAAAGAAAGGGAAAAACATAGGACAGATATCATCTGAAAGATAAGGAAATACCGGGCGGATATCGGAGCGTTCCGGCAGGTGTTCCAGAAGGTAACGGTAATTTTCCTGGCGTTTACGGATGGCATCCCGGAATGGATAATGAAGAATCGTTTTAAGGGAAGCTTCATCCCCTTCCTGGATATCGAAAATCTCACGAAGCATAAATTCCGCTTTCCAGAAAACATCATTGCCTTCTTTATTATAATCCTCATTTCCCGTATGCTCGTAGGTCTCTCGGGATTGAAGAGCCTGATCTCTAAGGGAAAACTGTTCTTTATTGATAGGAATAGGTTTTACGCCAAAGGTACCCTTTCGCTTGATGGCAAGACCACCGGAGGCAACACCCATCCATTTTCGGAGACTGACCGCAATATAGTCAGCATCCGGACAGGCCGGCAATGGAGAAAATGCTGTATGGGTAGTATCCACTATTACAGAAACGCCACTGGCTTTACATTTTTTGACAAAGTTCTCATCATAGGTAGGATAACCATAGTATCCACAGACAAGGAGAACACTGATCTGCGGGATCATCTCTTCCTCAAACACAGGGGAAAGATTTTTGTCAAAATCATAATAATGAATTTCATATCCTGCTTTTACAAAGCAGCCCAGAACTGTTTCGCAGTCATAGGAAGGCAGATATGCCACACGCTTTTGATCTGTTAACATCAGATCCCTCAGACAGTAATAAATGGCACAACGGCCGGACATTAGATGAGCGGTGTCCCCGGGATCAGGGCAGGTATGCTCCACATAATTGTTTGGCTCAGAGCCAACAGGTTGATAGGGGAAAAAGCCTCCAATTTCCATAGTAAAACCTCCTTTAATTAAATTTATATATTATATTTAATATTTCAAAATATTTAACAAAAATGAAAGTAATGACTTTACAAAACCATTATAACATGAATATTATAAAATATCTTTAAGTAAAGTATATACTTTACTTAAAGATATTTTACAGGGAATGAAAAAGAGGCTGCTTATTGCTATTTTGGGGTAAAAAGAGTATACTTTGAAATACTAAACATCAGGAGTACAAAATTATGAACACACACTCATCCGGATGAGCGTTCCTATGTGTCCAGACACCTGAATTATGAAACCCTGCTGGAAAGACTCTCTCAGGAAGCCTCTTTCAAATTCCATTTCAGGCTTGTCACAGATACTGTCCATTACTATTATCTGCTCATTGCCAGAAACGGAAACGCCGATGACTATCGGGATTTCGTAATTGCAGTGGCCTGTGAAGACAATGATGTCCCTGATCAGGACAAAAAACACAAGGATACATACCCCTATGATCTTTTCCTCTCAGACTACATCCGGCAGCGTGTACATCCGGATGACCGTACAATGCTGGAAGAATCCCTGGAACTGGGCAATGTAATGGGTGTTTTGTCCGGTCAGTCCGAATACAAGGGAAATTACCGGATAAATGACAGGGATGGTATCCACTACTATCAGTTCCGCTTTATCAAAAACGAAGACTCCGGTATCATTGTTCTGGGATTTCTGAATGTGGACGATGTGGTGGAATCAGAAATCCGGCACCAGAAGCTCCTTAAAGAAGCTCTTGACACTGCCGAACGCGCCAACGCAGAGAAGTCCAATTTTCTTTCCCGCATGTCACATGATATGCGCACACCGCTGAATGGGATCATTGGTCTGCTGGAAATTGATAAAAAAAACTCCCTGTTCAGACCAGAAATAAAATATTTCCGGCCGGGCAGGGAATTTCTTTCTTCACTGATTATCATACCGCATCCTTATACACTCTCTGGATATGCATTGCCAGATATCCTGTCTCTGTTTCATCCAGCTTATGTCCAATACATCCTTCCAGGTTTTTACAGATGTCAGTGGCAACCTTATAGGCCTGGGGATACTGATCCAGCATATATTCATTCATGTCCAGATTCAGCTTCTCTCCTGTAGATGCACGCGCTACCATATACTTCATATGGTTCATCAGACGATTATAGGACAGTGACAGTACATCGATTGGCTTACCTGTTGCTTTCTCGATCATATCTATACACTCTCTCACTGCTCTCGCAGTCTGCATGGCAACAGATACCTTCTCGTCACCAATTGCAGAATGAATATGCAATGCCACATATCCAACCTCATGATCATCAATCTCTATCTGAAGTCTTTCTCTCAGAATTGTTTTCAGTGTTTCCGCAACTTTAAATTCACTGTAGAAAAGAACCTTGATATCCTCTGTCAGCGGATTGCTGATCTGCTCATTTCTGCGGATTCTGGCGACTGCAAAAGAAATATGGTCAGCAAGTGGAAAAAGAATTCCTCTGTCTATGGAATCTCCAAACACTTTCTGTGACTCTGTCAGAATTGCATCTGCAATCTCCAGATACTCCGGCTCTATTCCCTTTACCAGTTCCTTCGCAGATCCACGCTCTGTCTCCTGTTCCAGACGATATGTAGTGCATCCCTCCGGCTTATCAAAACGCTGGCTGACCTTTTTTCCAAAGCCAACACCTTTGCCAAGAATCACATACTCCTTATTTTCATCCATATCAATGGCTATAACACCATTATTATTTAATACCTTGCTAACTCTGTACATCTCTGTCGTAATCCCCTCTATAAAAATTTATTGCCATTATAATAATTTTCTCTTTGATCATAAAACATGTTTAAAAATGCTTTACGCAAAATAATACTACAAATTGTAACATACATCTTGCGAAAAGCATTTTTCAAACACACTCTAGTAAATAATGCATTTAAGACAGTTCAGCAGAATACGAAAGACAAGGAAAATATCTGCAGGCGTGCTGACGCACAACAAAGATATCTGACGCAGGATTTCATACTCTGATGGGCTGGATTAAGATGCATTATTTACCAGAACTGCTATAGTTTACCATATTTTGAATAAGAATCCTACCCGTCACACAAATTTGTTACATTTTTGATTTCCAGATCCCCCCTGCAAAAAGGGTAAAAAAACAGTCAGATAATCAAGATGTCATCTCTTTTGATCATCCAACTGTTTTTTGATAACAATATTATTCCAGTGTCTCCACCGCAAACAACGGTTCACCAGCCTTAATCTCACCGTTTGCCAGAAGTCTGATCCTCTGGTTGTCTTCCGGTTCAGTATCAAGGATAGGGGAAGTGATGGACGGAGCATTGGCTGTTAAGAACTCCAAATCCAGTTTCATCATCGGATCACCTTTTTTCACTTTCTGACCCTCTGTTACCAGGATTTCGAAGCCTTTTCCTTCCAGTTTTACAGTGTCGATTCCCATATGAAGAAGCATAGGGATACCGGAATCTGTCTGGAAACCTATAGCATGTTTTGTATCAAAAATAAACTCAACTTCACCGTCTGCAGGTGCATATACAGTACCTTCTGTTGGTGTCACCACTGCACCGTCACCCATCATTTTTCCTGCAAATCCTTCATCCGGTGCAGTAGAAAGATCTGCTGCGATTCCGTCTACAGGGCTGTAAATGATTGCTGTTTTTCTGATCTTTTCTTCTTTTACAGGTGCCAAGGACTGTGCTGTACCTGCATTTTTGTCCTCAACCTCTGCACTGTTCTGTCCATCTGCATTTCCTGCTGCAGCATTTTCCTGTACCTGTACATTATCCTGTGTCTCATCTGCGAATTCGTTGGGAGCAGTCTCCAGATATTCTTCCAGCTTCGCCTTGATAACAGTTACATGAGGTCCATAGATAACCTGTACGCCCTGTCCTTTTTTTACGATTCCTCTGGAATCTGTCTGTTTCAGAAGTTCATCACGAACTTTCTCAGGCTCTGCAACTGTGATACGAAGTCTGGTCGCACAACAGTCAACATCTACGATATTTTTCTTTCCGCCAAGGCCTCTGGTGATCAGTTCACTTACCAGATCACCGGAGGTTGCTGCAGCTGCACCGGCTGTCTTTCCGGCTTCTTTTCTTGCATTTACATCAGCTTTTGTATAAAGCTTTGTCTCTGTATCATCATCTTCACGTCCAGGAGTCTTGAAATTAAATTTCCTGATCATAAATGTAAAGATTACATAATACAGGATAAAGTAAATAATACCAACCGGAATGATCCTCAGCCAGCTTGTTTTTGCATTTCCCTGCAGAATGCCAAAGAGGAACAGGTCAAGGAAACCTCCTGAGAAAGTAAGTCCTACTGCAATATTCAGCATATGTGCGATCATATAAGCCGCACCTGCCAGGATCACCTGAACTACGAACAATGCCGGAGCTACAAACAGGAATGAGAATTCCAGCGGTTCAGTGATACCAGTAAACATACATGCCAGCGCTGCGGAAAGAAGAAGTCCGCCTGCCGCTTTTTTCTTCTCAGGTTTTGCACAGCGATACATAGCCAGCGCTGCTCCCGGAAGACCAAAAATCATAAAGATAAACTCACCAGAGAAATATCTGGTTGCATCCGCACTGAAATGTGCTATATTTGCAGAATCAGCAAGCTGCGCAAAGAAGATATTCTGTCCGCCCTGCACCACCTGTCCTGCAACTTCCATAGTTCCGCCCACTGCGGTCTGCCAGAATGGCATATAAAATACATGATGCAGTCCAAAGGGGATCAATGCTCGTTTAATAATACCAAAAATCAGAGTTCCCAGATATCCACTGCCTGTTACCAGACCGCCCAGAGCATAAATACCGTTCTGAACTGCCGGCCATACAAAATACATCAGGATTCCCACAAACATATATACGATCGTGGAAATGATCGGTATAAATCTTGAGCCGCCAAAGAATGACAGCGCATTCGGAAGCACAATTTTGTGGAAACGGTTATGAAGTGCCGCAACACCAAGACCTACGATAATACCGCCGAATACACCCATCTGCAGAGACTGGATCCCGCATACAGAAGTAATGGTTCCTTCCAGTACATCTGCTGCTATCTGACCGTCTGCTGTGATTTCATTGTTGATAAGAAGCATGGCACTGACAGCCACATTCATAACGAAATATGCAATCAGCGCAGAAAGAGCAGCAACCTCTTTCTCTTTCTTTGCCATACCAATGGCAACACCAACAGCAAAGATCAGCGGCAGATTGTCAAATACAGCACTTCCAACCTTGTTCATAATGATCAGAAGAGAATTAAATAATGTTCCACTTCCCAGGATCTTCTGCAATCCATAGGTAGCGATAGTTGTTTCATTTGTGAAGGAACTGCCGATACCAAGCAGCAAACCTGCAACAGGGAGAATTGCAATCGGAAGCATAAAGGATCTTCCCACACGCTGCAAAACTCCAAAAATCTTGTCTTTCATGTTCTTTTGTCTCCTTTTCCTTATTCGTGCGAATAAACCGTCTTGTTTCCGGGAGATTAAAACCTTCTGACATATGATTATTCCGCGTTTTACCACAAAGAATACATCAAAAAAAGGCACTAACCCCCATAAACATTAAAAAATAACATTTATGACCGGTTAATGCCTGCCTGTCCAGTAACACACCAAATCTGTGCTATACTATAAAGGATTATTTATTCCCTGTCAAGATACTCAGGAAAATTTTTTACAAAATATTTTTGCATTTCATGAATCGATCTCTGTAATGACCATTTATTATTTTTCAAAGCCGCAACATTCTCTGCATCCTTCTGATCTGATAGAAATTTATTGATTTCCCACTGCTGCAGGCTGCACGTTCAACTTGATCACTCTGTCTTCCCATTTTAATCCATTCAGATCTACAGAAATGTACACCCATTCATCGCTGAGTTTAAGCTCTTTTCAGAGGGATTTTATCTGTTTCTCTCTTCCAGATATTCCAGACATTCATTCACACCTTTAATACCAAGTTCCTTGCACACTTTATCCTGAATTTCCACCAGACATTCCAAAAGAAGAGGATTAAACATTCCGCATTCTCCATTCAGGATCATTTCCATTGCCTTCTCATGAGAATATGCTTTCTTATATACCCGGTCACTTACCAGGGCATCATACACATCTGCCAGTGATACCACCTGGGCAGATATAGGGATTTCTTCTCCCTTCAGGCCATCCGGATATCCTTTTCCATCATAACGTTCATGATGCCAGCGGCATATTTCATAGGCATATTTCATCATCTCTTCATCATGATACATTTCCAGCCTGTCAAGCATCCGGGCACCTATGATCGTGTGCTGCTTCATGGCTTCAAATTCTTCCTTTGTAAGCTTTCCGGGTTTATTCAGAATTTTTTCGTCAATTCCAATCTTACCGATATCATGAAGTGCGGAAGCTGTGGCGATCATATGCTGCTGAGACCAGGAAAGATCGTAATTCTCTGATTTTCGCATCAATTTCTCCAGCAAAAGCTGAGTCAGAATATTAATATGCAACACATGAAGCCCGCTTTCACCATTTCGGAACTCTACAATCTGACTGAGAATCCCGGTCATCATACGGTTGTTTTTCTCTTTCTCATAAATCTGATCTGTTACCAGATGGATCAGACGCCTTTGCTTGGCATAAAGCTTGATCATATTGATAACCCGCTGATATACCACCTTAGCATCAAATGGTCTGCTTATATAATCTGAAGCCCCCAGTTCGTAGGCACGACGGATATAACTCTCTGATCCTTCACTGGAAATCATGATCACCGGTATATCCTCGATCCATTTATCTCTGTTCATATAGGCGAGTACTTCAAATCCATCCATTTTTGGCATAATAATATCTAACAGGACCAATGAGATTTCAGTTCCATACTGCTCCAGCATCTTCAGAGCCTCTTCCCCGTCACAGGCCTCCAGTATCCGGTATTCTTTTCCCAGAATTTCCTTAAGTATCTCACGGTTCATTTCAGAATCATCAACAACCAGAAGCTGAGGCAGGTTTCTTTTTTCCATCTTGTCTGTATTTTGCTTCTGCTCCCACCGGGTCACTACTATATTTTTATGTCCCTTGGCCATATACATAAGTCTGTCTGCTTTGGTGATTGCTTCCTCCAATCTGCCATGGGTAAACATAGCTCCACCAATGCTCACTGAAAGCTTCCGACGATTAAAACCCGGAATATGCGTCGCATGGATCTTCTCCTGGATCATACGGAGCTTCTGTGAAAAGACTTCCTTCTCAATTCCGGGCAGGATCAGCAGAAATTCATCTCCTCCATAGCGCACCAGAATATCCGTGCGACGGATATAATGTCGAATTACATTTACTACGGTTGTCAGTACCAGATCTCCTCCATCATGACCATAAGTGTCATTGAACAATTTGAAATCATCCAGATCGATAACTGCAACTCCGGCATTCAAAGACATATTTTTGACTTTTTCCTCAAAATATCTGCGATTATACGCCCCTGTCAGCACATCCTTATACAGCTTTTCGCTATATACTGTCAGCTTTTCCGTCAGTTTTTCATATCCTTCCTCATCTGTCAGCGTGTTCTCGTCCAGCTTTTTCAGCATTTCCATTACATAGGGCTCATCATCAATCTCCAGATACCTTGCAAATACCTGATACATATCAGAATCAAGAAATTCAATTTTGGATGTCTGTTTCTTCTCCTCCAGTGCTTTAAGGGAAATGCAATTCTCACATCTTTTATCTTTATTCCAGAAAGCATAACACTGGCAAAGATTTTCTCTTCCTGCAAGCTTACTTTCCATTCCGGCAGCCTGCAGATCACTCCCTTTCAGGAGACGAACTACATCAAAAATCTCCCGAAGCACCTCCATTTTATTCTCTGCTTCCTGCATCGTCATTTGTTTCCACTCAATCATTATTCCCAGCCTCTCACGAACAACAGCTTTTTTCTGCAATATAAATTTGTATTATTATACCACTTACTCATCATACAGTACAACAATAATATTTTTTCCTAATTTTTTAATTTCATAAAGGGAGCGCCTCAAAAACAGTCCTTGAGGGGTGCGACCCCAATCGGTCCTTTCCTGATTTTGTCTTGCCATAAGTGTGCCTCCTTAAATATACGGTTTATCACAGTATATCAGGGATGGAAGAGGCAGTCACTACGCCATGTTTTGAGGCACTTGCATTATTTTTCAATACCATGAAACCATTTTTTCTTAAATATAAAGTCAATCCAAGTCAAAAAGCTGACGCTGGCATATGTCTATCTTTGCAATTGACTGTGCTTCTTTTTCTACACCATAATACAAATACCTGCAGGAAATTCTGGCATATAAGATTGTTTTTCCTCTGTATTCATTGACATTATTTCTTAAATATTTCTGCAAGTCTCCCAGTGCAAAGTCATATACATTTCCACTATATACGTAAATGTCTCCATTTGTATCAGCAGGTACCTGCGAATTTGTTCCTGAAGTATAAATAGGAAGTTTAACCTCTTTTACCTTTTTGTCAATGCCTTCGATATTCTGCGCATCTTCATCGTCAGATTCAATAAACAGTTCCAGTTTAAGATCTTTTGTATTTGTTCCTGAAAAGGATGTACCTACAAGGTTTGAATCCGTAACTTTCAGATGAAAATCCTGAATATCTTTCACCAGTTCCTGAGACTGATTATCATTTGTATAATCTAATATATAATAAACATTCTTTGCCTCTTCTGCATTCCAGTCGGACTGTTTTACAAACGAAAGATTTGGTTTAACTGCCTGCGCATTATATGCTGCAATAATTGTATTTACAAAAAGCTTTTTCTCCATATCATTATTAACATTACTATGGCCTACCCCAGTATAAATAATATTTTTATAACTATAAATATAATAATTATTTCTTACATCATTTGGTGTATGATCATAATAAAAATTGCCCTCCGTATTATCCTTATTTCCAAGGCAGTACCATACCACAATATCTCCATTTCCATCATTATCTGAGTCTTCTTCCATTGCAAGCTGATAATACTGAAAATGTGTTTCAGCTACCGGAATCGTCTGATTGATTTTATATGGATACTCACTGATTGCTCCCTGATTTACCTGAGATGCTTCCGTTGTTGTTGGATTATGTGTTTCATCCTCTGCTTCATAATAGGGATCTGTTATTGCTAGTTGCTTTCTATCCCTTACTGCAATCCTAAGTTTGCCATTAGTAAAACCCTGTGTTTCAGAATACGTTTGCATTTTCTGACTATTCAATCGATATGCCATATCATCAGAATTACTCAAAATAGTATTCCAGGCCGAGTCTGTTATTGTTAAATTTCGCGCCTGTTTTAAAATATCCGAAGTTTCTGTTACTGTAATCCCATAACGATCCATTCCGGAAACTGAACGAAGTTTTTGGTTAAAATAATATGCCCATCCTTTCCAGATATCACCTCCTCCATTATCATTTAATTTATTTTTAGAGGCATCATCATCATAATTTGAGGACGAAGTATTATCATGAGCTAAAATAACACTCTTTCCTGTATTTGCGAAATCAAGAATTCCCTGCACTCCCTGTTCAGTAAAGTTTCCATTGTATCCGGTATAGTCGGGGCCTCTTCCACCATAACCTTTTCCATCACAGAATCCTACTATTAACATATGATATTGATCTAAATATGCAGAATTATTTTTATAGTTCTCCTCATATTTTGATACAGTAACAGCATCAATTTTAACATCAAAATCTTGCTTTACTGCATTAAATAATGCTTTAAAATTTTCATCCTTTGTAAGATCCCATGTACAATATTGATCCGGTTGAATCTGGAGAACCTTAATTGTATTATTGACGGCATCACTTTTTCTTCTCTTTGTATATCCAATTTCTGATGTTCTTATCTCACTATTGCTATTACTTGTAACAACCAATTTCCATGGCATCAGCTTAATATATTCCTGTGGAATCTCTCTAGACACTGTATATTCTGTTTTCAAAGAAAGATGGTACTTTCCTTCCTTATCACTTTTTAAAGCTGATCCATTCTGAAGAACAACAATATCATTCAATTTCTCCGAAGCTGAATAATTTCCATCACAATTCAAATCAATATACAATTCACAATTATAGTCAGCATTTGCCGGTGAAGCCTGAGCTTCATCTATTATCTGGAACTTAAAAGTCATATTATCTCCAGTAAGACAATTATTGGCAGGACCATTTTCATCGCCAATTACTGATGGGGGAAATGAATCTTCATCAACAAATTTTATCTTAGGCTTAGGAAGAGACGCAAAAAAGTCTACACCTGATTCAGTCCCTATTTCAGACTCACGATATACATTACTATATGTCTTTACGTTATTTAGGAAATCATAAACATAGGATGAACTGTCAATTAATTCTGTAGAGATTTCTTGTTTCTCCGGATTATAAATATTGCCTGCTACTACCACCGGATACCCGCTTTCTACAAAATCTACCAATTTATTTTTAATATTTTCTGTAAGATCATTTCCAGACCCGCGGACTGAACCTATCATTGTCCCAGTTTCTGAATCTGTTTCTCCTACTGTGTTTGCCAAAATCGTTCCATTTTGACTGATATAATCATGATTCATCAGACCCTGTAACTCATATAAAGCCTTCTTACTTCCACCAATGTGATAATACAAAATCGTATTATCCGGCCGGAAGTTCGCATCATAATTAAGATCGGTATCATCATCTCCCAAATAAATCATATCATATCTTGTATTTATATCTTCAATATGACCGACAAATTCTGATGTTGTCATAGTTGTAATATCTATCGTTGAATCGTTTTCATTCACAATTGGAAGCATTCTAGAAGCACTTGCCCAAAACTTCTGTTGTCCGTCATAATCACCAAATGTATTTGTAAAATAAATTTTCATTTTTTTCACAGATCTTACTGTCTGAGCAAATTTAAATATCTTTTCTCCCGTATCAATATTGTACCAATTGTAATGTGTAGAGTCTTCTTTTTCAAAGATTTTATTTCCATCTTCACCACATAACTCCACCTTATATTCATCCAACACGCCCGTTTTTGTTTCACCGATATTTTTCCGGGTCGTATAAATAAAACCATCAATATCTACTTCTTTTGCAAAATCAAATTGAACATAATGCACATGGTCTATTGTCTCATCCGATATCCATACACTGTCATCTTTTGGCAACAGATTACCGCTATCTTTATTATTACAGCAGGTCGTAACTGTCATATAACCCAGCCAGCCCATAATCTCAGACTTTGTAATTTCGCCACTACTTCTAGCCGGCTGAAGTTCAAGTACGTTTATCTTATCCTTTGTAACCTGAGCTCTTTTCAATTTGTAATTGATAATATACTCTATTGCTCTCGCATGTGACAGTTCTGTATTAAGTAGCTCCTCTGACGAATCAGGAGCTGATATCTGTTGACTATCATCTGTAATATTATCTTCGCTTGATTTTCCCAGCTGACGATATTTATTTTCACTTGCAATATATTCTAATATTTCTTCAAACCCCTGAGTTTCTCCCTGCGTTCCGTCTGAAATATCACTGTCTGAACCAAGGTTAAAATTTGTATGGAATACCCCGCTTAGAAGGCTCGAAGGATCCTGATTAGCAAATGTATTATTAAAGAAATATACAGATTTTGTCACATAATGCTGGTCTGCATCCTCATTATTTATAAAACTTCCAAATGCGTTTACAAAATCAATGTTTGTAGTTAATTTTTGCTGATTAACAATACATGGAAATTTATTTTTTGAAGCCAATGATGCCAGTGCCTTAAAAGATGTTTCATTTAAACCACTTCCATTCATATAGACCAAATCATATTCTGATAAATCTGAGCTATCTGTATTATTCTTTGTTTCTCCAGCAGAAAATGTATCAGCACTTTCATCATCCGTAAATTCCGTATCTGGCTCATCCGAAAAAGCAGTATTCTCCGTTGATACGTCTGTCTGTTGAATATCCGTATCATTTAAATCTTCTGTGGCTGCCGCCGTACCATATGTTTCATTAAATTCCGCCGAAGTAATTGTTTTAACCTCAATATTGAATGAAGCGTATTTCTCCTTTTCCTTTTCATCATCTAAATTAATATGGAATACATAACGTTTAAACCAGTCATGATTTGTATATCCACCACGATAATACATATGATTAACTTCTACTGTCGTCTCTTCCTCATTATCATCTGGAACAAAATCATAATCTCCAACTTCCGGAGTCAGTTTATATTCTGCAGCCGAAATATAATGTGTCGCAGTTTCCCCGTCTTTAACTGAAACGTAAACATCTTCATCTTTCGGGTAACCTGGAGAATACCATCCAAAGTACTTGTATGCATGTTCATTCTCCGAATCACTTTCATCTGTTTTGCAACAGAAGTAAGCCTGTTTTACTTTATAATAATAATTATACTGCAATGTTTCAGAAAGTTTTTGAACATTATCATATGAAACCGGCTGACGACAGGTAACAATAAAAATCGGATTTTTTGTAATATTTCCCTGCTGGTCTATTGTCCAATACCAATATTGACCATCCTGAAATGTTATATTATGCTCTTTGTCTGAGGCATCTGGCGTATATGTTCCATTTTCTACCTCTGCTTTATTTCGCTCTGCACAGGCAACTATTTTTTTCATGTCACTAAGCAAGGTATATTCATAATATGGATACTGATCTGTCGTTATTCCGAAATATACTTTCGGATTCTCAGATGTTCCCACAGAAGAATCAATTTTAGTTGTGTCTCCCCTTATCTCCTGCGTATACGGAATAAGCGGCTGTATCTTATCATTTTCTATCACTGTAGTTTGACCAGAGTATGTTTCCGTTACTATTCCTGAATCAATGCCTGTATCTGCATCTGCTGTGCTATCCGGATTCTGCATCTGCGCACCGTCTGCATTTCCTGCATCTGATACATTTCCAGTATCTCCATCTGAAAAATCTCCTGATGAAAAAGCATTCTCAGCCGCAGATCCGAACTGAGCTGAATCTGCTGATATGTCTGGCTGTCCGGTTTCCTGAATTGCTGTATCTGCTTCATCAATAGCAGAAAAATCATCTGTTCCATCAGTAAAAGATTTCGCATTCGTTGTCTGATTTCCAGATTCAACAGGAACTTTAACCGCATGCGTCATATCTATTTGGGGTGTTTCTCCCGGAAAAAGATAGCTCCCATTGCTTATATTATTTACAATTTCTTCTGTCAGATTACCATAAACATTTTCATAATAACCATAGCCGCCTTTTGGATAATCATATTCCTGTAAAATGGCATTTCCATTTTTCTTGTTATTGTTCTCATCAAAGGCTTCATTCACACTGCTATTATCTACCTCTTCAAATTCTAGGAAATATGGTTCATTTGCTTCACCATTATCTGAGAAAAAGAAATTCTGAATATTTTCGCGGTATTTCTCTGTACTGGACTTATCTGTCTCAGAGTCCCTGCGAATAGGATAATAAGTTTGTTCCTGCTTCGTGTAATCACCTGTGCCGTCTGAATTTGGCTGATACTTACCTTTAACCTTAACTGTATCGGTTCTGACTGCTTCCGTTTCTGCATCTTCGAAAGTTATTGGAGTCCATTCTTTGGAATTTTCCTGTTCGGAAGTAAGAAAATATCTTTCTTCATATGGCGTATAGGAAAGTGGGTAATCCTTCTCTTCACCACTGCTGTCATTCTGATAGCTGATGTTCTGTATATTTTTTATACCTGTATCGCTTCCATCTTCTTTTGTATTTGTAGCAAATTCTTTACGCTGACTGACAGACGCTATTTTTTTCAAGCCTTCTTCCAAAGTGTTAATAGGAATCGTTTTCTGATGCTCTTCACCATTCTCATCTTTGTAAGTATATGTATAATTATAAAGTTTAATATAAGGTTCCTGACCAGACACATAATATCCGATTTCCGCCTCGTCTGTGTTATCTACGATTTCGAGAATTCTAAATGGTTTATCTGCCGTAGCATCATTTACAATCTGCTCCACTCCAGGCATCATAGCAGAAGAAGCCTGTACAGAGACACTTGTCTGGAGCAATGCTCCAACGCCAAGCACCCCTGCTATGGTTACCGCTATGCCAGATATGAAGAGTTTTTTATGTTTAAGTCTCATGCGGTTTCGTCCTCCTTTGTTTAATGATGACCTGGTTTAATTCCACCTCTGCCAGAATGTTTTATTAGATATTCCACTTAAATCATCCAACAGTCTAATCTTATCATTTAAGTTCCAATAATATCTTGTACACTGAGCCCTATTATACCAATCCCAACTGTATGCTGTTCCATTATTAAATATATACCATCCATTATTTATATATTTATAATAGACATTGCCACGTTGCATAAACCATTTGCCTGCCGAAGAGCCAGCAATTGAACCAGAGAATGAGCCTATTCCAGTCTTTCTGTGAATACTTAAACGTAATTCACATATTTCTCCCTTGCTGTCCTTAAATTTATACGTATATCCGTCACTCTCCAAAGTTGCCATTTTCTTGATTGACTCTAAATCTCCGGGAACATAAGTATAAGGTTTGCCAGCATTTTCTGAATACTCTGTATCATATACATTATTCTCTATTGGATAAATATAAAAATTGTACAGCACGCTTCTCAAATCAACAGATATCAAGATATATCTATATTGTGTAAAATCAGTCGTCGAAGCGTTCATTTTAATTACCAGATTTTCCGGCCTATCTCCCTCTAATTTGAGCGTAGGAATATTATTTCGATTGCATTCTATCTGACTGTTTTCTGCATTCAATACATACCTGGTCTTAATGCTCTTTGTTATCAGATTCATGTCATCTTCATCAAATTCCAAAGACTGTGACTGACCTTGAGTACAATTATATATTCGCGTTTTAGTTATTTTACTGTTTACAGTAATCTGAGTTGATGCCGTACACGCAATATTATCTGAATTTTTCTTTCTGGCAATTGCCTTGATCATAACAATTCTTTCTGATGATGGCTTCGCAATAACCACAAAATTGAGTTTATTATTATCAGGACTATATGTATAAACGTTTCCATCTTCCGGGCTTACTGTCCATGTAATATCATAATCCTTTGTAACATCAGTATCATTAGATGCATCCTGTATATATGCAGTTATTTGTTCAGTCACCTGCCTGTCCTCAAAAAATAGCTGATCATTTGAATGTGTCAGACTCATCATTAAAGGAGTAACATAAATATCAACGGATTCTGTTCCAGTTTCACCATCTGCATTTGTATAATTTGCAGTTATCTTACAGGTAACCGTTTGAGTAATATCAGAATCAGCAGTTACTGTAACAGGTATTGCTGCCCCATTCTCATATACAGAATTCTGTGTATCAGGACTTATTTTAACGCTATCATCATTGCTTTCCCAGCTAACATTTCCTGTTATTTGTCCATGTTCATTTTGTAATTTTAGCCATAGCTGGGTTGTGTCACCCGGAAATATTGATGTCTTATTATCTTTTATAATTATTTCTGCGCTCTTTCTTACGTCTGTCCATCTTGAATCAATGAGATGAACTTTCTTTTTCGGATCATTAATTTCATTTCCAAAAAATACATTTGGCATGCCCCAACAATCTGCGATTAATTCTCCCGATTGCTGTCCTTTTTCAATCTTCCAAGATTCATCTTTTATAGTATGACCGGTATTTGTTTTCCAGTCTGTCTCTTTTCGTGGAACTTTTTTCTTTTCAGACACATCTTGTCCTGAATCATTTATACTCCATACAGTAGCGTCAGCCCTAAGAGCATACGTTTTTCCTATAAGCATTGGTGTTGGCGGTTCCACAATTTCTATATCAGTTATTACTTTTACATTTCTTTTGGCCTCATAACGATGCTTAATTTCATTCTCATTTTGATTGTTTCCTGAATAAATTGTCATTGTTGCCAGCAATGTAAATCCATGTTCATTTTCACCAATATATAATTGTGCATCATTATTTCCACTACTTATATTATTGGCATTCATGAAGTAAGAATCTGTTGCTCCTTTAATAGACCACTCTATTTTATAGTTCCAAGAAAAATCACTTACCTCCTTCACATGAAAACCTTGAGAATTATAATATGAACAGTAATATGTAGCGCCAGCAACTACTGTGTCATTATTTGCTTCAGTACTTCCTATTTCTATTGTTCCATTTTCTACTTTTTGTTTGACATTAAACGAACTTTCTGCCTTTAACTTTCCATACCCTCCTCTATTATCAAGTTCCATTTCTGCTTTCGCAGTCCACTTTCCTACATCCTGGTCAGTCAGTACTTCTCCTATTTTTCCCGGGGCTGCTTTATTAGTCTGAGGAATGACACTTTTCGTAATTTGTTCATCAGAAAGATTCGTTATTACATTTCCGCCCTCTTTGTATTCATAAGCAAATGGCATGGTATCTCCTACATATAATGTTTCCGGTTGAGAGAGATCTAAGCGTGCCAGTTTTATTGAGATTTCTCCTGACAGAGTTTTAGCAGTTGTACTATCTGTATAAGATACAGAAATTTTAAAGAAAGAATCAGAAGAAGTATTTCCCAAACTTTCCGGTATAATAAGTTCTCCGTCATTTCCAAGACTGACTCCTATATTTGAAGTTGTAGTCCACTCAACCGCATCTAATGACTCGCCGGTGGTTCCGTCACTGTATTTTATTCTCCATTGTATTATATTAGCTAACGAATAATTCTGTCCTACTGCCAGCAGAAGTTCATTGGTTCCTGCCACTGGCTCCAGACCAGCCGGTATTTTTGAATTTACCTTAATCCCTACTGTCTGAGACTTGATCTGCCTGCCATCTGTTGTGCTTGCCTGAACATAGATTCGAATTTCTCCCGTTGCAGAATCTGCTGCTGTCAGCGCAAGATCTATATTATCTGTACCGCTAAAAGAGCCATTTGCTGTTTCTACAATCCACTCTACTGTACTTGGGTCAATATTTCCATTCATACGCTTACTAAATCCTGAAAGTTTCTCTCCCGGATTGATTTCTTTTGGATAATCCACAATATTAATCCATGCATTTCCATTTTCAGCCGTACCATAACCGTCTCCCGGTTTTCCTATCTGTACCTGATTTCTCAGGTTTACAGTATGAATGGTTGTGATTTCTTTTCCTTTTTTATTGGTTGTAAACTGAAATCGTACAATGCGGTCTGTCTGTGCTTTGGACACATCTACGCAAAAGCTTGTAATATCTTCTGCTATCAAAGTTTTCTCTACTTTTGTTGTAACTTCTGTGGTTCGCTTGGATTTTACAATAATATTATCTTCTGTTTTCTCATTTGTATTGTCTGCGCTATCATCAGAAATTCCTGCCACCATCGCATTATTATCCGTAATACTCTGTGTATCAGTTCCGGTATTTCCATTTTCTGTTCCATCAGCTGCAGAATTATCTGTAGTTTCTGTTTCCACGCCTTCCCAGACTCTGCATCCGTAATACAGCTTTTGCTCATCACTGTCCCATTCGATTATGTCACATGAGTATGCATATTTTTTCTGCACCGCATCTTTTTCTTCTGCACTGCACGCAAAGAAAGTCTTCGACTGAGAACTGTCCGAAGAATCAATATCATTACGGATTTCATTCCCGTATCCATCATTGATACCTTTTCCATACGCATAATATACGCTACGGTTTACATCAATGATCATATTCTCCATCTGATCCATAATATCCTGAGCTTCCATCTGTGATTTGGCAGTGTTTGAAGTCTTTATATAACTATTCGCACCTGTACCTATCACAGACAGTACTACTCCGGAAAAAATCGCTATAATAGCTACCGTTACGATCAATTCTATTAATGTAAAACCTTTGTTCTTTTTTTTCATGTGACTGTCCCCTCTATCAGCCGGCTGTTATCGTATAAGTGCCGGTATCCTTATTTAACTCAAGGTTTCTGATTCTATATCCGCCTCTTACTTCTATCTTTGTGCAATAATTTTCTCCATTATCCAAAAAAGGAATATCTGCACATTGTTCAAGATAACTGTTGATTTGTTCCTGTGTCATAACATCTTGTTGCAACGGGCGGAAACCTCCACTCTCCCGGTCATAAGTAATGATAATAGAATCTCCTGATTCCATTTCTTTGCCTGCCTCATTATCTGTTGTATAGATTTTAATCTTTGTACCGGCCGGGGCAATTTTTTCTGGTTGGTCCTGTTTCACTCTTCCTTCACTGGCTTTTCCTCTGTCAAGATAATAGCTGATGTAATATCCGTCATCCTGTTTTTCCAGTTTCATCTCACCTACCAGCCGGTTCATAGCTTCTGTTTTTGTCTTATCCAGCGCCGCACCAATACTGTTGGCAGCCCTCTGTACACGGAATCCGAAAATCGAATTAACAGACGGCTCTAAAATTCCCAGAAGAATGGTGAATATCGCTACCACAATCACTAATTCAACTAATGTAAAACCTTTGTTCTTATTCTTCATAAATACCGCCTATTTCTTCTTCCAGTTTTCATAAGTTACACATTGTGCCAGGTCATATGTGTTATCAGCAAGATTGTTACCTGATGTAGTTCCTGTCGCTGTAGAATTGCCAAGAACATACTGATCACCTTCCCAAAAGAAATCTTTAGGAGATATTTTTTCTCCTGCTTCTGCATCCATCTGTGCCTGAAATACTTTCGCAGCTTCCAACGGAGATGAAATAAGTTTAGCACCGGAACCTAAAGTAATTTTTCCCTGCGCCATGATAATGCCATTGAAAGTTACTCCAACATCAATCTTTACATCTCCAGTACATACCACCAGACGCAATTTTTTTGCTGTTTCTGAATTGATTGTCAGTGTATCTATATTCTCATTGTCAGCCATAATAGCTGTCAAACCTGCGTTATCTTTTTCAGTATTAAATCGATATTCCTTATATCCATCAGAAGATGTCGTTCCTTTCTCATTAATAAACCTACGCATCCCGTCTTTATTTACCAGATTATCAAACACAGTCCTGTTGCTTTGTCTCTCATCATGAGAATTTACCTCTGTATCTTTAACATCTTTCTTCAGCAGATCATAACTTGATATCATCTTTCTATTTAAGGTATACCACATATTTTGGTATTTCACCTGTTCCTCACTAAGCAGTTTTCCAGGCCTTGTATCTGTCGCCTCATACAGGTGTCCGTTCTGTGTCTTTCCATCAGCATCCAAAATAGAACTTAAAACATTTCCATTCGTAATATATCGCAGATATGCCTGTGGATCATTTACCTTTACACCGGCATTTTCGCCAAAATAAAAGCTTAAGTACTCGTCCATATTTGTCTTTATATTCTCAACAGCATAATATGTCTGCATAAATGTAGCCGCTTTTGTACTGTCTGTGAAATTTAAATAAAAATATACAAATCCTCCTCCGGCAACATTATCATTATAAAAAACTTCCTGTACGGGTTTTGATTCATCTACGCCTATCTGTTTCAGCGTCTGATTTCCCCACTGAGTCACAGGAACACTGTCATTAATCACTATTTTTTTATCATTTGCTGTTAGCGTCACATACTGATCATACGTCATAGGATTTGTCTGTGTTCCATCACCAATCAATTCAGCAGGTACCAGATATGCAAGCTGAGTCCCCTTTACAGTAAGACTCTCTCCTGTCATGATATCCGATTTATTTCCTCTTTCAGACGGAATTTTCGTACTTGCAATATAATTTTTTCCGGCAAGCATAATTCTCTGTGCGCCCGACAAGTCCATTGTTGTATTCTTTCCATTAATAACAATGGCACTGCTTAATGAAGAATCTGAACGTCCCTTGTAATCATAAACAGGTGTAACTCCCTCTTTATCGTCATTATTATGATATATTTTGGAGGTTTTAGCAGAATCTGCTGCGCCAAATCCATAATATTCTCCCTCTATCTTCACATTACTGTTCTTTCCAGTATTTACTGTCAAGTCATCTGCCAAATAAGTTTTTCCCAAAAGTTCAACTGTTGCGGATGTAAGGTTTATCCCCTGAGCCCAGACAGATACAATAGAGCCACTGGAAAATCTGCCTCCGGCGCCTACATTGATATTTCCCTGGCAGACAAATTTATCCCCTGATGAAACAGACAATTTTGCACCAGGTGTAATTTCAACGCTGACCTTATCTGAGCCATCTGCTATCATCTGATCAGACTGTTTATCCTTCAGCAGACCTGCATATACACTTCCCTGAATCACAGTCTCCTGAGTAATGTCTGTGCCCTCACATACAATTCCTTTATTTGCAACAACAATCATATTCATCAAGTCTGGAAGTGTGGATGGAGTAGGAAACTGAATTTTGGGAATACCAAGACGAATATCTGTTTCAATAATCGAAGCCCTTCCCTGCGCATCTACATAAATAGCCTTCAGATTCTTAAGAAGAATTCCATCTTTTACATCTTTTATCATAGAAGGTGATTTGCCTGTTGGATTTGTAACAATCACCGTCTCTTTGGCATTGTCAAATTCAGTCTCATTTGTAAGATCCAGATACCCGTTAATTTTTTGCAGGTCATACTGAGAAGTATCTGTCCCTTTTTTCAAACGTTCAGTCAACTCTTTAACAAATAACTCCTTGAAACTTGCCTGCCTTAATTCGTCCAGTGTAGCATCTGCAGAAGTCACATCTGAATCTTGGGAATAAGTCTCAAGAACCTTGATATACGCAGTAGACATTGCCTCTCCAACATCCTCCTGCAAACCTGTCCTGACTTCTTCCAGCGCTTTCTCTGCTGTATAAAAGCTGTCTTTTCCTTTTAAGTCTGTGATCTTCATTTGAAAATTCGCCATTGCAATGTATAAAATGAGCATTCCCAGAATTCCAATAAATGCAACAGCTACAATTACTGTCAGTAAGGAAAAACCCTGATTCTTTTTTCTTTTTGAAATTTGATTCATATTTTACCTTTATTCCTCCTGACTGTTAGTTTTCTTTTGCCCCATCAAGACTGACAATCATATCCTTTTCCGGGAAATTATTTTGTGCCGCTCCCTGCTTGTATACCTTTACAACGGCATTATAAATGCGGTCTTCCGCCTGCCGGTTATCAAGACCATTATATGACAAAATGTTCTTGGCACTATATCCGGACGTTTTATGGTTACTCATATCTGTATAAGTCAGCTTCATCTGATTTGCACTAATACGTTTCGGAATTTCCTTAATATTACTGATATCATAATCAAGATTTGTCAGCAATGTGGTGGACGCCTTATACAATCCCATATTCGCGCTCCATGGTTTTGTAGGACTTTCCTGTATAGTAAGAGACATTTTGTACTGCATTTCCTGTGCTGAAGTTGGCTCATTATTCTTCTCGTCACGCTGTTTTGTAACATAAAGATTAACCGGATAATTTACTTCTTTTACCTTAATATCTGTATTATCAAAATATATTTCATCTAATGGCTTAACAATATTCTGGGAATTATAATTTGGATAATAGAATATATATATATTCTGAAGATCATCTTCATTCTCAGAACTGTAAAAAGTCGTGTAATCATTGTACACTGTGCAGAAACAGTCAGCTTGCTTTTCTTCACCATCTTTAAGATTTGCACTCTCACCTTCACATGGACAAAACGACATTGTTGCATATTCAGACGCTTTGGCATTAGCCTTTGTGTAATCATACGCACATAAAATATATCTTGCTTTTACAATAATACCTCCGCCACCACTCTTTTCCAGCTTAATTTTCAAAATACGCCTTGTATGTGCATAAACATCTTCATAATCCAATTCTGATGGTTCAGGATTTTCTTGTTTGTAATTCAAAATTTCTTCCGAAGTCGGATGATATATTATAGTTCCATCTTCTTGCCTCTCTTCGAAAGTATGCCTTATAACCCAGTCATCATATTCATCCTGCCACTTTTCATGTGCCGCTCTCCATTGCGGCTTAATCATCAGTTCTTCTATTTTTGTTCTTGAACACCAGTCTTTCTCCATAATAAGAAACGCGTTTTTTTTTGTGTCAAGCTTCGCAATGTTCGGGGACAGATAGTCATTTTTTCCATATTCATTATTGGAAATCGTTTTTTTTCTATATTGCGTATCATCTCCCCCGTCAAATTCAACCAGCACATCAAAAGTTTCCTTAAGATTCTTCACATTAGACATAGAATAATAATATTTTCCACTGTCATTTGCATTAAACTTGTAGGTTTTTCCACTATCATGAGAAATTACGGATGCAGTAACTTTTGAATCGTCATCACCATCTGCTTTATTATACTTTCGCACATTTATATAATTGCCATCATCGTCCCTGGCAACTTCTTTAATCTCCAGAGTATTATCCTTAATTTCAGAAAGCTGTGAATCCAGAAATGTAAATCTGCTGCTATTGGTAGTAAGATCAACAGGATAATTAAACGCAAGTGCGACCTCCTGAAATCTCTTTGCTTTTATTTCTTCCATCACATTCTGTGCTGTACTGGTAGCTTCCAGATATGTATTAGACTTCTTATTGATCCGGCTCGAAGTCACAAAGCTCTGCAGGAGCACGATTGCAGATATTGAAAAAATACTCACTGCGATGATTACTTCGAGCAGTGTCATACCTGCGTTTGAATTATTTTTCATTTTTCTGTCCAACTGTATGATTCCTTCTCTTCTGTCATAATTTATAATCAAAATGCTCTTTTCCTCATAAAACACAGTTAGAGGGGCCTTATATCTCTCCCCTCTAACATACTTTCCTTATTGTGCCTGCTCGGCGCTATCAACAGGGGCTGCTGCATCCTGCGTATTTTCTCCTTCTTGACTGTTGGTATTCTGGCCGTCAACGCCAGTATCGGAAGCCGCCTGGTCTGTCGTGCTGTCTGCACTCTGTGCATCAGCTGTCTCTGCGGCTTTCTTCCTACTCTTTTTACTTTTCTTACTCTTCTTGCCAGATTCAATGGTTCCGAAAATATTGCTGGTTCCGTACGCCACACTTCCTGCATCCGGCTCAGTGTAAGTCTTGCCGGTTCCTGCCATGGAGAACATATTAACGGTAATACTTCCTGTAAGGTTTCCGGTAGTAGAGTCAAAAGAAGCATTTACATTATCAAGTGTCATTCTGCCGCTCTGATCTGCGAGATAATCTACCATATCCTTAAGGCTTGCATACGTACCGGTAAACTGCATACTGTCCTGTGTGCGGTAAAGCACCGGAGTCGTAAACGTCTGATTCAGATTCGCCACCTCTTCATCCGAAGCATTCTGGCGTTCCTTGTCGCCCTGCACATCCGTACCTTCGATCTCATCAAGCTGCTCCTGCGTCTGGGCATTTGCCTGCTCCGACAAAGTTTCATCAGGCATATTGAGCAACGGATCCTCTGTACTTCCATCAAGAGCCGCTATAAACTCCCTGGTACCAAGTCCTACGTTGGAAATCTGCATATCCAGAGAATCCTCCATATTCATGGAAAGCACAATTCCGTCCTCTGAACGGATATCTGCCGGAAATGCTGATGTATATTCGTCAATCTTTGCATTGATGGAATCTGTCTTTTCCAGATAGAAATCTTTATTCTCAGCCAGTTTTATCAAATCATTTAATCGTTCCTGTAAAGGTGCGTTAGAAGCCTGAATACTCTCAGCCTCCTCCATCTGCGGACGATATCCGAAGAAATATCCGGCAGCAAAGATACCTACGCCCAAGAACATCAGCAGTATTTTTTTATCGCGCATAGAAATATTCATGTCCATCTTGATTTCTGCCTCCTTATTCTGTGTCTGAATCCAGTGGTGCCGGATCTGAATAGGTACAAAGCACACTCAGTGACACAGTTCCGTCTTCTCCCTCATCGATTCCTGTCGTCGTTACCGTTTCCAGACTCTCAAAGGTACGAAGCTGCATAATCGTGTTCGCTGCTGCCGATTTGCTGCCTACACGCATGGAAAAGCTGACCTGCGTTCCTGTAGAGCTGAAGTTCTCCACTGTAATATCCGAAGGCATTTTCTCTTCCAGCTCTTCGATAAAATTCTTAAGTCCCTCATTTGGGGTATTTGTATACTGATACATATTCTGATAATTGTCATACTGTGCCTTTGCACTGGTATAAGCACTGTAAATCTCCTCAATGGAGCTCTCTTCTGAGATTCTCTGATTCAGCCGCTCTTGCTCATGCTGCTGATAAATACGGTTTGCATATCCGGCAGCTGTCAGCACAACTCCTGCCACTGTTCCGACCACACAGATAATGATGGCACCACTTAAAGTCTCTTTTTTTTCTTTCTTCTTTCTGTTGACCTTGTCCATCAGGTTTACACCTGAAGTGCCCGGTGAAAGAACTGCAGCGTAAAGGCAGGCTTCCTGTGCGTCCCCGCCTGCAGGCAGGGCAAAATTCTTAAACTCCTGTAATACGTCCACCTGCTGTCCCAGCTCATTGGTAAGAAGAAGCATCAGCCCCTTTACCCGTGCGCCAAGACCGCAGCATACGATAGAATCAAAGTTTGTATCCGTATGACGAGAAATATAATAGTCCATAATACGGGAAATATTTCCGATCAGGTATCTGAGGCTTTCTGTCACCTCAGCTCTGGCAGTTTCCAGCATTCTCTCCTCATCAGAGATTTCTTCGTCAAAAGACTCCATGTCAAGGAAAGGATTGATACATTTTCTGCTGCAAAGCACATTCAGAGCCTCATTCGCATCCAGCCTGTCCCCAAACTCCGGGAAAGCCCTTACTGTCTCTGCCGCACTGTCCACACCATAATTAATATTACGCTGGAGGGTCAGTTCACCATCCTGGATGATCGTAATGCTGGTTCCCGTATATTCCACCTTAACCAGAATATGAGTTCCTTTTGCATACTCATCCTTTACTGAATGATAAATACTGTCACCTGTGCAGGTGATCCCGGTCATTGTCAGTCCTGCATTCTCCGCAAACTCACTGTAAGCTGCTGAGATTGCTTTCGGAGCAGCATAAACCATCAGATGGTACTGCTTTGTCTCTTCTTTCCCGTCCTCAGATTTCTGGCTCTCCACATCAATCACACTGTAGGACAGCACATACTTACTCACATCAATGGGAAAATAATCTGTGGCATTTGCCTCTATAATACTCTGTATCCTGTTTGCCTTCACAAAAGGGATACGGACTTCCCTGCTTGCGATCCTGGTAGAACCTGTGGCAAAATATACTTTCTTTGTCCTGATCTTTCTCTGGGAAAGCTCTGCCTTAAGATTCTCTCCGAGAGTTTTTGTATCACGGATCTGTCCATCCTCCACAGCTCCCTGGGGTGCCGGTATACAGAAACAATTATGGATTTTTCCCTTTTTGCCACGTACTTCAACTTCCGCAACCCTGATCTGAGATGCCTCTGCCTCTATACTCAAAATTCTCGCCATTTGTATTTTTCCTCCGTATAAGCCGCTGCCCTCTGCAGACAACCGCCCTTTTTCAATTACAAAAATAAATTTTAACAGATAAAACATTTTAAAACTCATTTTTCTAACTGAAAAATTCTATGATTTTCAGTTAAAAATTAATGACAGGTACCAGCTGATCCACCTGTTTCCCCACAAAGCAGCCAGCAAAATCCCGGCTGACAGATAAGGACCCATGGCAAGCATACGCCCTGCCTTCTTTCTCACCATGCGGATAATATGGACCACAGAGCCGATAATACATCCCAGCACAAAAGCCAGCAAGATCAGCTTCCATCCCAGGATCAGACCACAGGCAAACATCAGCTTAATGTCACCCCCGCCGATCGCTCCGCCACCGCTCACCAGATAAAGAATCTCCAGCACACCACTGACACAGACCATCCCAATCAAATGCTCCACCAGATTCCCCCTGTCAAGCACAGCCATGGCAACTCCAAGGACAAACAGAAACACATTGATTCCAAAAGGAATCTCATAAGTCCGCCAGTCAATCACACTCAGAACCAGAAGAGCTGACGCCATCAGGCAATAGATCAGGCTGAAACTGTTCAGACCATTGACTGCACAGATCAGTACATAAATCAACCCGTTCACTGCTTCAATGCTAGGATACTGCGCTGAAATCGAAGAGCCACAGTTACGACACTTTCCTCCAAGCACCAGCCAGCTAAACACCGGAACCATATCATACCACTTAAGCTTCTTCCCACAAGTCATGCAATGAGACGGCACCGTCACAATGGACTCATGTAACGGAATCCGGTAAATACAGACATTCAGGAAACTTCCAATGGTAATTCCGAATATAAAAATAACTATGTAAGGGAGTAAATTTAAAAAAAGGAGCATAGGAAAATCCTTTCGTTTTTATCGTTATTTGGCATCTTCTGAGCCTTATTCTATTGAAGTGAAACATTAATTTTTGCCAGACTTCTTTATTTGTAGTAAGTCATATTAATATTTCGAGAATCATAGGTATTTACCTTATGATTCCCGAAATCATTGTTTAGCTTGATATCATCATAATCTAATAATTCTTTTTATAAGCTATAGCAGATTAAAAAATAATGTGATATGCAAATTTTTATTACTGAATTCCGTCAGTACCAGTCTTCATATAGTTTGCAAATGGATCTGTAGCACTTCCATCTCCATCTACCTTATAGCTTACGCTTGTTCCACCCTCTTCGTTAACAGTTACTACAGCTATAATTGCTGCCTTTTCTCCGCTCTTCCATTTTTTAGACTTAGTAACGGTATCGTACCAATTCGGGATAGTTTTATCCATTTCTGCTATGAGTTTAGTAACAACAGTGGTATTCTTTCCTGGAGTAATAGTTGTTGATTTATCCGTACCAGTTGCTTTATCCGCACTAATTTTAATTGTATAAGTGTCAGCTGCAAGTTCATTCGTAGGATCAGCTGCGAAAACTTTAACTACTTTAACCATCTCATCCATATTACTAGCATCTGCTGCTTTTCTGGATTTCTCTACATATTTAGTATACTGTGGTGCTAATAAACCAACCAAGATTGCAAGAATTGCAATTACAATTACTAATTCTACTAAGGTAAAACCCTTATTATTTTTTTTATTTTTCTTAAACATTTTTTCACCTCACTATAACACAATATAATTACTGTTTACCTGCTTCTGAGCCTGTTGTCATATAGTTATTGAATTTGGCACCTTCATATTTTACTGATGTACCTCCATCGTTTCCAACTGTTACTTTAGCTGTAATAGTATCATAAGCTCCCTTATCACCCCATTTTTGGGATTTTACGGTCGTTTTTGACCAATTAGGAATGGAAGCGTGCATTTCTTTTTCCCATCCTGTTAATTTAGCAATATCTTCATCAGTTGCTGGCTCTTCCTTGTCATTAATTGTTGTTTTTTCTTTAGACATAACAATTGTATATGTTCCCGCTTCCAACTCATTCGCCGGATCAGCCGCATAAACCTTAATTACCTTAACCATCTCATCCATATTGCTTGCATCTGCTGCTTTTCTGGATTTTTCTACATATTTGGTGTACTGTGGTGCCAGCAGACCTACGAGGATTGCCAGAATTGCAATTACGATAACAAGTTCAACAAGTGTGAAACCTTTGTTATCTTTCTTTTTGTTCTTGAACCATTTGAACATTTTACATCTCTCCTTTTCATGTTTAGTGTGTGTATCTGATGAATGCAGTCTCCTATGCCAGACTACAGCACATCCTGTTTCTCCGGAAACTTTTATTGCGGTTCCCAATCGCAATCCGGGACTTTTATTACAGATTATCCAATCCACTGTACATAGCCCCAATCGGTGAAACCACCGCCACAACCAGTGTACCGACCACAACAGCCATAAACACAATGATTAACGGCTCCATAGCCGCCAGTACACTCTGGGTAGTCATCTCCACCTCTTCGTCATAGTAATCCGCCAGCTTCTCCAGCATATCCTCAATATTACCAGTCTCCTCACCGATCCCAGTCATGTGGCACACCATAGGCGGGAAGATCTTTGAGGCTGTTAGCGGTTCTGACAGCGGAATACCTTTCATAACTTCCTCACGTGCTTTCAGCAGCGCATTTGTGTAATGGATGTTATTGACGATCTTGGACACTGTCTCCAGTGCATCAATAGTGGAGATACCCGACGACAACAGTGTACTCATTGTCCTTGCAAACTGTGCGCAGGCTGTCTTCACTGTCAGCTTGCCAAACAAGGGCATCTTCATCTTAACCCTGTCGATGGCAAGTCTGCCCTGTTCTGTCTTATAAATCATCTTATATGCCACGATTACCAGAATGATCAGTCCCAGGATCATATACCAGTGTTCTGTCATCCACTCACTGGTATTCATAACCCACATGGTGATTCCCGGCATCTCCACATCCAGATCTGCAAACATATCAATAAAGATCGGAATAACGAACAGAAGCATAACAGCCACAACTCCAATCGCTGCAATAATCAGAATGATCGGATAGATGGTTGCCTTTCTGATAGTTGCCTTCAGCTTGGCTTCCTTCTCAAACTGTACTGCCATTCGTGTGAAAGCCATCTCAAGGCTTCCGGAGTTCTCACCTGCCTCTACCATATTGATAAGCATTGGCGGGAAAATATCTGACTGGCCTCTCATGGAGTCTGCCAGTGTATTTCCTTTCTCCACACTGAGAAGTACCTCTGAGATGGCACGCTTCAGCCATTTGTTCTCTGTCTGTTCTGAAAGCATCTGCAGGGCTTCCTTCATCGGGACACCTGCCTGAGTGATGCTGACGAACTGACGGCAGAATACACTGAGATCTCTTGGCTTTACTTTCTTTCCTATGGAGAAATCTATCTCTTTGTTCAGGGCGCCCTGTTCTTTTACAGAGACTGGAATCAGCCCGTCGTTTTTCAGGATATCTATAACTTTCTCTTTGTTGTCAGCCTCAATACTTCCTCTTTTCTCTTTTCCTCTTTTATCTACTGCCACGTAGGTAAAACCCGGCATCTTATCACTTCTTTCTGTCAGTCAGGCTCAGGGTGTCTGCCAGATCGGGTTTCTGTCAGAAGTCAAAGCTGACTTTTTTGTTCATGCTGACCGGATCCTGGGCATATGTCACTGCATTGTCCGCATCGATCAGTTTTCTCATATATAAGTCATACAGTGCATCATCCATCGTCTGCATTCCTGCACGTTTGCTGGTCTGCATCACAGATGAGATCTGATAGGTCTTGCTCTCTCTGATCAGGTTTCGCACTGCATTATTTGCAAAAAGTATTTCAAGTGCAGCTACACGGCCGCTTCCGTCTGCTTTCTTGAGAAGCTGCTGGGATACAACGCACTCTAATACAGAGGCAAGCTGGATCCTTATCTGCTGCTGCTGATTTGGCGGGAATACATCGATGATTCTGTCGATAGTCTTGTCCGCACCGATAGTATGAAGGGTGGAAAATACCAGATGACCGGTTTCCGCCGCTGTGATGGCAGTGAAAATGGTTTCCAGGTCTCGCATCTCTCCTACCAGGATCACATCCGGGTCTTCTCGGAGTGCAGCCCTCAGTGCCTGTGCATAATTCGTTGAATCACTGCCAATCTCCCTCTGGTTTACCACAGATTTATCATGTCTGTGCAGATATTCGATCGGATCCTCCAATGTAATAATATGGTAAGGATAATTCCTGTTGATCACATGGATCAATGAAGCCAATGTGGTTGATTTCCCGCTTCCTGTCGGCCCTGTTACCAAAATGAGACCTCTTTTCCGCGTGGTCATCTCCACTACCTCTGCAGGAATACCAAGATCCTCAGGTTCCGGGATGTTGAAAGGAAGGCTTCGCATAACGGAAGCAAGTGTTCCTCTCTGTTTAAATACATTTACGCGGAAACGTCCCACACCTGAGATGGCATATGCAAAGTCTGTCTGTCCGTTATTCTGAAGTTCTTCTCTGTGACGGACATCCATCAGGGGCATGAGAATATCTTCCAGCATCTGCGGAGTAAGGCGTTCTCCCTCTATGGGAGCCAGTACACCATCGATCCGGTAGCTTGGCGGCCTGCCGGTTGTCAGGTGGATATCGGAAGCCCTTACCTTCACTGACTGTATCAGTATTTCGTCTAAATTATACATATTTCCTAATCTGCCTCGTAACTCCCTGAGAATCTCCGGAGAACTCCGGTTCCGCAGGAATTCCTTCTATATTAATAGTCGTAAAATTAATAATCTATAAGTCTCAATCATTCATAAGATGCCTTAAGCATCTCTTCCACAGAAGTGGTGCCGTTCAGCACATAGTTGATACCATTCTCTCTCAGTGTGCGCATTCCGCTGTTTCTGGCTGCGCGTTCCAGTTCCTCTGTTGTTCCATTCTCTGCGATCAGGTCGCGGATCTCGTCATTGACCTCCATGATCTCGAACACACCGATACGCCCGTAATATCCTGTATGGCTGCAGAAATCACAGCCACAGGGTTCATAGACATTTACGTCCTCCTGTGTGTTCATCCTCAGCACTCTCTTCTCCTCAGAGGTGGCAGGACGCATTTTTTTACAGTGGCTGCACAGCTTACGCACAAGGCGCTGTGCGATAACTCCTACAACAGAATCTGCGATCAGATATCTCTCCACTCCCATGTCCGCCATACGGTTCAGAGTACCTACTGCGTTGTTGGTATGTAATGTAGATACAACCAGATGTCCTGTTATGGAAGCCTGTACTGCAATAGCAGCAGTCTCCCTGTCTCGGATCTCACCGATCATAATGATATCCGGATCCTGACGGAGAATGGAACGAAGGGCTGACGCAAAATTCAGGTCTACTTTGTTGTTGACCTGTACCTGATTGATGCCCTCAATATCTGCCTCCACAGGATCCTCTACTGTTACGATATTGACTGCTTCTTTATTTAATTCACTTAATGCTGTATACAGGGTAGTGGATTTACCGCTTCCTGTCGGTCCTGTTACAAGAATGATCCCGAAAGGACTAGCCAGCATATGGTTGAAACGTTCCATCTCATCGGGTGGAAGTCCCAGATCTTTCTTGTTACGTGTAAGGTTCAGTTTTGAAGAGAGTCGCATTACGATCTTCTCTCCGTGTACAGTAGGCAGAGAGGAAATTCGGATATCATAGTCCTGTCTGTCTACCATAATGGACATACGTCCGTCCTGAGGTTTCCTTTTCTCTGAGATATCCATACCCCCAAGGATTTTGATGCGGGTGGAGATTGCAGGGAGAAGGCTGTTGTCATATACCATACGCTCATAGAGTGCACCGTCGATCCTGTAACGGATACGGACTTTGTTCTCCAGAGCTTCGATATGGATATCACTGGCCCTCTGGCGGATTGCCTGTTCAATAAGGGAACGCACCAGCTGCACAATAGGTGCATCACTTACATCCGTATCTGTATCGTCGTCTGCTGCTCCTCCACGAAGCTGTGCTCTCTCCTGAGTAAATCGTCTGGCTGCATCCAGTGTCTCTGATGCGCCGTAGCATCTGTCGATTGCCGCAAGAATATCTCTGGTTGTAGCAATGTAAGGCTCTATCTGCAGGTTTGTCACGATAGAGATGTCATCGATTGCAGCCATATCCATCGGATCTGCCATTGCCAGATGAAGGATATTGGCGTTGTAGGGATCCAGTTCAAAAGGAATGCAGGTATATTTCTTAAGAATGTCCACACTGACCAGGTTTCGGACTTCTTTCGGGATCGTCACGCCTGTCAGCTGAACGACTTTAAGCCCCAGCTGCATCTGGAGGGCACGAACGATCATATCCTCAGTGATAAAGCCATTATCTACCAAAACTTCACCGATCTTCTTGCCGCTTCCCTTCTGCAATTCCAGGGCTTTCTTTAATTCATCTTCAGTCAGTACATTCTGCCTGATGAGCATGTCACCAAGCCTCATTCTCTCACGTCTTAATGCCATCTGTGTATCTCTTTTCCGAACACAACAGTGTGTTCACTGTTTACAGAACAAATCATCTGTTGGTGTTTCATCTTCAGATTTTACTGTAATATCAGCAACAAAAAAGAAGGAATTTCTCCTTTTTTTATCTGACATTATATTATTGGTTTAAAGTTAACATATTTCGTACACGGTTAAATGTATTTTTAAATTCTACCTTGCAAGAGTAAATTCTATACCTGTAGAATTTACTTCTGCATGGATTT
>NZ_CAXSTD010000013.1:0-129901 GCF_964240315.1 Blautia sp. Marseille-P2398
AAACCGTTCTTAAAAATGTAAAGAATTTTCGAGAATCGTATGTGTTTCACTGTTTAGTTATCAAGGTTGTCTGTCTTCACCTCTCGGCTGACAGCTCATTTATTATATCACTTGCTTTTTGCTTTGTCAAGAACTTTTTTATTTTATTTTTTAAGTTCTTTTTTCATCTGCATCAGCAACTCTGATATAATATCATGTCTTCAGTTTCCTGTCAACACTTTTTTTATATTTTTTTCAACTTTATTCAACCAAATCTCTGTTGTCTGTCAAAAAAAATCCGCCTCACTCAGAAGCGGATTTATCATATCATTATTTTCTTTTTGCGTCAAGTATTATTTTACATTTTTTTACATGTTTTTTACACCATCTCCGATATCGCTATAATATCCTCGTTTTTAACGCCCCAATATCAGAGTAAACATTCAAAAATCGTTCGCATTTGCGCAGGAAGACATTTGGATCCGATACCTACGGTCCACAGATACCAAACCTTTTTAATAGAAGATACTCATAAATATCCTGATCAGGATATCTCTGTCATATATGAAACTCAGGATGCAATCTTTCTTAATGATCTGAAGGGCCGCCTCACCAGCCTTTGTATTGCACACAATGGTGAGAGCCAGAAAGATAATCCATATTACTATAAGGAATTTAACTGCCCCCAGCAACGCTCCTGCTACCTTGTTCATGCCATGCAGCACAGGTAATCTCGTCACAAGATTCAGCATCCATGTGATACTCCTCACCATAATCGTCGACATCAGCAGAGAAATCAGGAAAGAAATTCCATTCACTGCCATTCTCGCCAGATATTGAGCAATATAATCCGAAAATGTAGTTACAGCCAAATACTGGTAACTGTCAGAATTATTATTCTGAACCAGTCCATTCCTCAGCAGTTCCGGGAGATTCATTTCATTTATAAATTCAGTCTGGCTTTCTCCACTGCCTGTCCATGTGCTGTATTCCTCTCCTACAAACTCCCGGCAGCTTTCCTGTACTTTTTCATAAATTGATGTATTTTCCCGAATAAACTCATTTACATAAGGATTTATAAACCACACGATCGCCATCGACAGAAAAACACATACAAGCGAAACCAGTTCTTTTATCAGTCCCCGCCTATAACCTCTGACACATGCAGCCGCCAGAAAAAGTATCGTAATGACTCCGGCCCACGTTAAAGCCATTTTCATCCTCCTAACTAAGTTTTATTATCTCTACACCGCTGTCCAATACCAGAAGATATCTGTTCATTCCGATTTTGAAGAAATCTTTGATCGTTCCATCCACACTGCCAAGATATTTCTGTACTCCCCTGCTGTTCATTACACACATCTGGGAACTGTTGTACATCAGAATATTTCCACCGCTTAATTTAATCGTCGTATATGGAATATTGAAGTTTTCTTTGAATTTCAATTTGCCATCTGTAGTATAAACTTCCATTGTATACTGTTTGTCTTTACTGTCATTCTTAAACACAAGACCAATCATATCATTATCATAAAAAGTACTGACAATTTCTTTATCTACTTTTACTGTTTTTACTTCCTTCGGAATCTGGCTTCCATGATAAATTGTAAATCCATTATCTTTAAGTGCTACAGACCGGTTATTATCAAGATACTGGATCTGCGGAACTACCACGCCTTCATACTTATATCCACTGACAATTCTGTCATCCTCGTTCTGTCCTACATCTCCAAAATTGTAAAATGCCACATAACTGGTCGTATCACTTCCATCTACGAACTGATAGGTTACCATCATGATCACTCCGTCTTCAGATACAGCAATATCAAGGGGATATCCCGGATCATCTATCTTCGTCTGATTTTCAGCAATCAGACTTCCATCTGTACCATAAAAATCAATCCATGTATCATCTCCACCATCCAGGATTGCCGCAACAAGACCGCTTTTGGATACTTTTGCTTTGACAATACTGTAGGAAGTAGTTACACTGCCTGTTTTTCCTGATTTATCATAAATCTCCAAAGTTGTTCCATCTTTATCCGCAATCACCGCACGAGTTCCATTGACATCTGCCACAGGATTCTGCATCTGATAGGTTTCACTCCATAATGTACTCATCTTATCAGAAACAAGCGAAACTCCGTCCGGACTGTATCGAAGGATATTTCCGTCTATTTCAACATAATTTGTAGAAACAATATCCTCCTGCTCACTTGTCTGGACTACTTTATAAGTATGATAGCTTCTCTTCTCTATGTAAAATCCCACAGCCGTTACAGCAGCAGCTATCGCCACCACTGTAATAACTGTCTTTTTCACTACACTTCTTTTGTGGCGGGACAATCTGCGCTCATAATCATCTGCATATTCCTCTTCAGCTCTCTCCCGGGCTTTCGCTTTTCTGTTTCTCTCTGCCTGAAGCTTTTTCTTTTTATGTTTTTTTATTATTTTCTTAAATGTATTTGCCATTTTAGCCTTTACCTTATTTCTCACTTTCATTTTGTTGATTATCAGGTTTCAGTTTTTGCCATTTATTATAGCACAGTTTTCTAAGGTAATACAATTACTTGTCCCGGATAAATGATTTCGTCCGCTGACATCCCATTCAATTTGCAGATCTGACTTATGGCTTCGATACTTCCGTATCTGTCCATACTTATCTGAAAAAGAGTATCGCCGGGCTGAATCACATATGACTCATGGGCTTTTCCCGCTGCTTCGCTGTTTTCCTTCTGCACAGCTTCCCTGACACGTTTCTGTGCTTTACGTTCATCTGCTTCCTGCTGGTAGATTTGTTCGGTTTTATCTGCTTTTTCTGTCTTTACATCCGGAAGCTGTTCTGTTTTGTCCGATTTTTGTTCTGTATCTGTCTGCTCTGCTGATATTTTTTTCTCTGAAGTATTGTTTTTCTTTTCAGAATTTTCTTTTTCACTGGTGCTTTGATTATTCTCTTCATCATTCTCTTCATTATTCTTTTTATTCTTCCCTGCATCATTTTGTATAGTATCTGTCCGGTATTGTTTATGCTGCCTGACAGCTTCATTGTTCGAAGTCCCGGCAACAGGAGACGGCGTTATCTCCTCAACGATCACCGAAGAAACCGTCGCGCTCTCCTTTTCGTTCTGTTTTACATTCTGGTAACTTCTGTAAAAATTAACACCCACTGTCAGTACTGCAATTGCCAGACATGCAGTTAATCCATATGAAAAAACAGAAGGAGCTGCCGGCTCCTTCCTGGTTTCCTTTTTATCTGCAATTATTTTGCGAAAATCTTTCACAGCCTGATCTTCATATTTTTCCTGAGGTTCCGGCTGAAGTTCTTCATTTTTGTCGATCATATACGTCTGCATACCGGGATTTTTTTCATAATAAAGATAATACCCTCCCAGACGCACCATTTCATTGTTTTCATAACGGAAAAAAGCATCTTCCCTTTCCTGAGGTTCCATAAGCATCAGGACTTTTTCTCCTCCAAAATGTTTCATGTGTACTTTTGACATCACTTCCGATACTTTCAGGAGAAGCTGAGGCTGTGAAAAGAACCATCCCACAATCTCCTGATCTTCGAAGTACTCCTTCTGGGCTTCCTGTATCTGCTTCCATTGATTTTCCGAAAAATCGATATGATCAGGTGCTGCCTCCATCTCCTCCGCTATAATAGCACCTTTGATAAACAGATAAGCTGTCTGAGAACGCCATTTAAGATTTCCTGTAAGAACTGCCACTCTGGTTTTTGCTTCCCCCAGAGAGTCTTCCGTTCTGGCAAGTCTTACCAGAAATGTGTACACATAGTCCTCCATATAAATCCTGTAATCTTCGGCTGCCAGGCCGATCTGGCGTATATTTCTGGGTAATCCAAACGGTTCCTCACCATTTTGTCCTTCCTGAGATTCGTCCTTATAGATTACTTCTATCATCTCTCATCACCCCTTCGGGTATCAGGATAACACAGATAAATTGCAGATTTTATCACATTGTAAGAGGAATTTACCAGAATTTGGCGACAGATTTTGCACAGTGCATATTTTTATCCCGGTAAGGATATGATGTTATCAGAAGCCTCTTCGCAGCTTGTTGTTATGAAGCAAAGGGACTATAGCAATTAAAAGATATAATCAATAATGTGCTCTCGAAATCTTTTTGTGCAGGTACAATAGAGACTCTGCGAGTACATAATACGATCAGGGAGGTTTTATGGTATTTTATGTGGACTCACAGAAAAGCAGTTCTGCTGAGGAAATCGCTTTTCTTTTAAATAAATGTATTCTTCAATATCCCGGCAGATGGTCGGAACTGGTTTTTCTGTGTATCGGAAGTGACCGCGTGACAGGAGACTGTCTCGGTCCCTATATCGGACACCAGTTACTTGAACATCTGAATACGGACACTCATGGCGTTTATGTTTACGGTACCCTGAAAAGCCCCGTACATGCTTTAAATCTTTCCAGAATTTCCCGCCAGATCAAAGTTCTGCATCCCGAAGGTCTGGTTATTGCAGTGGATGCCTCTCTTGGACAAAAAAAGCACCTGGGGTATGTGACCATCGCAGATGGTGCACTTTACCCAGGTGCTGCAGTTCAGAAAGAACTTCCTCCTGTTGGTGATATCCATATCACAGGGATTGTAAACATCGCAGGTGTACTGGAACAGCTAACCCTTCAGACTACCCGCCTGTCTACGGTAATCTCTCTGGCAGATATCATCACACAGGGAATCGTAAATTATACAAATTCTTTGATCTGTTTGTAGATGCCTTCTGCATCAAGACCATATTTCTCAAGAAGAGCTGTGGCAGGACCGGATTCTCCGAATACATCATTTACACCGATACGTTTTACAGGTACAGGTGCTTTCTCAGACAGGCATTCGCATACTGCTCCGCCAAGTCCGCCGATTACTGAATGCTCTTCTACAGTTACAACCTTGCCTGTTTCTTTGGCTGCTGCAACTACAAGTTCTTCATCCAGAGGCTTAATCGTATGGATATTGATTACTTTTGCATCTACGCCGTCTGCCGCAAGCTTCTCTGCAGCTTCAAGAGCAGGAGCTACGCAGAGACCGTTTGCAATGATCGTAAGGTCTTTTCCTTCACGAAGGACAATACCTTTGCCTAATTCAAATTTATAGTCCGGTCTGTCATTGATAACCGGAACTGCCAGACGTCCAAATCTCATATATACAGGACCAACATGCTCATAAGCTGCTTCTACCATAGCTTTTGCTTCAATATCATCAGAAGGGCAGGCAACAACCATTCCCGGAATTACTCTCATAAGAGCAAAATCCTCACAACACTGATGGGTAGCACCATCTTCACCTACAGAAATTCCGCCATGAGTAGCGCCAATTTTTACATTGATCTTCGGATATGCAATAGAATTACGAACCTGCTCAAAAGCACGTCCTGCTGCAAACATTGCAAATGTGCTGGCAAATGGAACTTTTCCTGTAGTAGCCAGACCTGCGGCAATGCCCATCATATTACACTCGGCAATACCACAGTCAATATGACGCTCCGGAAATTCTTTTTTGAATACGCCAGTCTGAGTAGCTGCAGCAAGGTCAGCGTCCAGAACGACCAGGTTCTCATGTTTCTTACCTAATTCAACCAGCGCAGCACCGTAGCTTGCTCTTGTTGCGATCTTCTTTACTTCTGACATAATGCTTCACCTGCCTTTTCTAACTCTTCCATTGCCTGTGCATACTGCTCGTCATTCGGAGCTTTTCCATGCCATCCAACCTGATTTTCCATAAAGGAAACACCTTTTCCTTTTACAGTTTTCATAATGATAGCTGTAGGCATTCCCTTAGTAGCTTTTGCTTCATCAAAAGCAGCTCTTAACTGATCCATATCATTTCCGTCTGCAACGTTAATCACATGGAAGTTAAATGCCTCAAATTTCTTATCAATCGGGTATGGAGAACATACTTCATCAACCTTACCGTCGATCTGAAGTCCATTATTATCCACGATCACTACAAGATTGTCCAGTTTTCTGAAGCCTGCAAACATAGCAGCTTCCCAAACCTGGCCTTCCTGAATTTCGCCGTCGCCTAATAAGGTGTATACACGATAGCTTTCATTGCTTAATTTGGCAGAAAGCGCCATACCAACTGCTGCAGAGATTCCCTGTCCCAGAGAACCGCTGGACATATCAACACCCGGGATATGTTTCATATCCGGATGTCCCTGTAAATAGGAACCCAGATGACGAAGAGTCTTCAGATCTTCTTTTGGGAAAAAGCCTCTTTCTGCAAGTGCAGAGTAGTATCCCGGTGCTGTGTGGCCTTTGGAAAGTACGAAACGGTCACGATCAGCCTTCTTAGGATCCTTTGGATCAATATTCATTTCTTCAAAATATAAATAAGTGAATACATCTGCTGCAGACAGAGATCCGCCCGGATGTCCTGCTTTTGCAGAATGTAATGCAGTAACGATGTCTTTACGGACTTCGTTTGCAATTTTCTGAAGTTCTAATTTTTCCATTGTGGTAAATTCTCCTTATTCGCCGAATACTGCTTTATAATCTTTCTGGAATTTCTCAATACCTGCATCTGTCAGAGGATGTTTTGTCATCTGTACGATTACATTGTACGGAACAGTTGCAATGTCAGCACCTGCAAGTGCACAGTCTGTTACATGGATCGGATTTCTTACGCTTGCTGCGATGATTTCTGTCTCGATTCCTGCCACTTCAAAAATCTCAGCGATCTCGCGAATCAGATCAACACCTCTTGTAGAAATGTCATCCAGTCTTCCAAGAAACGGAGATACATAAGTAGCACCTGCTCTTGCAGCCAGAAGTGCCTGGTTAGCAGTGAAGATCAGAGTAACGTTTGTCTTGATTCCTTCTGCATGAAGAACCTTAACTGCTTTCAGACCTTCTACTGTCATAGGAATTTTAACAATCATATTCGGATGAATGGCTGCAATCTCACGTCCCTCTTTGATCATTCCTTCTGCATCTGTTGTAGTAGCTTTTACTTCACCGCTGATCGGTCCGTCTACGATAGATGTGATCTCTTTGATTACTTCCTTGAAATCTCTTCCTTCTTTTGCGATAAGAGACGGATTTGTGGTAACACCACAGATTACACCCATATCATTAGCTGCCTTAATATCTTCTACTTTTGCTGTGTCAATAAAAAATTTCATGTTCTTAACCCTCCTGATTTTTGCTTGTCATAATCGTTCATTGATCTGATGGTTTCATTATAACAGACTTTACATTCAGGTCAAGCGCGGCAAAAGATTATTAATAATTTCTTTATTAATAATCGCATATCTTATTAATTCTTTATTTTTCAGTCAAAGCATATATTCGTTGTTATCAACATGCAATATACAATATGTTTTATAACCATTTCTTTTCGTAACTGTTCGCTGTCTTTGCTGTTGCAGAAAACCTCCGTCAGAAATCATTTCTGATATCGGATTTCAGCCGCACATCCTGAAATTTTGGTACGTTTCCAGAAAATGCCTGCCGGGTAGATATTCGCAATCTGCCTCGCCACACAGCTCTATACCAAATAACTGTTCTGCAGTTTCGATAAATTATTATTAATAATTTTCATTCGACGTATTTAATTATTTTTTTTGGTTCTGACATACCCCGTAGTGCGTCTCGCTATCAGCTTGGGGGTATATTCAATATTATAGAGACTGGCAGGAGCAGAATCTGTGAGAAAACGGTCCTGCTCATCGATTTTGCGCAGTATAATATCACAGGCATCTCTGCCTTTAAGGGCTACGAAATGATCGATCGTAGTAAGAGAGATCTTCCGTATTCCCGAATAAAAGATATTATCGCACCCAATCACCGATACATCCTTGGGTACATGAATCCTTGCTTCATGGAGAGCATCCAGCGCACCAATAGCCATCATATCATTCTGGCCTGCAATAGCTGTAAATTCCCTGCCTTCATCCAGAAGCTCCATAGTAAGCTCATAACCCATCGAATATTCCGAATCCATCCGTGGGATCTGCATATCGATAGCTTCATCCGCAGCCTTAATGATCACATGATCCTTCAGGCCTTCTTTCTCAAACTCTTTCACAAAACCATTTACACGTTTTGTTCTCTGCCATTGTCTCCTTGTCAGGGGCGGAGTGATAAACGCTACATCTCTGTGCCCCAGATCAAGCAGATGTCTTGCCATCATCCTTCCCACAACTGTATTATCCTGATTAATGGCATCTATAGTTGTAGTTTTCTCTTTATTACTGATGATAACCAGTGGGATTGTCTGCGCCAGTTCCTCTACCTGCTGCTGAAAATCCGGATTTGGATTACAGCAGTAGATAATGCCAAGCGGCTCTATTGTACCCATCATACGCAGATACTTCTCCTCCAGACGGGGATCTCTCTGTGTATTACAGATAAAGACACCATATCCCTGTTTGTTCGCCACTGCCTCAATTCCCTGCAGAAGCAATACATAATACGGGCTTGTAAGCGTAGGGCAAAAAACAACGATCAGCTTCTCTTTCCGGCTTTCTTTTCTGTTCTTTCGTCCGGGAAGATGATAGCCTAATTCTCTGGCTGCCTGCTCTACCTTCTCCACTGTTTCTCTGGAAAAAGAAACATTATATTTCTTATTCAGGACCATGGAAACAGTTGCCTGGGAGACTCCTGCCCTCTTTGCCACGTCAGAAGAAGTTGCTTTCTTTTTAGACAAAGTGATGCCTCCTTTTCCGATGATCTTTTGTCAGAACAGTAACCTTAAAGCTCCACACGCCCCTCAAGAGCACGTAAAAGAGTCACTTCGTCAATATATTCCAGATCTCCTCCTACTGGAACTCCGCTTGCGATCCTGCTGACTTTAATCCCGGTAGGTTTGATCAGCTTACTGATATACATTGCCGTTGTTTCCCCCTCCAGACTGGAGTTGGTAGCAATGATCACTTCCTTTACCTCATCCTTTGCCAGACGCTGCATGAGTTCTTTCAGTTTGATATCATCCGGCCCGATTCCAAGCATTGGAGAGATTGCACCATGAAGAACATGATAAACGCCATCAAACTTGCCTGTTTTTTCATAAGCTGCAAGATCTCTTGTATTCTCTACCACCATGATCACTGAATGATCACGCTTATCATTGCTGCAGATGGGACAGATCTCTCTGTCTGTCAGAGTACAGCAGCACTTGCAATACTGTACATTCTCTCTGGCACCGGTAATGGAAGAGGTAAGCTGCTCTACCTGATCCTTTGGCATATTCATGATGTGAAATGCCAGTCTCTGTGCTGATTTCGCACCGATTCCCGGAAGATGGGAAAGCTGCTCGATCAGCTTATTGATATGACTGCTGTAGTATTCCATCAGAATGGAAGACCTCCGCCAAGTCCGCCCAGACCACCTGTCAGTTTAGACATAACAGCTGTAGATTCTTCTTCCACTTTGCGAAGTGCTTCGTTTGTAGCTGCAACGATGAGATCTTCCAGCATTTCGATGTCATCCGGATCTACAACTTCCTCCTGAAGCTTTACTTTTGTCACCTCTCTCTTACCGGAGATAGTTACCTCTACAGCTCCGCCTCCTGCAGTAGCCGTAAATTCTTTCTCTTCCAGAGCTTTCTGGTTCTCTTCCATCTGGCGCTGCATTTTCTGCGCCTGTTTCATAAGATTATTCATATTTCCCGGCATACCCATTCCCGGGAATCCTCCACGTTTTGCCATTTGTGATGTCCTCCTTGCTATTTATTGCCTTATTATTTACTGCCTTTTCCTATAAGGAGAATATTTATTCTCCTTTTTCCTCATCAGGATCTTCCTCTATCACAACATCCATGTGGATATTATTCTTTATCGCCTGGTCCACTGTGATATTTGCCAGATTTGTATGCTGATGCTTATCTGCCACCAGCATCTGGATCTCTACTGTTTTTCCTGTCTGAGCAGTGATGATGTCCTGAAGCTCTTTCTTCGCTTCCGAATTGTCCACATAGGACTGCCCCAGAAAATCCTGAAATTCCACATAAAGAACAGGTTCTCCTGTCTCACTGTTATACTTCGGAACAGATTTCTGAAGCATCTGCTTGAACATCCCTGTTGTCTGTCCTGTGATCACTCTCCAGCCTGCCACGATCTTCTGCAAATCTTCCGGTGCAGCTTTCGCCGGTGCTTTGTTTCCCGCCGGTTCCTGAACTGCTCCGGTTTCTGCCGGCATTTTCCCTGAACCCTGCTGCACGATCACCTGCTGTACCGGACGTTCATCCATCCGCTGTTCCAGCACACGCAGTCTGTCCAGAACAGAATCCAGATTAGTCTCCATTGCAGGACGGCACAGCTTGATCAGTGCAATCTCCACGAGAACCCTTTTCTGGGTTGCATATCGGATCTGGTTGGACAAATCCGAAAAAATACGGATATACCGCATCAGCGTCTCCACATCCAGCATGGTGCTCTCTTCTTTCAGAAGCTTCATGTTGTCGGATGAGACATCGATCGCTTCCTCCGGATTCTCAGAAGTCTTAACGAGAAGAAGATTTCTCATATACCAGGTAAAATCTCCCACAAACTGGCTCAGTTCCCTGCCTCCTACGATCAGTTCCTCCAGGATATGAATGGAACCTGTCACATCTCCCCGGATCACTTTGCGCAAAAGCTTGCTAAACACTTCGGTGTCAACGGCTCCCAGAACCTCCAGAACTTTATCATAGGTAAGTTCCTGTCCAAGATAAAAAGCAATACACTGGTCGAGAAGGCTGAGCGCATCTCGCATGGAACCATCTCCCGCTTTCGCTACATATCGGACTGCTTTTTCCTCAGCTTCTACACCTTCAACTTTGAGCAGTTCATCCAGTCTGGCCGCGATAGTGTCTATGGTGATTCTGTGGAAATCATATCTCTGGCATCTGGATAAAATCGTAATCGGAATCTTGTGCGCCTCTGTAGTTGCCAGGATAAACATAACATAAGACGGTGGTTCCTCCAGTGTTTTCAGCAGGGCATTGAAGGCACCTGTGGAAAGCATATGAACCTCATCAATAATATATACTTTATATTTACCTTCTGTAGGGCGGTAAGAAACCTCTTCTCTGATCTCACGTATATTATCCACACCATTGTTGGATGCAGCATCGATCTCGATCACATTCATTGCAGTTCCTGCCTGGATTGCCTTGCACATGGCACATTCATTACAGGGGCTGCCATTTACGGGATGCTCACAGTTGACTGCCTTCGCCAGAATTTTGGCTACTGTTGTTTTACCGGTTCCTCTGGTGCCACAGAACAGATACGCATGGCCGATACGGTTATGCTTAATCTGATTTGTCAGAGTAGTCACTATGTGATCCTGACCTTTGACATCCGCGAAATTATCCGGTCTGAACTTTCTGTAAAGAGCAGTGTAACTCATGAGTAAACTCCTATCGTAACTATTCAGCACCCCCACTGTCAGCAGCGCGCCAAATAGTTATCTCTATCTTATTATCACAGCCGCCGCGGAAAAAATTCCCGCGGCGGTCTTTTTTACATCCATATCTTATATGAAAAAGTATCTGTCAGTCAAGTACTGTTTCACTTAATCAGTCACCAAAGCTGATACCGATCTGTTTGGCAGCAACTACAAGCTGATCTTTCGGTGATACCATCTTAAGCTTACCTGCACACTCTTCAAGAGGTACACGTTTAATTTTGCCGTTTACCACGCCGATCATGATGCCATATTCACCATCCATAATCGCCTGCGCTGCACCTGCACCGATTCTTGTGGAAAGAACGCGGTCATACGGACATGGTTCTCCGCCTCTCTGTGTATGTCCCGGAACTGTAACGCGGACTTCGCTTCCGATCTCTTTGTAGATCTGGTCGGCAATCTCATAGGAAACGGACGGATATTTCTTTGCTCGGGCTTCCAGTTTCTCTTTGTATTTCTTTTTAGGAAGTTCTGCGTCTTCTTTGGAAATCGCACCTTCTGCAACTGCAAGGATTGTGAAACGCTTGCCTGCTTTGGCACGTTTCTGGATCGCTGCGGTAACTTTTTTGATATCATATGGGATCTCAGGAATCAGGATGATATCCGCACCGCCTGCAACACCTGCATGAAGTGTCAGACTTCCTACCTTGTGTCCCATGATCTCTACGATAAATACACGTCCATGTGAGGATGCTGTCGTATGGATACAGTCAATGGCATTTGTGGCAATGTTTACCGCACTCTGGAAACCAAAGGTCATGTCTGTGCCATAGATGTCATTATCAATAGTCTTTGGAAGATGGATAATGTTCAGTCCTTCTTCTCTCAGAAGGTTTGCTGTCTTCTGTGTACCATTTCCGCCAAGGATCACAAGGCAGTCCAGGCAGAGTTTATAATAAGTCTGCTTCATTGCTTCAACCTTGTCCAGGCCATTCTCATCCGGGACACGCATCAGTTTGAATGGCTGTCTGGATGTTCCGAGGATTGTGCCGCCCTGTGTAAGGATTCCGGAAAAATCTTTGGATGTGAGCATACGGTATTTACCATAGATCAGTCCTTTATATCCATCATCAAATCCATAAACTTCCAGTTCATCCAAATTGTTGCTCAGTCCCTTTACTACTCCTCGCATGGTAGCGTTAAGAGCCTGACAGTCACCACCGCTGGTAAGCATACCTATTCTTTTAATCATGATAGTATCCTCCATTTCTGTGTTTTAAGAATTATCCATATCCATACATACAAGACATGTTGTGTACTCTGGCATATCCATTTCCAGAATAAAGATAGTTTATTTCTGTTTATTATATAATATTTATCGTTTTCATACAATAGTGTTAGAAAAGTTTTAGTTACTGTTCACTCCGTTCCCAGTAATAAGTTTTACTATAATGATTCACTATTGACAAAACAGCCTCCTGCCTATATAATCAGAAATGCGCAGCCGGGGAGATAGCGGTGCCCTGTACCTGCAATCCGCTACAGCAGGGGTGATGCCAATCCGAGGCTTGTATCCTGTGGAGCTGCCCTCTATAAGTGGCGTTGACGTTTGGGTCTTACGCAACAGGAATCTGTGAACCGTGTCAGGACAGGAATGTAGCAGCACTAAGCAGAAGCTCTTGTGTGCCGTAAGGGTGCCTGGGCTGAGTTAACTGTAGAGGTAACGTCTGTGGGACCATTCCGAAGTGCGGCGCGCAAAAAAGAATATTCATGATGCAGCTCATCATATAAAAAAGCATTCAGAATTTTATCTGTTGATAATTTTCTGAATGCTTTTCTTATTTTTGTGGTTTACAAAAGTCCATATATTAACAGAAGCGGGAAAGAGCCTTATACAATTTCCATCAGATAAAGAATAATTAATCCTCTACTACCTGTACCTGACTTTTGTTCTTATATTTCTTCATCACATGAAAATAATAAGGAATCAGTGGGATCAGTGCGGCGATCCATGCGGTCGGATCAGCCATACAGACACCGGCAAAGGAAGTATGTCCCGCAATCAATACGACAATTCCGGTTCTCGCCACCAATTCAAATACCCCGCCAAGCATTGGTACAAGTCCATATCCCATTCCCTGCAGAGTATTTCGATAGAGGAAAATACTTCCGAGAAACGGATATGCCCAGAATACTGTCCGGAAATAAGTAACAGACACATTTACTACGTCCTGTTCCGATGGATCTACGAAAAGATATGTCAGATATTTTCCGAAGAAAAACATCAGGAACATAACAAAAACGCTCCATCCCAGGACCATCATCTGCGTGTAACGGACTCCCTGTTTCACACGATCCATTTTTCCTGCGCCCCTGTTCTGACCTACATAGGTTGCTATAGTTGCACCGAAGGCTGTAAATACTGTGGCAAAAATATTCTGGATCTTACCGGCAGCAGAGAATCCGGCCATATGTACAGGTCCGTAAATATTGACCGCGCTCTGTACAATAATGGTTCCGATTGCTGTAATCGAAAACTGCAGTCCCATAGGAATTCCAAGCTTCAGAAGTCTGCCAAAACTGTCCCAGCATATCTCAAAATCCTTCCGTTCCAGATGAAGGATCGGAAATCTTTTTACAATATAAATCAGGCAGCACACTGCCGAAATTCCCTGTGCGATCACTGTAGCATATCCGCATCCTTCTACACCCATTCCAAAGACTACAATAAAAACTACATCCAGAATAACATTGATCACAGCCGAAATGATCAGGAAATACAATGGCGACTTGGAGTCACCCAGCGCACGCAGGAAAGCCGCAAGTGCATTATATGCACCTGTGATAATAAGACCTGCATAAATAATTCCCATATATGCAGTTACATCACCAAATACCTCTTCCGGCGAATTCATCAGATGCAGGATTGGTTTGTTCGCAAGACTGAATCCTATGGTCATGACAATGGAAAATGCAGCCATAAGGTAAATGGACATGGCAACATAATGGCGCATCCTGTCAAATTTTTTCGCTCCGAACATCTGGGCTACGATAATCGCAAATCCACTGCTGAGTCCATTCAGCCAGCCGGTCACAAAAAACATCAGTGAACCGGTGCTTCCGATAGCTGCAAGGGCATTTACTCCGATAAATTTTCCGGCAACAATGGAATCTGCAATATTATAAAACTGCTGAAAAAGATTTCCCAGGCACATTGGGATCATAAATTTTATTATCAGACTCACCGGACTGCCGACGGTCATGTCGTTTGTTGTATCTTTTTTCATTCTTTTTATTCGCCTCTTTTTATTTCTGCCTGTAACATTACTTCTGTTATTTTTATTACTCTTATTGCCTTTAAGATTCTTCCTGTTTTTGTCTGTCTTTTACTTTTATTATTCCGGTTCTCCCTCCGGATTTTCCTGTGCAGCTTTAAGGGCTGCCTTTTCCTGCTTCTTTTTCTCACGAAGCTTTCTGAAAAACTCAGACAACATAGAAGAACATTCCTCTTCCAGAACTCCCTGTGTAATCTTTACCTGATGATTAAATCCATCCACCTGTAAAAGATTCATCACAGAACCTGCGCAGCCCGCTTTGGCATTCATACAGCCGATCACTACTTCATCTATTCTGGACTGGACAAGTGCCCCGGAACACATCTGACATGGTTCCAGCGTCACATACATAGTGCATCCCTCCAGCCGCCAGTCTCCAAGTTTTTTACTGGCTTTGCGAATTGCATTCAGTTCTGCATGGGAGAGTGTATTTTTATCTGTGTTTCTTCTGTTATATCCACGTGCGATGATCTTACCCTCATGCACGATCACACAGCCGATTGGCACTTCTTCCAGATCTTCTGCCTTCTTCGCCTGACGGATAGCTTCTTTCATAAAACGTTCCTGATCTGTCAACTTTTCTTTTCCTTTCTGCTGTTGCATCACTACCAGAATAGCAAAAAGAAAGCCTGAAAACCAATTGGTTTCAGACTTCCTATGCGTAGTCGAAGCGACGGGATTCGAACCCACGACCTCTGCGTCCCGAACGCAGCGCTCTACCAAACTGAGCCACGCTTCGTCAATGCAAGTGCTATTATATTAATAAAATTGCAGTTTGTCAATAGATTTTTTCAAATTTTTTAATTTTTTTGAATATTTTTGTTATTGAGAGCGGAATGAACAGTGGCATATTTTTTTGTAACAGTCATATACATTATTGAATCTGGTTTTACGGAGGAAGGATTTTGTCTGGATATCGGCGTTTTATCGCATATGTATATGACTATGAAAACGGAAAGAAAGGCAGCAACTGCGGATTTATTAAAGTTGAAGTAAAAGATCAGCAATGTTCTGTTGAGATTCATCTGCATTGTCCGGGGCTGCCTGAAAATGTAAAATGCAATATTTATGGATTTACACGAAAGGATGGCCTGATCAACGGAATTCTTCTGGATACCTGCGAGACAGAAAAAGAAACTGTAGAATGCCTGATCATAACAGATGCAACAGATATGAATGACTCCGGCGTTGCAATGGGTAAGTTGGGCGGAATGATCATTACTTCAGATACCGGCGGATTCTTTGGTACTGAATGGGACGATCAGCCTATACGTCCGGAGAATTTCCATGAAATAAAAGCTATGCCTGCCGCAGATATTCCTGAGTCTGTGAAAATCACCTCACAAAAACCCGAAATTCCGGCAGGTATGGTATTACAGGAAATGCCCGAAGAACCAGAAGATATTTCAGAAAAAACTGAAAATATCTCGCTTACAAAAGTTCCTGACGACACTTTATCAGTCGAACCATCTGCCAACATTCCGGCTCAGGGAACGTCTGCTGATAATCCAGGAGAAGCGTCATCTACTATCTCAGATAATACTGTTGAAGATACCAATAGTTCTGAAAATACCAGCACTCCTGTCCCGGAAAGAAGTGCAGAAAACAGAAAAACCTCTGCCGAATTTTCCCCCTTCTCCGATGGCGAACTGATCGCTGCATGGAAGATACACCTTGATGATCTGAAGCGTTTTCCGCGGCATTACTGTGCACTGCGCAATAACCGATTTCTCCAGTACGGGCATTATAATTTCGGATATTTGCTTTTAGGACAAAGAAATAACGGACAGTATATCCTCGGCGTTCCCGGCGTTTATAATCAGCAGGAACGCTTTATGGCAAATATGTTTGGCTTTCCTTACTTCAAAGAAAGCAGCTATATAGAGATTCCAAAAATGCGCGGCGGTTACTGGTATCGTTTAATCGATGCCCCGGATTCCCACAGATAAAATCGTCTTTTGAAGAATCTTCTGAAAATTCTGAAGTTCTTCAAAAGTATAGCTTCCATATCCAGGCCTGAGGACTCCATCTGAGTCCTTATAAGCCTGCAGATAATATTCTTTCGCTCCTGCCAGCCACCCGGCGATTTCTTCAAAATCCTTCTGCGTATGCAGTTCCCGTACTACTGTTGTTCTGAATTCATAGTCCAGATTCCCATGCAGCAGAAAATCTGCTGTCTCAAAAATACTGTCCATATCAGGCTTTTCTATTCCGGTCAGATTTCCATAGTTATCCGGACAGGCTTTGATATCCATAGCTACTTTATCAATCAGTCCGGCTTCTGCCAGATGTTTTACAATCTTCGGACGTGAGCCATTGGTGTCCAGTTTAACAGCATAGCCCAGCTCTTTGATTTTTCCCAGAAATTCCTCCAGACCATCTGACAGTGTAGGTTCCCCTCCTGAAATGCAGACCCCGTCCAGAATTCCCTTTCTTTTTTTCAAAAAAGTCAAAAGTTCCTCCTGACTGTAATCCGGCTGTTCTCCGGGAGCCACAACCAATATACCATTCTGACAGAACGGACAGCGGAAATTGCATCCACCCAGAAATATAGTACTGGCTACCTTTCCCGGATAGTCCAGCAATGTCGTTTTATTAAAGCCACAGATTCTCATTGTTTATCTCCATTCCAATTATATTTTACCGTATATAAATCTGATATATCATTTTATCATCAGGCATCTGAATCCTCAAGTTAAACCACCTATGTTATAGCAATCCGGGCAAAAATCCGAAAAAAAGAACCCTGTTTTACCAGAGTTCTTAATCACATTATTGTTTTGTTATCAGTTCAACTGATAAACCTCAGCAGACTGAAGTCCGAAGCTTAATGCTTCTGAATGGCTGTCACAATAAATATCAACATGTCCATAAGGTGTTCCCAGATCCTCTACTGTGTATACATTTCCGTTGATCAGAAGCTGTGTTCCAAAGGGTACTCCCGCCATAGCTACAGTACGTCCTGCTGTCGGAACTGTTCCGCTGGCTGTCAGGTTACCTGCTGTACCGCAGCACTGTGCACAGTTGCAATATGCAGTCAGTGTAAAGTTGCCAAGGTATTTTCCCTGACCGGAAGAACTGTCTGAGGATGCCTGGCTGTCAGATGTATCTTCTGATTCATTGCTGTCAGAGTCTCCCTCATAGAAATCTGCATCGTTCTCTTCGTATGTATCTTCATCATCAGAATCCCCTGAATCTTCAGAAGTATCCTCAGATCCTTCAGTCTCCGAAGAATCCTGACTGTCCGAAGAGTCTTCCTCATAGGAATCTGTATCTTCTTCATAATCATCAGAACTCTCTTCTGCATCCTGTTCCTGTGCCGCTGCCGCCTCTGCTTCGGCCTGTGCCTGCGCTGCCTCTCTGGCTGCTTTTTCCTCTTCTGCCTGCTGCACAAGCTGAGCAATGCTGTTATCTGCATTGTTGATTTCTGCAGTCAGTGCTGCTGCTTCTTCCTGGCTTGCGCTGATCTGGCTTACATAGGAAGATATGTTATCACTTGTGCTTGCTGCAAGATTCTGAACCTCCTGCTGTTTGGCCGCTCTCTCTTCAAGAAGCTGATCAATAGCAGCCTTCTCTTCCTCAGCAGTTGTTTCCTGATCTTTGATAGTGTTCTGAAGGTTCTCGCATTTCTCCAGCATAGTCCTGTCATACTGGGAAATCTTCGCAACACTCTCTGCATTGTTGAGGAACTCAGAAAGATCCTTAGATGACAGCAAAGTCTCTAACGCAGATGTACCACCATTCTCATACATATACTGAATACGAAGTTTCATATCATCGTACTGTTTATTTAATGCTTTCTTAGCTTTCTTTAATTCTGTGTGAAGCTGTTTCAGCTCATTCTCCTTCTCTCCGGCCTGTATGCTGAGTTCAGAAATCGCATTAGTCAGGTCTTCATACTGTGTATTCAAATCAGACAGATAGTTCTCCAGCTCCTGCTTCTTGCTCTGAAGGCTGTCAATATTCGCCTGTGTCTGGGCAAGTCCGGCTTCTGCCTGCTGTTTCTGAGCCTGCATGTCAGCGATCGCATCTTCTGTTGCATATGCAGTTGTTCCCATGGAAAAAGTAAGCATTCCGGCCAGCAGTAATGAAAAAACTTTTTTCTTCATAAATTAATCACCTTTCTCGTTAATCTGAAACCCAGTATATCATATTTCGTAAAAAAATCAACACTTTTTATTAATTTATGTAATAATTATGTAACATTTTATCTTCACTAATGCTCAGCAAAAAACAGGCACTGCCCCTTTTTCAGAGACAGTGCCTGTGCTTCTTATCTGTTTACAGTTCTTTATTCACCGGTTATTCCGCAGCTGCAGCTTCTTCCGGTTCCGCATCCATAACTTCCTGGAACTTGTCCAGAATGATCGTCTGGATCCTGTCACGTGTTGCAGAATTGATCGGATGTGCAATATCACGATATTCTCCGTCTGTTGCCTTACGGCTTGGCATAGCGATAAATAACCCTTTTTCTCCTTCAATCACCTTGATATCATGTACTACAAATTCATCATCGATCGTTATGGAAACAACCGCTTTCATCTTTCCTTCTTTTGCTACCTTCCTCACACGCACGTCAGTAATATTCATGATACAAATTTACTCCTTTCGATTTACCGAATCTATCCGGCTGTTTTATTTACAGTATATATCTGTCATTTTTCTCCACGACGATCTTCACTTCACCGTCGCCGCAGTAATACGAATTTGCACGAATAGTATCCCGGCTTTCAACAATGCAGTTCTCAATATGAGTATTATCTCCCAGATATACATTGTTTAAAATCACAGAGTTCTTGATCACGCAGTTATTTCCTACAAATACGTCTTTAAAAAGAACGGAATTCTCCACCGTACCATTGATAATACATCCGCTGGCAACCAGGCTATTCTTCACCTGTGCTCCCGGATTGTATTTTGCAGGAGGCAGATCATCAATCTTTGTCTTAATTGTCGGTTCCTGTTTGAAGAAATAGTTTCTGATCTCCGGTTTCAGGAAATCCATATTTGTCTTATAATATGCTTCTGCTGTGGAGATATTGCTCCAGTATGTGTCAATCTTATATCCATAGATTCTCTTAAGATTCTTGTAGCGGATCAGAATATCCTTTACAAAATCATGTCTGCCTTCCAGCGCAGCTCTCTCGATCAGCTCGATCAGCTGTCTTCTTCGGATAACATAGATACCTGTTGAAATTGTATTATAAGAAGAAACCATTGGCTTCTCTTCAAATTCCTCAATCCTGCAGTCCTCATTCATACGGAGAACACCAAATCTCTCAATCTCACTGGGATTATCGCAGGTAGTGCATACTACCGTAACATCTGCACGTTTCGCAATATGATATTCAAGAACCTTGTTGTAATCCATCTTATAAATGCAGTCGCCGGATGCGATCACTACATATGGTTCATGACTGCTTTTAAGGAATTCCAGATTCTGATAAATAGCATCTGCTGTTCCCTGATACCACAGACTGTTCTCTTTTGTGATCGTAGGTGTAAATACAAAGAGACCACCCTGTTTTCTTCCGAAATCCCACCATTTGGAAGAGCTTAAATGTTCATTCAGAGAACGGGCATTGTACTGTGTCAGAACAGCAACTCTCTGAATATGAGAACTCGCCATGTTGCTCAGTGCGAAGTCGATACTTCTGTAGCTTCCGGCGATCGGCATTGCTGCGATTGCCCTCTTATTTGATAATTCTCTCATGCGGTTATTATTACCACCAGCCAAAATAATACCTATCGCTCTCATTATTCGTCACCGTCCTTTGCTGTAATTACCTGTCCGCCGGCCAGCTCACCATCAGGATAATCCTCAGGAACAGTTATACCTGAGATTGCTGTATTCTTTCCGATCCTTACATTATCCGGGATCACGCTGCGTTCACCAACCGTAGCAATTCCAAATGCATAAACTGCAGGTTTCAGCACATTCGGTGCTTCCTCACCACATCCCAGTACAACATTGTTTCCAATAGTAACATCCTCGGCAATAATAGCCTTATCCATCTGTACGCCCTCACCAATGGTAGAATTGCGCATGATAATGGAATCACGGATCACGCTGCCTTTTCCGATCACAACATTTGGTCCGATCACAGAATTATGTATTTCCCCGTAAATTTCTGCACCCTCACCGATCAGACATCTGTCTGTAACCGCATCTGCTGAAATATACTGAGGCGGGATAATATCTCCCTTTGTGTAAATCTTCCAGAATTCTTCATAGAGATTAAATTCCGGAATAATATCGATCAGTTCCATATTGGCCTCCCAATAAGAACCCAGTGTTCCTACATCCTTCCAGTATCCATTGTATTCGTAGGCGAAAAGTCTCTCACCTTTCTCCTTGCAGTATGGGAGAACATGTTTGCCAAAATCACAGCTGTTCTGATCCTTCAGAGACATCAGTGCTTCCTTTAAAGCAGGCCAGCTGAAAATATAAATTCCCATGGACGCCAGATTGCTGCTTGGATGCTCCGGTTTCTCCTCAAACTCCGTAATGCGTCCTATGTCATCTGTTACCATGATACCAAAACGGCTTGCTTCCTCAATAGGTACCGGCATACAGGCAATCGTCACATCCGCTTTATTCGCTTTATGGAAATCAAGCATTACTTCATAATCCATCTTATAGATATGGTCACCGGATAAGATCAGGACATAATCCGGATTATACTGTTCCATGTAATCCATATTCTGGAAGATTGCATTGGCTGTTCCTGTGTACCACTCACTGCTGGTACTCTTCTCGTAAGGCGGCAGTACTGTTACACCACCTTCGTTTCTGTCAAGATCCCATGGAATACCAATTCCGATATGTGTATTAAGTCGCAATGGCTGATACTGTGTCAATACACCTACTGTATCGATGCCTGAATTAATACAGTTACTTAAAGGAAAATCTATGATACGATATTTCCCGCCAAAAGCAACTGCAGGTTTCGCTACTTTTTCTGTCAGTACACCCAGTCTGCTGCCCTGACCGCCGGCCAGAAGCATAGCTATCATTTCTTTCTTAATCATGCAATCACCTCTTGTTGTAGTTATGGTAACTATTCGTCAGTCTGCTGTTTCGCGAGGCACTGAACAGTTACAGGTTATGATTATTTAATTATAACACACTTTTATCTGTTAGTGAACATTATTTACAATTTTTGTTTCTCATTTTTTGTTTTTTTATGATTTTTGCACACGTTTTTTATTGAGTCTGTATTTCCACCGATATATTATTAGGCATTTTTCATATATCCAATGTCGTTTTTTGTAATTTTTTATCAACCAAAAGAAGTCCTTTTCATTTTAAGGCACAGGGAGTATAATAAACAGACAGATAAAACAGTTCCAGTAACTATGCGAATATGTTACAGTTACCGGATTTATAAAGATTTGTAAATAATTAATCAAGGAGAACATACTATGTATCAGATAGATTTTCACAAACCACTTCATATACATTTTATCGGTATCGGCGGCATCAGCATGAGCGGACTGGCCGAGATTCTTCTCGGCGAGGATTTTGTCATTTCCGGTTCCGATTCCAAATCCAGTCCTCTTACGCAGGCACTGGAGAAAAAGGGAGCCACCATCTATTACGGACAGCGTGCCACAAACATTACCGATGACGTAGATGTTGTGGTATATACCGCAGCTATCCATCCTGACAACCCGGAATTTGCCTGTGCAAAGGAAAAAGGACTTCCAATGCTCACACGTGCAGAGCTTCTCGGACAGATCATGAGGAATTATGATACTCCTGTTGCCATTTCCGGAACTCATGGAAAAACAACCACGACATCTATGGTATCTCACATTCTTCTTGCAGGAGACTGTGACCCGACCATCAGTGTGGGAGGTATTCTTCCTGCTATCGGCGGAAACATCCGCGTAGGCAATTCTGAGACTTTTGTCACAGAAGCCTGCGAATACACAAACAGCTTTCTGAGCTTTTTCCCGAAGATCAGTATTATCCTGAATATGGATGCAGACCATCTGGATTTCTTTAAGGATATTGACGATATCCGTCATTCCTTCCGCCGCTTTGCAGAGCTTCTTCCTGCTGACGGTACACTGATCATCAATGCAGATACTCCGAAATATGAAGATATCATCCGGGATCTTCCATGTAATGTGATCACTTATGGTCTGGAACATGATGCAGATTATCAGGCAGCAGATATCACTTATGACAAATATGGACATGCTTCCTTCTCCGTTCTGCGCAATGGCGTTAAGGTTGGCAGCTATTATCTGAAAGTGCCGGGCATCCACAATGTTTCCAATGCACTGGCAGCAATTGCCCTCGGTCATCTTCTTGGTCTTTCCGAAGAAGTGATCATCAAGGGACTTGGAAGTTTCACAGGAACAGACCGCCGTTTCCAGTATAAAGGAGAAGTTGCAGGGGTTACGATCGTAGACGATTATGCACATCATCCTACAGAAATTGAAGCAACTCTTCATGCCGCACACAATTATCCCCATAAGAAATTATGGTGTGTATTCCAGCCACATACATATACCCGTACCAAAGCTCTGCTTCCGGAGTTTGCCAAAGCACTCAGCCTGGCAGATCATGTGGTAGTTGCGGATATTTATGCAGCAAGAGAAACCGATACTCTGGGAATTTCTTCTGAAGATCTGCAGAAGCGTATTCAGGAACTGGGAACTCCCTGCGAGTATTTCCCTACCTTTGATGAGATTGAGAATTATCTGCTCTCCAACTGCCAGGAGGGTGATCTGCTCATCACCATGGGAGCCGGAGATGTTGTAAATATCGGGGAGCATCTGCTGGGTAAATAATGTTTCTGCCTGACATAAATATCAGCAATTTACACAGGACAATTCGGAAAATAATTTTTCAGAATTGTCCTGTTTTTTACAACCGCCCAACTTATAGCACTTATAGCAATAGAAGATACTGAACACTTGTGTCTCTGTCGACAATTTCCATTAAAAAGTTATAAACATTTTATCCCCCTCAGTTCTTCCTTTATTTATAACAGTTCAGATCACTTATCCACATTTTCCACATCGTTATACACATTTTCATCTGCCTGCATATGTGGATGTATATGTGCATAAATCACTTAACATAATTCGACATTATTCGTCCCCGTAATACTCCGTTTTTCCCTGAAATTCAACATTTTTCAGGTTTCCAATAATATATACCATATTTCACCTTTCCACATTATCCACATTATCCACATTCAAATGTGGATGAAATCTTCGACAAAAATCCCCTATTCTCTTTTAAAAAATGTTGTGCTATAATTCATAGATATCAAGTCAGAGGAAAAATATCTTTTTTTACTCTGACATCTTATTATTATGATATCAGGGTCAAAAGGTCAAAAAGTCGTTCGTGCTTGCACGATAAGACTTTTGAACTTGGGACCCGCCAAACATGAGAAAGTAGCGATTTACGCAGTAAATCAGCGGATTTCGAATGTTTGAGAATTGTGGGAGCTGCTTTGCAGCGGAGCAATTCGTGGATATCAGGTTAGGGGCAAAATACCTTTTGACCCTAACATCTTATTATTATGAAAGAGAGTGGAAATTCATGGCTATGATCACTTTACAGAATTCCCGCAATGCGGAAGTAACTGTATTAACCAACAATTTCATAGACAACTATATGCCTGGGGCCAATGGAGAATTTGTAAAAGTATATATCTATCTTCTGAGGCTTCTTTCTGACACCTCTGTACCCTTCAGTCTGGAGCAGATGGCTGATCATTTCTTCTGTACAGAACGTGACATTATCCGCGCTCTGAAATACTGGGAGAAAGAGAAACTCCTTACTTTAACCTACAGAAATAACGAAGATATAGCAGATATCATATTGAATGTACCACCTGTAAAATCTGCTGCTTCCGACACACCCGTTTCGACAGCCCCTGTTACAAAAACAGAAACCCGTACTTCTTCTGCACCGGCACAGCCTGTGAAGCAGACCACCAACTCAGCCACTGCACTGTCTCCTGACCGTGTAAAAGAATTAAAGCAAAATGATGAGATCGTACAGCTCCTCTATATCGCAGAACAGTATCTCGGCAAAACGCTCACTCCTACCGAGATGAAAAAGATCCTGTTTTTCTATGATGAGCTGAAATTCTCGCCTGATCTGATCGAGTACCTGATCGAATACAGTGTCAGCCGCGGGCATAAGAGTATGCGTTACATAGAAACCGTTGCTCTTGCCTGGGCAGATGAGGGAATCACCACTGTCACCATGGCAAAAGAGGCAAATTCCCGTTATGCCAAAGAATACTTTACTATTTTTAAATCAATGGGAATCAGCGGACGAAATCCGGTAGATACAGAGATTTCTCTTATGAACACCTGGCTGAATGATTATGGTTTTACCATGGATATCATCCAGGAAGCCTGCAGCCGTACAGTTCTCTCTACCGGACAGCCAAGTTTCCAGTATGCAGATAAAATCCTTTCCGGATGGAAAGATAAAAATGTCCGTACACTTGCAGATGTCCGGCTCCTCGATGCTCAGCATCAGCGCCAGAAGCTGGAAAAGAATCCCCAGCGAAAAGCAGCTTCCAAACCGGCTGCATCAAACCGGTTTAACAATTTCCATCAGCGACAGTACGACTTTAACGAATATGAAAAGAAATTGCTGAATCAGTAACGGCAGTGACATAATCGTCTGAAAGTCACTGAACAGCTACAAAAAAACAAACGAAAGGGTGTGAAGTCATGCCTTTACAGAATTATCAGTATGATACGATCATGCGGGAATACAGCAAGACCCAGTCTCAGAACAGACGTATTCTGGAGGAGCGTACTCAGGAGATTTATAAAAAAATCCCGCGCATCCACGAAATAGATGAAGAGGTTGCCACCTTAAGCGCCAAAAAAGCAAGAGCACTCTTAAGCGGAGAATCATCAGGTCTTGAGGACCTTAAAGCTGCAATCTCTCTTCTGTCCCAGGAGCGCAATGCCCTGCTGGTATGTAACTCATATCCGGAGGATTATCTGGAACTTCCATATAAGTGTCCGGTCTGTCAGGATACCGGTTACGTCGGAAGCCAAAAATGTACCTGTTTTAAGAAAGCAGAGATAGAACTGCTCTATACGCAGTCCAATTTAAAAGAAATTCTCAAAAAAGAAAACTTTGACCACTTTTCTTTTGATTATTATTCTGATACAATGAAGAACGAAGCTACCGGACTGACAGAAAGAGAGACGGCCCGGAGAGCTTATGATATTGCCAGAGGTTTTGTGAGAAATTTTGACAGTTCCTTTGAGAATCTGTTTCTTTACGGTGATACCGGTGTGGGTAAGACTTTTCTTTCTCACTGTATTGCTCATGATCTTCTGGAATCAGCACATTGCGTTATGTACTTTTCCGCATTTGATCTGTTTGAACTGCTGGCAGACTCCAAATTCTCCAGAGATAAAACAGAAGGACAGGAATTTGTATTTGACAGCGATCTGCTGATCATCGACGACCTGGGAACTGAACTTACAAACAGCTTTGTCTCTTCCCAGTTGTTTTTGTGCATAAATGAACGCATCATGCGCAGGAAGTCTACGATCATATCAACAAATCTGAAACTGGAAAATTTCTCGGATACTTATTCCGAACGAACCTTTTCGAGAATCGCCAGCAACTACCGTATGGTGAAGCTGGAAGGAAAGGATATCCGTATACAGAAAATTTTTTTAGGAGGAAAATAAAACATGGCACAGGCAACAACTAAAGATTTAACTACACTTCCGGTGGGCAGACTTGGTCTGATCCCTCTGATCAGCTGTAAGGATCTGGGTGAAAAAGTAAATGAATGGCTGATACAGTGGCGTAAAGAGCGCAGCCACGAAGAGCTTGATTCTTTTGCATTTGAGGGTTATCAGAGAGAGTCCTATCTGATACCGGTCCAGACAGCACGTTTCGGTTCCGGTGAGGCGAAATGTACGATCATGGAATCTGTACGTGGTGACGATATCTATCTGATGGTTGATGTATGTAACTACAGTCTTACCTACAGCATCGGACCATACGAGAATCTTATGTCTCCTGATGACCATTTTCAGGATCTGAAACGTGTGATCGGCGCAATCGGCGGCAAAGCCCGCAGAGTAAACGTGATCATGCCTTATCTGTACGAAAGCCGCCAGAATATCCGCAGCGGCAGAGAATCCCTGGACTGTGCAACAGCACTTCAGGAGCTTGTAAGTATGGGTGTGGAAAACATCATCACTTTTGACGCACATGACGCGCGCGTGCAGAATGCAACACCTCTGCATGGATTTGAGACTATACAGCCATCCTATCAGTTTATCAAAGCTCTTCTCAATCATGAGAAAGGACTTCACATCGACAACGATCATTTCATGATCATCAGCCCTGATGAGGGAAGCATGAACCGCGCAATCTATCTTGCCAATATCCTTGGTGTTGATATGGGTATGTATTACAAACGTCTGGATTACTCCAAGAGAATCAATGGACGTCACCCAATCGCAGCTTACGAATTCCTCGGTCCAAACCTTAAGGGCAAAGATATGATCCTGATCGATGATATGATTTCTTCCGGTGATACAGTTCTTAAGATTTCTTCTCTCCTCAAGGAAAGAGGAGCAGGCAGAATTTATATCTGCTCTACTTTCGGACTGTTTACAAACGGACTCGAGAAATTTGATGAGGCTCATAAGGCAGGAGTGTTTGACAAACTGCTCACTACAAACCTAATCTATCAGTCTCCTGAGCTTCTTGCAAAAGATTACTACATTTCCTGTGATATGAGTAAATATATCGCCCTGATCATTGATACTCTTAATCATGATCAGTCCGTAAGCTATCTGCTCAACCCGGTTGACAGGATCAACCGCTGCGTAAGCAATTATATGGCTCAGTATGATGAGAAATAAATAACTTCTGTAAAATTTATAAAAAGAGATTTCATGTTCTGTTCCGGCTGTTTCATCCGAAATTCCTGCAGAACATGAAATCTCTCTTTTTGTTATATATAATGCAATCCACTCTTCTATGCGGCCCTACACTGAATAACTGCTTCGCAGTCTGATTAAAATTCAGGAAATAATTTGCTTCCCATAAGGGATTCCCTCTCTGTCCAGAAGTTCCATCTCGCGTTTACTGCAGGTACTGATGATAACCTGCTTTTTCTCCTTATACATCCATTCAAGAACTGCCTCAAGATCTTCTTCCTCATACATCCCAAAGATATCATCCAGTATCACCGGCAGACTTTCTTCCTGACACAGAAGCTCTCCTGCAGCCATGCGCATGGCAAAATAAATCAGCTCCAGAGTGCCGCGGCTGAGACATTCCAGTGCTTCCGCTCCGTTCCCGGTAGTTACTGTCATGTGGGATGCCGCATCCATCTGTACGTCCTGATATTCACCATCTGTAATCTCACTCAAAATCTGAGAAGTACGTATCTGCAGCTTTCGTCCCACCTGAAGATGAATATTTCCTGACATTCTCTCTATGGTTTCCATCGCCATATTCAGAGCCTGTACTTCCCGCTCTTCCGATGTAAGCAGAAAAGAATTTTCTTCGTATTCCCGGTATTCTTCCTTAAGGTTACAAAGTTCTGTTTCTTTCTCATCATAGTCCTGTCTGAGATTTTCTTTACTGCATCTGAGTTTCTCCTGCCTGGATACCCAACGTTTCTTCATCCGTATTCTCTTCTGAAATTCCCTTGCATACTTCAGCTGCTGTTTTCCACAAAATCCCACCAACGCAGCTGCAATAACCGCTACGATCAGACTTACCGAAACACTGTCCGCTATAATCGCAGTCAAAATCAATCCAAAGATGCCGGCAGCGGCCGATATCAGCATTCCCATTGCAAAGCTGTTTCTTTTTGCCTTTGCCTGTGCCATTCTCTCATCCAGAATAACCGCACCATTTTCATCTCCGGGATGCATCCGTAACGACTCCTCTTTCTCATTAATCTGATCCAGCTTTCCATTCAGATCATTCAGATCACTTATGATATCATCCATCCTGGTCAGAAGTTTCTGCCTCTCCTGTTCTGTCTCTTTCTGTTTTCTGTCTGCCTGTACCAGATAACCCTTTCTGGACATCTTGAGCATCTGCATGGCCCGTCCCAGATCCATGGAGCTGTCTGCAGTTCCCTGATAGCCGGTCATAAATTTTTGCAGCTCCCGAGCCAGATCCTGTTCTGTCGGACTCTTTAACTTCGCAGCAAAAACTGCATTATCGTAGATTGCTTCACTGATATCTCCGAGAAACATATTTTTAATATACGTATGTACTATCGCTCTTTCGCTTTCATTCTCTCCATACAGAACGTTAATTCCCGGAGAAAACTCTAAAGTTTTATCATGGATTTCTCCAGAGTTTTTAATATTTAACTGTCTGATAATCATATTCTGTCTGTCACCTGCTTGTTTCCAGTAAAGCCTGAAGACCATAATATAATGCCTTCTCCTCCACTGCATTTCTGTCTTTTTCAAGAAAATAACTGATATAGTCACCGATCAGTGTTCCACTATATTTTTTTTGAAGTGCTTCCAGATCATAGGAAGGCTTTGATTCATCCAGAACCTCTGTTACGTAGCCAAAAGACTTCAGTCTCTCGGGAAGCAGCAGAAGCTCCGGTGCCCTGGTTCCCTGGATCACGATCCTGTAGATATTCATGCGTCCTTTATTCGCCAGATCCGCCTTCAGCATATCCTCCAGAGATGCCTGTGTAGAATCTTCACGCAGCATCAGAAGAATCTGCTCATAGGAACGGCAGGCAAAAGGAACAAAATTTGTCTTAAGCCTTCCATTTTCCAGATGTCCTTCTATGTATCCATGATCACCCAGATCATTTCTGTCAACAGGCTCCAACGCACCTGCATAAGCTGCATTATCCCGGATCAGAATCTGGGGTTTATGAATATGTCCTAATGCAATATAATCAAATCCTGACGCAGCAATTGATTTGATATTCATGGGGATATGCTTCGCATCTCCACCATGAGCCAGTAAAATGTGAACCCCCTCTCCCTCTGCAGGATGTATGGAATCATACAGAGGATTCTCTATTTCCTGATGTTCATAGCTCAGTCCATATACATAAACATCCAGTTTCTCATCTTTCACACAGGTAAGCTGTTCATTCTTAAAAAATGTCACATTCTTTTCCCACTGAAAATCCCGGTAAAAAGAATCAGCCTTAATATAGTCATGATTTCCTGCCATCAGATAAACCCGGGTATCCGGGATGGTGGAAAACAGGTTATTTACTTCTTTCAGTTCCCGTAGAAGAGGCTGGCGGTGGAACAAATCTCCTGCTATAAATAACAAATCCACCGGATTCTCGCGGATACCCGCAATAACCCGGCGGAAAGTTTCCCAGATTTCTTCCTCCCGCCTGCTGCTCCATGGACAGCCCCTGTCAGGAACTGCACCAAGGTGTACATCTGCAAGATGAATAAATCTCATGCCAATCTCTCTTTCTATAACATTTTTGATATCTGCGGATTGCTCTGCAGCTTCAATGCTCCCACAATACTGATATCAGTCAAATTATAAATCACAGTTTTTAACAGTTCTTGGGAATGGAATTACGTCGCGGATGTTGCCCATGCCGGTAAGGTACATTACGCAACGTTCAAATCCAAGACCAAATCCTGAATGGCGTGTGGAACCATATTTACGAAGATCAAGATAGAAGTCATAATCCTCTTTCTTAAGTCCCAGCTCGTCCATACGTTTCTCAAGTTTCTCAATGTCATCCTCTCTCTGGCTTCCACCGATGATCTCACCGATTCCAGGCACCAGACAGTCCATAGCTGCAACAGTCTTGTTATCCTCATTCATCTTCATGTAGAAAGCTTTGATCTCTTTCGGATAATCTGTTACAAATACAGGTTTCTTAAAGATTTCTTCTGTAAGATAACGTTCATGCTCTGTCTGCAGATCGCATCCCCAGAATACTTTGTAGTCAAATTTATCGTTGTTCTTCTCCAGAAGCTCTACTGCTTCTGTGTAAGTAACATGACCAAACTCAGAATTGATCACATGGTTCAGTCTGTCCAGAAGTCCCTTATCAACAAAAGAATTGAAGAAATTCATCTCTTCCGGTGCATTCTCCAGTACATAACGGATCACATATTTCAGCATTGCCTCTGCAAGATCCATGTTGTCATTTAAATCTGCAAATGCGCATTCCGGCTCGATCATCCAGAACTCTGCCGCATGGCGGGTTGTGTTGGAATTCTCAGCGCGGAAGGTTGGTCCGAAAGTATAAACATTGCGGAATGCCTGTGCAAAAGTCTCGCAGTTTAACTGTCCGCTTACTGTCAGATTAGTTTCTTTTCCAAAGAAATCCTGAGAGTAATCTACAGCACCCTTGTCATCTGTCGGAACGTTGTTCATATCCAGAGTAGTTACCTGGAACATCTCACCTGCACCTTCACAGTCGCTTCCTGTGATCAGCGGAGTATGCACATAAACAAATCCCTGCTCCTGGAAGAAACGGTGAATCGCATAGGCACACAGAGAACGTACACGAAATACTGCCTGGAATGTGTTTGTTCTCGGACGGAGATGTGTGATGGTTCTTAAGTATTCAAGACTGTGGCGTTTCTTCTGAAGCGGATAATCAGGTGCAGAATTACCCTCTACTGTAACTTCTGCTGCCTGGATCTCAAATGGCTGTTTTGCCTGTGGAGTTGCTACCAGTGTACCTTTGACAATGATCGCTGCACCTACGTTTAATTTGCTGATCTCAGCAAAGTTCTCCATTGTATCGTGATAAACTACCTGAAGAGTCTCAAAGAAGCTTCCGTCGTGAAGCACGATAAATCCAAATGTCTTGGAGTCACGTACGCTTCGTACCCATCCACCTACTGTAACCTCTTTATCCAGGTATTTTTCTCTCTCTTTGTAAATCTCTTTTACTGTTGTTAACTTCATATCTATGTTTCCTCTTTCTCCTCATCGTTCTGGTCTTACACAAAAAGACGAAACGCTGTTTCAGATAACAGCCGTCTCGCCTTTTAGTATAGACTATTCCCTGTTTTCACGCAAGGAGTAATCTGGTATTTAACTATGTTTTTTCTTTTGTCAGGTGTAGCAAAATCATGCTCTCTGCCATTTGGTCAGGCAGGCACTCTCAATGAATCCATACATTTTGCAAAAATACGCTTATATGTCCTTGTAGTATAGTGAAGCCCGTCATCTACCGTACCGGTTCCGTAATGATCACTGGCAAAGCTGTATCCTGTTGATTTCAGATAAGAATACATATCAATATAAGTATAAGCAGAAGACAGATTTGCTTTCATATACTGATTGAATGATCTGACTGCCGCCTCACTTCTGTCCGCTCTTCCCGCATTGGGAAGCATCAGACGATTCACCGGATTTACAGACATGAAGTACAGTTCACATCCTTTGCTTTTAAGCTGTGGTGCAATCCAGTTATAATACTCCGCATAATCTGCAGATTTTGACAAGTCGTTTACTCCAAAATTAAAGATCACTGCGGTTTTCTTTGAAAGAATACTGTTGGAATCGTGCTGTACTATGGAATAAAGCTGAGCCCATCCTGTAGTGGTAAACCAGTCCAGTCCCTTTCCTGCCGAGCAGACAAACTTCACATTTTTAGTCGCAGATTCTCCCATTCCTGTCAGAACATTTTCCATAAATTCCGTACGGGAATCACCTACAAAAATCACCTGTTTATATTTATAGATATCTACCTGCGGAAGCTGATCCTCTGTAAGGTCTGTTTCCGTTGTTCTGTTAAATACCACTGCATAGAGATCCACATTTCCATTTACCGTGATTTTTTCTTCTGCCTCATACTGCGGAGAAACACTCTGCATTGGTTTTGTGGACCACCCCATAAAAGTATAACCTTCCGCATCCCTTACGCCCGGAAGAGAATAAGAACTTCCTTTTGCCAGAGTCGTTTTCTGCCAGGTGCTGCCGTCACATCTGTGAAAAGTCAGCTGTACTGCCTTCTTCTGTACCGCATAAAGAGTGATATTTTTGTTGACTGTACATTTCGCCTTTGCTGTTGCTTTCTCAGAATTTTTCTTACTTGACCATCCCTGGTTAACATAACCGGTTCTTGCCGGTACTTTTGCAAAGGTAACAACCGTTCCCTCTTCTACTGTCTGAGTAAGTTTTTGATAAGCCGCATTAGTGCTTCCATTTCCCAGATAGTAGCTGACCGTATAATAATTACTCTTTCTGCGCACTGCATAGAACTGAGTTGCCTTTGTAATCTTTACTGTATCACCGGCTGAATATTCCGGTTCTGTTTCTCCCTTTTCAGTTGTCCAGCCCAGATTTGTATAGCCCTTTACTTTCGGCACATCAGGCAGTGTCACTTTCTGATTTTTTGACGCATACATGGTGAGCGAAGTATAAATTTTGCTGGTACTTGTTCCATTATTGTTATTGAAAGTAACTGTGTAAGGCAATTTCTTATATACAGCATAGAGAGTCAGTGTTTTTGATATAGTCACATTCTGGCCTGCTTTATAGTCAGCTTTGGAGGCTTTTTTACTCTTTGACCATCCCAAAGACTGATATCCTGTCTTGACAGGCACCTGCGGCATTGTAACTGTAAGTCCTTTTCCGACTTTCTGATTCAGTCTGGTAAATTTACTGTTGCTTGCCCCCGTATTGGTCTTAAAATTCACCTGAAGTGCTGTACGGCGCACAATGTAAAAATCTGTGTCGCCGGTCACTGTAAATTCTGAATTCAGTTCATATTTTACAGCAGAACTTCCCTTTGTATCTGTCCATCCATAATTAATGTATTTAGATGATGGCATATCCGGAAGTATGACGTTTTTTGTCTCATATGCCTGCAGAATCCCATTGGAAAACACACTGGTTCCTGAATTATTATAAAGGGAAACCGTACATTTCTTTGGCATATAGAAGTTCAGGATGCCTTTTTCGAGAAACAGATTCCAGCTCTCGCCTTTCTTCAGAGTAAGAATATCTCCACCCTTCAGAGTGATCGCATCTCCAAGTTTTTCATTTTTTTCCAGTTTCCACATATCTGGTGCACCTGTATCCGGTACATTGGGAAGGATCAAAGATTCACCCCAGGACATCACTGTTCGCAGCTGTTCGCATTCATTTCCTTCTCCGTCTATAAACCGGAGCATTACCTCTTTCTCCGGATTAATCGTCGGCGTGGGAGATGGTGATGGTGTGACTGAAGGAGTCGGTGTTGAAGACGGCATCGGTGTGACCGAAGGAGTCGGTGTTTCTGTCAGTGCAGGTGTACCCTCCGGTGTCGAAGTCACTGTTGGTGTTGGTGACAGTTCCGATGCCATTACTTTCTCCGAATCAGAAGCTGCCGGCAAAGTATTTTCTGTATCAGTTATGCACGAATCTTCTTCCCCTGAACTGAAAATCTCTTCAAAACTGTCCGGAGTGCCGAACTCTGCTGCCTGTACGGGAACTGTTGCAGTGATCAGTGCCACAGTCAGAAACACACTTGCCAGACGCTTTCCTCTTTTGTGTCTTTTTCTGTACATATTTACCTCCATTTTGCAAAAACGTCCCAACATAAAATATGCGGGACGTTCTCTATGCATTCCCAATCATTCAAAAACATCTTCAGACTGCCCGGCTTTTGATCAGAACCGCCACAACCTGCTCATATGTAAATAATACCAGATTTGTCATCCTGCTATGTAAACACTGTTTTCTTATGGTTGAAAATATTCCTTATAATTTATTGATAAACCTCATAAATGCTTCTCTGCCTTCAGCAGTGCATTTATATACGCCGGCATCCTCAAGTACATGAACGAATACATTACCGACTTCTTTTCTGAGAACATCCTGAATGTTGTCTTTATCAAGGTTGTCATATTTCGGAAGGAATTCTGCAACCCACGCTGCATGTTTCTCAATCTTCTCATTGGAAGAAATGTCTTTTCCCTCCAGAATATATTCTGCCAGAAGTTCCAGTTCTTCTTTTAATCTTGCCGGAAGTACGGCAAGTCCCATTACTTCGATCAGACCAATATTCTCTTTCTTGATATGGTGATACTCTGCATGCGGATGGTATACACCAAGAGGATGCTCATCAGTAGTAATGTTATTTCTAAGTGTGAGATCCAGTTCAAACATATCTCCGGATCTACGGGCGATCGGTGTGATCGTATTGTGCGGTTCTCCATCAGTTTCAGCAAAGATAAACGCACTTTCGTCTGTATAACCTCTCCACGCTTCCAGAACATGTGTAGCAAGCTCTATCAGTCTCTTCTCATCCTTATGACGGATCCTTAAAACTGAAAGAGGCCATTTAACAATACCTGCTTCTACATCCTCATATCCCGGAATAGTCACATGTTTCTCGATCGGTGCTTTTGCCATTGCGAAAGTATAATGTCCGCCCTGGAAATGATCGTGACTTAAAATAGAACCGCCTACGATAGGCAGGTCTGCATTGGATCCCAGGAAGTAATGCGGGAAAAGTTTTACAAAATCAAAAAGTTTGATAAATGTATTCTTCTCAATCTTCATCGGAACATGCTGACTGTTAAAGACGATGCAATGCTCATTGTAATACACATATGGGGAATACTGAAATCCCCAGGGACTGTCATTTACAGTGATAGGAATGATTCTGTGATTCTCTCTGGCAGGATGATTAACTCTTCCTGCATATCCTTCGTTCTCCGGGCAAAGAAGACATTTCGGATAACTGCTGGATTTTACAAGCTTGGCAGCAGCGATTGCCTTCGGATCTTTTTCCGGTTTGGAAAGATTGATGGTGATATCGATTTTACCATATTCACTGTCTACTGTCCATTTCTGATCTTTCTTTACACGATAACGACGAATATAATCGCTGTCCTGACTGAGTTTATAGAAGTAATCGGTTGCTTCCTGTGGATCTTTCTCATATCTGCTCCAGAACTCATTCTGTACCTGCGCCGGACGTGGCATCAGACAGTTCATAAGTCTGGTATCAAAAAGATCTCTGTACACAACACTGTCTTCTATGAGATTTCTCTTCACAGCCTCATCCAGAAGTGCATTTAATACCTCTTCAAGATCGATATCCCTGTACTCTTCCTCAGGTTCCACATATTCGTCTTCTTTAAAGACATCCAGAAGAAGATTTATTGTATAATTCTTCTCGCAGGCCGGTGTAAGCCCTGTTTCTACTCCGTACTGTACTAATTTTTTAATGTTCTCATATAACATCTGTACGTTCCTCCGTTTCGCTGTTACTGTTTCACTCTTACAGTAACGTGTTTAAACAATAAATTTCTCTGCCACTGTTTGTCCTTTTTAGAATACTCAAATATCAGTGAAATGTAAAGAAGCATTTTTACAATTTTTTGGATGAATAACCGGCAGGTTGCTGTCGCGTTACTGTTCGCTCCGTTCTCAGCTGCCTGCCGGTTATGCTTTTCATCAGTAATTTACTGTTTCTATATAGGTGATAAACACATTTCCGGCTTTCTGGAAAAGATCCGTACTGTCATTCATTCCATACGGATAGGTCTCTTTTTTAACCGGATCATACAGCCAGGTATTATATTCATCATATCCTACGATCACCACGCTTGTATCTGCTCCCGTTTTGGCAATTACCGGACGCTGTGCACTTATCTCGTACAGCACACTGTCCAGACTGCAGCCGGAAAGATCGATCACAGTTCCGGTCTTTTTGAGGCTCTTTTTCAGGGTTTTAATATCATAGGTTCCCTGAAGCACAATCTCCGGAATCCCTTCTGTATCTATCTGCATTTTTGTCTTTTTATTTCCACGTTCCCATACATACTGCTGTGTACGGTTCAGCACTACACCTCCCAGCGTATCTGCACGCAATACAGCCTTCGCCGGATCTGTATAGATACCGTCCAGTCCGCCCTGTCCGTAAACATAATATGCTGTTTCCTGAGGAATCTGAGTGTCCAGAACAATGTCTTTCCGGTCGGAACTGCTTACCTTTGCATACATAGTCAGCGGAGAATCTGTCTGTTTGGTTGTGTTAAATACCAGTTTCACACGAACACCTGTCCTGGATGCAGAAATAAGTTCGATTTTTACTGTATTTGCCGCTGCCTTTTTATTATTCATGATCGTATCTTTCTTCTGGGCAACATAAGAGGTTTCTCCGGATTTTGCAGAAAGTTCAAACTCGATCAGAGTATTTCCTACTGAAATATCAGTGATATAAAGTCCGTCTTTCCGGTATTCTTTTTTTACATTTCCTTCAAAATCTTCAATACGCAGAATGCGGATCCCAACAGATTTATGTCCCTCCTCATCTGTAAGAATATCTTCTTTATTCAGCATTCCATAAATCAGATCTTCATTCATAAATCCAACTGTACGAAGTCTCTGGCCTTTCTGCGGTGCGATCAGTCGGGTTTTACAGGTATCAAAATCAATTTCCTTGATATTTCCCTTTTCATCCCCCTCTGAAACCAGCCAGGCTGCATGGTCATTATTATCGGAAGATACAAAATTCGCATTTTTTATTCCTTTTTCAAGAATTTCACTGGAGTTCTCTTCGATATTGATCCTGTAAAGATTCTTCGCCAGAATCAGAAACAGCTCATTCTTTTCATTGACATAGGACAGTTTTTCAAGATCTTTTTTAAGAAATTCAAATGATTCCGAAACAGGGATAAAGGCTCTTTCTTCTGCCACGTTTTTATCACGATTGTAATGGTAAACTGCAATTCCTTCATATCCTTCATGGCTTCCTCTGTTCATATATCCATAAAGTACGAAATCAATATCTCCTTCATCAGTTACTCTGACGATCTTGATGTCATGCTGAGTTCTGGAATCGCGGAAATCTCCGTCCTTCAATTTTCTGAAACTGAAAACCTGATTTACCTTTTCATTGCCCGGTGAATAGGACCACAAATCTCCCTCCTGCACAAAAGCTATCACAGTAGCAGCATCATTCATCATATATTCTACATTCTTATCGCGCACTCCAAGGATAATCCCATCATCCTCATAAACAGGCAGTGTACCATCAAAGACCTGATTTGCAGAACGCTGGAAATCCAGCAGATAAATCCTGGTATCCTGATATTTCATTCTGTAAAATTCTTTTACGTCATATAATTCCGTTTCCTCATCATCATTCTGCGAAGTCAGCTGATATTCCAGCACAACGCTGGCAGTTGTCTCATTGATCTCTTTGATTACAGGAATTCCCTCCTGACACAGCTGCGGAGCAAGATTCCCCCAACTGATCTCACTCAGGGAAGAATTAATATTAATTCCCGAGTAATTCGTTGCTGCTCCTGTTGTCTGTGGTTCCAGATAACTTCCCAGTGCATCTGCTGACTCTTTGTTAAGACACGCTTCATAAAAATATTTTACAAAAGCTGCATAATCTGATGCATGTACCTGTGACCTGGAAACAACTCTCGTATAATAATATGCTGTACCCTCATCCAGTTCCAGGGCAATCTGCATGGAATATTCCTGATTCATACGCAGATCACTGCCAATCTCCACGTCTACGGACAAATACTGATCTTCTTTTACAAGATTCTTAATCTTCTTATTTTCAAGGACTTTACTTCCATCAGATGTACGGATCTCATAAGAAAAACTCTTTACTTCCGAATCATAGGGATTCACTTTAAATGTCAGTTTTTTTGATGTATCCAGAGGAGTCACACTGTCTCTGCTAAAATCCGCCTGCATAGGCTGCGCATATCCATACATCCGGTTTATCAGCGTATCATTCATATCCACCATGACTTCCGGAAACACTGCGTCATTAAAATCAGAACGGTTATCTGTGGATTCACTGTTAAGAAGCAATGCAGTACCTGCTGTACCAAGCAGAAATACCAGAAGAAGAATACCTGCTTTTTTCAGTATCCTTTTCATCGCACACTCCCTTCCTGTTCTTTTTCATTCAGAAGCCTGTCCAGTGTAGGATGGATATTCAGGGCTGCAAGCATTTTCTCCACCTTACCCTGGTCTGATCTTTTCCCTGTTCTGACTGCTCTGATCAGGAGATTCTTAGGTGTATGTTCCATATCAATAAACTCCAGGATCTGGGTATCATAACCTTTGCTCTCCAGAAGATCTGCACGCACAGCATCTGTGATCAGCGCAGACATCCTTTCTTTCAGGATTCCATAGCGCAGAACCGGCTCCAGCATTTCATTTTTGATCTGTTTATTAACTTCATGCTGACAGCAGGGTACGGAAAGAATGACTTCAGCTCCCCATTCCACTGCCTTGGCAAGTGCATAATCGGTAGCTGTGTCACAGGCATGAAGCGTTACCACCATATCCACACAGGATACACCTTCATAATCTGCAATATCACCATGATAGAAATGCAGCTTCTCATATCCGTATCTGAGTGCCAGAGAATTACATTTCTCAATTACATCTGTTTTCAGGTCAAGACCTATGATATTTACATCATATCCTTTTAGTTCTCTTAAATAATAATACATGGCAAAGGTAAGATAACTCTTTCCACAGCCAAAATCCAGAATCGTTATTTCTCTGTCTCTGGAAAGTCTGGGAAGTATATCTTCAATAAATTCAAGGAAACGATTGATCTGTCTGAATTTGTCATATCTGGCATGGATAATCTTTCCCTGTTCATTCATAACTCCCAGATCGATCAAAAACGGAACCGGAACACCTTCTTTAAGAATATATTGTTTCACCCGGTTATGTGCCTGGATCTGAACTTTTTCTTTCTGTTCATGGTGTTTCTGTTTAATAGTCATTTTCCCCTTTTTACTGACAAGAACAACCCCGTCTGTTACTGCACCCTGTGCCTGAAACTGTCTGAAATTCTCTGCAAGTTCTTTTTCCACATATTCAATCAGTTCCGTACGCCCGTAGTTTTTATGCAGAACTTTCTGTCCTTCTGTGGCAGATGCCTGATAACAGATCTGTCCTTTCAGCCGGATCGGACGAATCTTTATTTTTGATATGCCATCTTTATTTCTGCCGGCACTCAGAACAGCCTGTATCAGATTTTCATTTATCTGTTCTTCTAAATATTCTCTTAAATTTTTCATTGCTCTTTCTGTCTGTTAATGTTATATAATCTGTTGTAACTGTCCGGTGTACCAGCAAACCGATTTCCCGAGCAATTACAATCTGTTTTAAAAGTATCTCCTGCAGCGATATCTGCGGCATCTTCTTCTGGATATTTCCTGGCAAAGCATTACCTGTATCAGTTCATCCAGAAAATCCTCCCTGATAGCCTGAGTGCTTATTTCCAGTTCCATACTCTCCCTGATCTTGCAGCCTAAATGATAAATCATATATTTATCCGGATATTCATCATAAAGGCGGCTTCCCTCATAATCCATGAGATCACATTCCTCTTCTATTTTCTCCTGAATATGCTGTACAGTCCCCGGATAATAGGATTTCATCAGGTTAAATTCTTTATCCTGCATCCGTTCTCCTTCATACAGAAGAGGATTTGCATATGTGGTATAAAACGGAAAATATTCTTTCAGATACATCGTACGATCCTGCATTCTTTTCGATTGTCTATTTCAGTATATGCAAAGTTCTGCAGACTGTGCCGAAATACAGTTCACGTGCCGCTTTATTTCATCTGCTTCTTGCAGACTACAATTCCTGGATCATTCTTACAGTTAATTTGACACTGTGTTCAATTGCCGCCATCTCAAACTCAGCGTAATCCATGTGAGCACTTCCGTCTGCCTTATCAGAGATTGCTCTTACTACAAGGAATGGAATATGGTTCAGATAAGCAGCCTGACCGATAGCAGCACCTTCCATCTCTACTGCAAATCCGCCAAATTCTGAAATGATGGCATCTTTAACGCTCTTATCTGAGATAAACTGATCTCCGGAACAGATTCTTCCTTCAAATACACTGATCTCAGGATTTACTTCTTTACATACTTTTGCAGCCAGTTTACGAAGTTTTTCATCAGCAGGGAAGGAAAATTCATCCATCTGCGGAATCTGACCTTTCTTATATCCGAAGCCGATCGCATCCATATCATGATGCAAAACATCTGTGGAAAGAACAATATCCCCAATATTTACATCATTATTCAGACTTCCTGCAATTCCTGTATTGATCACCGCTTCCACACCAAATACATCTGCAAGGATCTGTGTGCACATACCTGCGTTTACTTTTCCGATTCCTGAGCGTACAACAACTACTTTCTTTCCTTCCAGAGTTCCCTCATAGAAATCCATACGGGCTCTGGATGTAATTGTGACATCCTGCATTTTTTCCTTGATTTTTGCAACTTCCTGTTCCATTGCTCCGATAATTCCGATACATTTCATTATTAAAACACCTCTTCTTTGTATATTGTAATTTTTCATTTTCATGGTATCAGGTTCAGATGTGTAAACAGTGACAAATGTTCCTGACATTTCTTTATTATAGCAAAACTTTATTTATATGGAAACTTTTTTTATCCTCTGTTATAATACAATTGCTATTTTATGTTACTGTTCACATATCACTATTCCGCGAGGTGTTTTGGCATGAATATGCCAAAATCCCGAGACATACAAGCCGAAATTCCATTGCCGCAGGCAATCTGGAATGAATTTTGGCTACGTTACTGAGAACGGAGTGAACAGTCACGTAGTGGCATATGAACAGCAGCATTTATATTTACATTTTTTCACACAGGAGGAAACATATCATGACGTATAAAACAAAAGGTGTCTGCGCCAGCCATATTGAATTTGAAGTAGATGACAATAAGAAAGTCCACAATGTCCGTTTCATCGGCGGATGCAGCGGAAATACCCAAGGTGTAGCCAGTCTTGTAGAGGGAATGGATGCAGAGGAAGTGATCAGCAGATTAAAAGGAATCAAATGCGGATTTAAGAATACCTCATGTCCGGATCAGCTTTCCACTGCACTGGAGGAAGTTCTGAACAAATAAATAACTGTGGAAATACTGAACAGTTACGCAGGTGACCATATAAAATATCCCACGAAAACTATAGCAAGCCTCTTAAATAATGTAAATTGAATCAATATATTATTTACAAAGATTGCTATAGATAAAGTTTCGTGGGATATTTTTTTAATTTACATATCTGTCCTGTCCCATTTATCACACAGGGACTGAACATCTCTTGAAAATCTTTCCAGATCTTTATTCGGCGTTCCTTCATTTTTCCTGATAACCGTAATAAGCCTGTAACCAAGTGCCAGAAGTTTCTCGAAGGCTCTGGCTGCTCTTGTTGCCTTCGGTGATGCAGATGCTTTCTGGATCTTCACACCCTTTGCCTCATACAGACATACATTATCTGCCAGATCATAAACCGTACCGCTGAACGGAGCCATTGTATCATACCCCAGTTCATCTGTCAGACGTTTTGCAAAAATCTCTGTAACTGTATCATCTCCATGAGTAACAAAGACTTTCTGCGGTTTCTCCTCAAATGCCTTCGCCCAGTCTAAAAGGCCATTCACATCCGCATGACCGCTGATTCCCGGCATCTGGCAGATATGCGCTGCCACATGAACAGGTTCACCAAACAGTTTCACATCTGCAGCCCCCTCGATCAGTGCTCTTCCAAGAGTACCGACCGCCTGATATCCTACAAAAAGAATCGTATTCTTCTCATTCCACAGATTATGTTTCAGATGGTGCTTGATACGGCCTGCATCACACATACCACTGGCTGAAATGATTACCTTGGGCTCCTCATCATAATTGATCGACTTCGAATCATCACTGGTGACGGAAATCTTCAATCCAGGGAAACTGATTGGATTAATTCCCTTTTTGATCAGTTCCATCGCTTCTTCATCAAAACAGTCATACTGATGCTCCGAGAAAATCGTGGTAGCTTCATTTGCAAGAGGACTGTCCACATATACTTTAAATCCGTCATGTCCATACACCAGTCCGTCTGCCTTGATCTGTCTGATAAAGTACAGCATTTCCTGCGTACGTCCCACTGCAAAAGAAGGAATCACAAGATTTCCTCCTCTGTCAAAGGTTTCCTGGATGATTTCTGACAACAGTTTCACATAATCAGGCTTTTCTCCATGACTGCGGTCACCGTAAGTGGATTCCATAACTATATAATCTGCATGGTGCAGATACTCAGGATCCTTGATCAAGGGCTGGCAGGTATTTCCAATATCTCCGGAGAATACAATCTTTTTCTCTGTATCCTCCTCCCTGATCGTCAGCTCAATACTTGCAGAGCCCAGCAAATGGCCTGCATCAATAAACCGGGCTGAGATTCCCTCTGCAGGAGTGATCATCTTATTGTATGGGCATCCCACAAAGTTTCTGATCACTCCCATGGCATCTTCCATTGTATAAGCCGGAACAAATTCCGGTTTGCCCTGTCGTCTGCCTTTACGGTTTCTCCATTCTGCTTCAAACATCTGAATGTGCGCACTGTCTCTGAGCATAATATCGCATAAATGGCTGGTGGCATCTGTGGCATATACCGGTCCTCTGAACCCCTTTGCATAAATAGCCGGAAGATTACCTGAGTGATCTATATGTGCATGTGTCAGAAGAACAAATTCTATCTCTCCCAAAGCCACTGGTATTTCTGCATTTTCATAATAATCCGGTCCCTGCTCCATTCCGCAGTCTACAAGAAACTTGTGACCTGCTGCCTCCAGATAATAACAGGATCCCGTAACCTCATGAGTTGCCCCGATAAATGTAATCTTCATATAAAAACCTCCCTTCAGATTTTGATGTACTCTCGGAATCTTTTTGATATCCCCAATTGTTTTGCTGCATTTTGCCTGTTTAACCCGGCAACTTTTTACTGCTTTTATGATCCTTCTATATTGTATTAATTATACACTACAATGAAACAAATTAACAATATCTTTTCTGAAAACAAAAAGCAGAAACAGTTTTTTTTCGACTGTTCCTGCCTTTCTTTGCATCTGCCACGTAAGAATTTTAAAAATTTGCCGATATTTTAATGATTCTCTGTCGGTCAGTGCATAAATATATAACGTTTTGTTCCGAGCCTTTGATCCGCACACTTATCCGAAGAATAAAATGCCGGATTTCTGCTTCGCAAACTTTCATTACATATACTATGCGAATCAAATCGGCAAATATCACACAAAAAAATAAAATTTTTTTATTTTTTTTCAAAAACGGATGTTTTCTGATATGTCTGCGTATTTTTATCCGGATATCGACAGTCAGCTATAGCAGTCATTCCCACCAGCGCAGTCAACATAACTACTGCCACTGCGGCAGCTGCAGATTTCAGGATTCTGTGAGTCCTGTTCCAGTCATACTCAAGAATTTCAAGTTTTTCCTTTGCTGCCCCGGTGCTTCCTGTCTTTTCAGCCCTGACTGCTTCATTGAAATCCCCTGTTTCTCTCAGTCGGGTGATCAGCCGATCATACCCCGCCCGGATCTTCTCCTCGGATTCTTCCGGAAATTCATCCCATGAGGTTTTACCTGCTGCGTTCAGCAATGCGGATTCAAGTATTTTGGTTTCAGTATCATACTGCTCTTGAAGTATTTTGTCTATCTGCTGATTTTTTGTCTGTATATCTGTTTTGTTCTTCATAATATTTAACTTTCCTTGACAATTTCTCCCCCTGGGTTCATATTAAATAGTAACGTATAGCAATTCCATAAAATAATGAATCCGGACATTTTCGCAGGATTTCACATATTCCCTGCAGTCTTTTATAGAATTGTTGTAACTATTCAGAATAAAACAGGAGGAATCTCTATGAAACATATTGTGCTCACCGGCGGCGGCACAGCCGGACATGTGACTCCGAATATTGCTCTGATCCCACGCCTTAAGGAGCTTGGATACGAAATTTCCTATATCGGATCCTACGATGGAATCGAAAAAAAGCTTATTGAAGAAATGAATATTCCTTATTACGGAATCTCATCCGGAAAGCTGAGACGTTATTTTGATCTGAAAAACTTCACAGATCCATTTCGTGTACTGAAAGGATTCGGTGAGGCCAAAAAATTATTGAAACAATTAAAACCAGATGTGGTTTTCTCCAAGGGTGGCTTCGTGACTGTCCCGGTTGTAATCGCTGCCGGTCGACGTAAAATTCCTACCATCATTCATGAATCAGATATGACTCCCGGACTTGCAAATAAGATCTGCATTCCATCTGCAACAAAAGTATGCTGTAACTTCCCTGAGACTGTAAAAAGTCTTCCTGCTGACAAAGCAGTACTTACAGGTACTCCTATCCGTCAGGAATTATTAAACGGAAGTAAAGAGGCAGCCCGCGAATTCTGTGGTTTCACAGATGACAAACCGGTTCTTATGGTGATCGGCGGAAGTCTTGGTGCTGCATCTGTCAATGAAAATATCCGTAAAATCCTTCCGGAACTTTTAAAAGAGTTTCAGGTTATCCACCTGTGTGGTAAGGGAAAAATGGATGAAAGTCTCAAAGACACAAAAGGATATGTACAGTATGAATATATTAAACAGGAGCTTGCCGATCTGTTTGCTCTGTCTGATATCGTTATCTCCCGCGCAGGTGCCAATGCAATCTGTGAACTGAATGCTTTAAAAAAACCCAATCTTCTGATCCCGCTTTCTGCAAATGCCAGCCGCGGTGACCAGATCCTCAATGCACGTTCATTTGAACGTCAGGGATTCAGCATGGTACTTGAGGAAGAAGAGATTACAGAAAGCACACTTTTAAACGCAATCCGCGAACTGTACCAGAACAGAGAGTCCTATGTTCATGCCATGTCAGAAAGCAGTCATATGAATTCTATTGAAAAAATCACCGGGCTGATCGAAGACTGCGTAAATAAACAGTAATCACCGGGTTATTTTCTTATATTCCCTGGCAAGCCAGCGTCTCGTCCTCATGACTCTGTTATTCACATTATTTTCTGTGATATGATAATGTCTGGCAACGAGACGCGTTGGTATGTCATATAACGTTACACTGACATAGATTTCATAATTTGTCCTGTTCTTTTCTCTCAGTTTTTCAAATATCGACTGCAGGTATCCTGCTGCCTCCAGATTCAGAACAATCTCATCTACACGATTACCTTTTCTTACCCGCATATCTGTCATTTCCAGAATCGCATCTGAATTCGCATATTCATATTTCCTGAAGGCCTTTTTGCGATGATCGGATGCCTTATGGTAGCTGATTCTGACAATCAGATTCTCCAGTTTCTTTTCATCTGAAAAATCCACACTCCGGCCCATATGAAACAAAGTCTCAAATACATCCTGACAGACATCTTCTGCTTCGTCTTCATCGCCAAGGATAAATTTTCCAATATTGAACGCCCGAGAGCGGTATTTCCTGTAGATACTTACAAAATCTATATTTTCCATCTTTTGTAATGTGCTGTATCAGAATATCAGGACAGCTGCTCCTTTACTTTTAACAGGATTTCTTCTTTATCTGCATCATTGAGTTCACCCGGGTGCCATGTGATTCCCACCTGATCTCCTTTATATCTCGGAATCAGATGCATATGAAAATGAAATACTGTCTGCCCTGCACACTCGCCATTATTCTGTACAATATTAAATCCGTCACATTTCAGTGCTGCTGTCATTGCTGTCGCCATTTTCTTTGCAAGAATCATTGCCTTTGCAGCCATTTCATCCGATAATTCATAAATATTGGCAGCATGCGATTTCGGAAGGATCAGCGCATGTCCCTTACTCGCCGGGCCCAGGTCAAGAATTACCCTGAAATTCTCATCCTCATAAAGTGTTGCAGCAGGAATCTCTCCATTAGCGATTTTACAAAAAATACAATTTTCCATCTTTAAATCCTTCTTTCTTAAAATTCAAGATTTTGATTTGCAATAATCAGTAATACTTGTCGTTTTATTGCGAATTTTTCAGGACGAAATCAGTTGCGGCTGAAAGTTCACAATGATACACTTTTCCTGAGGTGATAATATGCAGATTGAAATAACAAAACAATCAGAAAAAGATTTTCGTTTTCTTTTATCCAGACTTTCACATGAAATCCGTAATCCGGTCACGCTGATCAACAGTGAACTTCAGTTGATGGCTTCCTCTCACCCGGAACTGTGCAGTTACAGACAATGGGACAGTCTTATGGATAACCTTGAATATGTAAAAGAACTGCTGAAAGAACTCTCTGACTTCAGCCATGCGCAGACAGTTACTCTTGTTCCCGTAAATCCCGCGGAATTTCTGACCACTGTTTTATCCTGTCAGAAAAACACTCTGGACTATCTGGGAATCCGGCTGGAAATACATGTGGAACATACTTCTTCACCTGTTTTTCTTGACCGGATAAAAATGCGTCAGGTCATATTTAACCTGATCAAAAATTCCTGTGAAGCCATCGATCAGCCAGGCGGAAAGATTATTGTAAATCTCACCCCTGCAGATTCCGGCATCTGCATCTGTATTAAAGATAACGGATGTGGTATGACGCATAAGCAGACTGAGAATATCTTTCATCCCTTCATTACATATAAACCGGAAGGAACCGGTCTCGGGCTTGCAGTAACAGCAGAAATCATCTCTGCACACCATGGTCAGATCAGGGTTTCCAGCACTCCCGGTCAGGGTTCTGCCTTTTATATTTATCTGCCGGCATCCCCTGAATAAAGGTCGGTTATCCTGCACGCTGCGAAGGGTGATAAAGCAGAACTGCAAGCAGGAATCCACAGATAAGACCGCCTACATGTGCCGCATTGTCCACTCCTTCGCTTGTAAAACCAAAATAAAGCGAAAAAGCAGCCATGATCACTACCTGTCTGGCAGAAAGATCTTCAATATGACCTCTGCCCCTGATCACAGCATAGATCATTGCACCCATCACAGCAAACACTGCACCGGATGCACCTGCCGAAACTGCAAAATCCGCACTGTCCAGTTCCAGGAACAGACACAGCAGATTTCCACCCATTCCTCCCAGAAGATAGATCAGCAGATATTTCAGTTTTCCAACTGTACGCTCCAGTCTGCCTCCAAGCACAAACAGTACCAGCATGTTATTTCCAAGATGCTGCGGTCCAAAATGAAGGAACATACTTGTAAAGATCCTATAGTATTCTCCCTGCATAATGGCAGGAGTATATGCTGCTCCGCACTGAAGCATATGCATGGTATCCTCTGATCCTCCGGTAAATTCCACTGCAGTAAAAACAAGAATATTCGCCAGAATGAGAAGCACTGTAACCGGTGCCTTTTTCAGTTCTTCCAAGTTTTACCTCTTTTCTGTTTCTTTATCTCAAAAACAATGTACCATTACTAATTGTAGCAGACCTCCTGTATTTTGTAAAAACATTTATTCCAGAAATATATATCTTGCCTGTGCAAAATCCACTTCATCTTCCGGTTCAAGCTGATATTCCTCATCCGGACGAAGTAATCTTCCATTTACAGACGTTCCGTTTCTGGAATTCATATCACTAAGGAAATAGTTTTCTTCTTTTTTTCGTATTTTTGCATGGATACGGCTTACGGTAGGCAGGCTGATCACCGCATCACAGGCAGTTTCCAGCTTTCCGATCACAGTCAGATCTTCATTGAGATAAATGGTCGCCAGTTCTCCCGGTTCTTTACTCACCAGACTGGCAGGTCCGCTTACTGTTCCGGCAGATAGTACTACTGTTTCACCATAGTCCATATGTATCCGGGATGATTTGGAAGTTTTTTGTCCACAGTCTGACATTTTCTGCCCATTCACCGGCTGACTCTGATTTGTTTGCTGATTTCTCTCCACTGTCTGGGACAGGTTTTCATATAATCTGTCCTCCCATTTCTGCTCTGACACTTTTCCTTCTGCTTCTTTCCATCCTGATCTTTTCCCTGATGTTTTCTTTTCTGTTTTATTCCATGATGGCATATTTCTTATTTTTTCTATGTGTCTCACTGTTTCTCCTGATGCATACGTCTGTTCCGGGAGATGCAAAACTTTTTTTGTCTTTATAATACGCAGGCCCAGCATGATACCCGCTATAGCTATAACAATTACACCAAGTATGGTTTCCATTTCCACATGTGGCAGATATCCCTTCAGGATAGCAGCTGCCAGTCCACAGATCAGAACAGCAGCCGGCACAATAACACCGACCGGGTTCAGTCGGCCGGGTTCTTTTGAATCTTCTCCTTCTCTTACAAATTCATTCCGGTTTTCATTATCTTCCGGGAAAGTCTCTTCTTCTGCAAACTCCATCTCCTGCTCTGTCTTTTTTGCATTTATTTTTTCTTTCTTCTCCCCATTTACATCTGAACTCTGAGTTTTGTATAATTCTTCTTTAATATGCTCCAGATGAAAACTGTCTTCCATTGCTCTTTTATATACTCCATATCCAAGGATTACCGCATCCTGATCCTGATGGTCTATTTTCGGCAGAATATATTCTGTCAGAAGCTGAAACTGTTCTTTAATATCCTTCTCATATCCGGGCATCATACAGAAATAAATCTGTCTTTTTTCAATATCTGTATAAATATATTCCGGCGACATTATAAACTGTCCGGGATTGATCAGATATTCCGCCGCATCTTCCATAACCTTTACAAAACCACCGAAAATAAGCCTGAGATCTTCAACTCCCATCTTCTTTTCTTCATACAGCACATTCACCGCCTGTTTCGAAGTAATATCAAAATAGATAAGAAATCTGCCGTCCATCCCCTGTATCCTGCACTTCAGAAGAGAGGGAATCACATTTCTCGCAAGCATCCTTACCTGATAGGAATCTGTATTGATCTCATTCTCACCATAGACAATGAGATAATTATGATTCATATCCCTCTTATATTCTGTCCGCATACTATTCTATTCCCCCATTTCTCTCAGAACCGCCTGCGCCGCCCGCAGTCTGCGGATATGTTTCACCGGATTTATCACTACAGATTTCCCTTCTGTCCTCAAATGCCAGCTCAGATTGCCATACGACGAGATTGTGTCCAGGTCATAGGTTACCTGCACTTCTTTTCCCACATTTGTCTGGGTATCTAAATTCTCCGCCCCGAAAAAGCCAATACTCCCCAGTTCCTCACTGCGCATCCTTGCAGTATCATATATTTCTCCGTTTTTCTTAATCCCTTCCATGCTCCCGCTTACTGCCGATTCATAAGCTGCCGCTGTCAGCCATGCCCTGTTATGTACAAAAAAGCTCAGATAGATAAGTCCCATCAACACCAGCAGGATCAACGGCATGACACAGGCAGTCTCGATTGTAAAACTTCCCTTACGAATTATACTGTATTCATTTGTTATACAAAAATTATCTTTCATATCAAAAATCCTCCCAGATATCCTGCCAGCAGAAATGGCACAAACGGTATTTCCGTACTTCCCTTTCTGCAAAATCCCATCATCATGATGCCGGACCATACTGCACTGCAGATCATTCCTATAAAAAGTGTTGAAAAAAATTCTTCCGGGTACAGCACTGTCCCCAGTGCCATAAGCAGCCAGCCATCGCCCATTCCCATAGTACCTTCTGTAAGGATGCTGATCAGCACAAAGAGAAAACCTGTCCCCACGCACATAAGAATCTCCGGAACATTTCTTCTGCTATATATTGTCCACACAGTTCCGCAGACTGCAAATATTATGATCAGCAGAAGAGAAACCTGCTTTTTTCTGATATCTATCCATGAATTTATTCCCAGAAATCCAAGTATACATATTTCTTTTACGCCATTCATCTCCATATACATCTCTCCGGCAAAATTCAGCCACACCTGCTACATGCTCCCATTTCCGAAACAGAGGAAGCTTTTACCAGTCTTACCGAACGTTTCAGCCCACTGCAGGACTCCAGATTATGGTATCTGTTTCCCTGTTCCGTAACATATACCACTCCTGCCGGATTCTGATTCCTGCTGCAGATTTCACAGGCTGAATAATGCTCCCCGTACTTATTGTATGCAGATTTTGCGGAACTTCCGGGAATTTGTTTTAATGAAACATTCAGATAGCTGCAGCCCGGATTTTTATGGTACACACTGCCCGAGGCAGTTACATAAACCATCGGTTCTGTTTCTCCCTGCTCTCCTCCATTGTCAGGAAATTCGGTTCCTGTCCATGCATGGACTTTTACATGGTTATAAACTACAACATCCGGAAGAGGTATCAGTCCACCAAAGGGTTTATACGTGTAGATATCCGGCAGCGTAATATCATCAACACTGTCCCCACCCGGAAGATACGCATACATTCCTGCCTGTTTTGCCTTCGTACACAATGCAGTCAGATGTTCCGTCTGCAGTTTATATATATCCATAAACGAAATCAGCGTAACCATTCCCAGGAAGAACAGCGGCAGTACAAGTGCTGTTTCTACTGCCAGACTTCCCTTCTTAATCTTTCCCCGAAAAGAGGTGCAGAAAGATACTTTTACAGAAGAAACTTCTCCAATATGTTCTTTTGCATTTGTCCGAAAATATTTCCGACTCTTTTGGGGGAATAAAAGATCGTAAATATTGCTTAGAGAGACTTTTCTCCTTTCATAAATTTTTTTATCTTTTTTTCCGATTTCTTCAATGCTTTGTTTTTCTTTCTGTAAAAGCATCTTTTCACACCTCTTTTCAGCAATTCATTCATAACAATACTGATGTATCACCTGAAATTCCTTTTTCCTGTTTGCTTTTACCTCCGCAAATGCCTCCAGAGCTACAACACAGGAATCCATATAAAAATTTGCCCTGCCTTTCTTTCTTATCGCATCTTCGATCATATCCATAGCTCTCATCACTTTCTTTTCCTTTGAAACAGGCAATATCAGAACCTGAAGGTAATCCTCATAGGACAATCCATGTTCATTGTTTTTCCGCATGGAATCCAGTCCTTCCATCAGACTTGAAAGATTAGACAGCGAAATCTGCCAGTCTGCGGAAGTTTTTACAAGGGGAATCTTCCCTCCTGCAAAAAGTTCTCTCACATCCAGTACGCTCTCCGCAAATGCCCAGCATAAAAGCAATGCAGACTCTATCACTACTGCTGCCGGAGGAACCAGAAATCCCGACGCAATGGCTGCAGCGAGTGCCTGTGCCTCTGTTCTTTTTACATTATCTGCCATCAAACATGCAAAGTTTACGCCTTCTCTGATGAACAAGAGCTTTGATGCCACAGATTTAAGGTTATCTATATCATTGTCTCTTCCTCCAAAAACATATTCCATCTGATATGCAAGACTTTCTTTTGACGGATCTGTGTAATTTCCCAGATGATTCATCAGATACTGCTGAAACAAAACCCCGGAAGTATAACTGCTATCTGCTGTCACTCCGTCCGGCATCTCCATTCCCTGTTGCAGCTGTCTTCCCGAAACCATTGTGTCTTTGCTGACTGTCCGGGTGGAAATTTCCCGTCCGGGCGGCAAAACCAGCTCCAGTATTCCCATTTTCATAATTCTTTTTATAATACTGATGGGATTGTCAGCCTGTGGCTGGGTTGATATTTGTCCTTCCTGTTGCTGCCTGTTTTCAGCTTCCTGTGCTGCCTGCCGGCTTTTCTGAGAAGCCTGATCCATTTCCGAATCATATCTGTCGATGGAGCCTCCTGTCTCCGCCTGTTTCGCTTTCAAATCCGCCTCTTCTGTTTTTCTCTCTCGATCAGACATTTTGTTGAGAAGGAGCTGTACCCCCTGACTTCCAAGAGTTTCCTGCATATACTGCACAATCTGCTGATAAAAAACCTCTCCGCACTCATCTGTCAGAAGCCGGTAACCGGTAAGTCCGCTCTGATGCAGTTCAAGTTTCTGACTGTTCTGCTTTAACACCGGTTTCATATAGGATTCCAGATTATCGCAGATCTTTGCGAGATTAAGCTGCCCGCCTCCCATGGAACCATCCAGCGCAAACAGATCATATTCCTCAAGAAGTTTCCTGTCATACTGTCCAAATACAGAATAAAGTCCGATATCCATACTGTTGAGTATTTGGGTTCTGGCCGATGCCATACGTACAGATTCTATACTTGTACATACAAGAGACAAAAGCAGACTGAGTATTAATGCAAGAAATAATGTAATGCTTCCTCTTTCCTTTCCGCAATATTTCATACAGGAAGTACACCTCCTTCTCTTTTCATCTTAAATAGAATTACTCTGTTTGGCGATCTTTGAAAGAATGCTCTGCACCAGTTCGGTCAGCTGCTCTTTGAAAATAATGACAAGCCCGATCAGGACTACAAGAATCAGAATGATCTCCACAACACCTACAGCGTCTTCTTCCTCTGCGAATCTTCGTATCAGTCCGTTTTTCTTTTTTATCTGTCTTATCAATTGTCCCATTTTTTCCCTCCATATCCAAAAGCACCCTTTACGCTGCACAGAATTTACTGCAACACCTTATCATGTTTCTCCGTAGAAAGACATAAAAGCAGGAATCATGACAATTGCCATAACGACAATAAGCATCATGATCATCGGCACCAGAAGTTTTGTGGCTGCAGCCTCTCCAAGAACACGTGCTTTTCTCTTTCGTTCTTCCCATGCTTCGGTTGATTCTCTTTCAAGCATATCAGCCATCTGTCTGCTACCCTTCTGGAGATTCTGGATAAGAAGCGTGGCAAATGTTTTATACTTTGCCTGACCACATCTTTCTCCAAATCTTCTGTATGCTTCACTTTCAGAAACTCCGCTTTCCATCTCATAGCATACAATCCGTATCTCTTCATACGCAGGTCTTGGATTCCGCTTTCTCTTTCTTCCATAATCCAGAGAAATTTTCTGGAATGCCTTTCTTACAGTCATCCCGGCCTGAACCAGAAGTGTAAATTTCATGATCAGTCCCGGATAATCCATAAGAAGTTCTTCATACCGTTTCTGAAGCTGAACCTGTTCTTCTCTCCCTTTCATCACAAGAATTGCCATTGCCGCAATAAGAAACAGTCCTGTCAGAAGCATTCCGGAAGTGTCTGCCGGACTTTCCCATTTTACCTTTTTTCCATTCAGCTTATCCGGAAGATAATAATAATCCGGATCACTGCGCTGCTCGTTATACCGGGATACTGCCTCTGCAATACTTTTTTGTGCCTGTTCTTTTCTGGTCAGCTTCTTATTCTGTTTCGGTTCTTCCTCCTGCTCTTCCAGTTCCTTCTCCGGTACCTGAATGTACATGGAGACCGGTTCTTCTCCGTCAACGGATACCATAAATTCCTTCTCATATGATCCTGTATCCTCCTTTTCCAGACGGTATCCCTGAGGATACACCTGTCCACCGTTTTGCAAAGTAAGGATCATGCCCAGCAGATTTCCGGCTATCGCTACTACCGCAAAAAGTCTGATACCATCCTTCCCTCCGATTCCGGAAGATGGAATCCATCCTTTTTTCCAGCCGGTCAGTGCACACAGGATCATAACAAAAATGACAACATGTACCCACATTTGTACTGTCACACCTCAATATCTACAATCCTTCTGCCAAGCCAGTATGCCGCAGCATAAATGACAAGACAGATACTCATTGCTGCAATTCCAAAGGGATTTCCATAAAGAACACTTAAGAAGCCCGGTGAAGTCATCTGCAAGTACAGGATAATTCCCACAGGCATAAGACTCATGATCATCTGTTCTGACTTCTTTGCTGCCAGTGTAGCCTCTATCTCTTTTTTAACGTCAATCTTATCTCCAAGCATACGAGACACCTTCTGAATTACCCGGTTCATATCACCACCTGTACGCTTGGCTGTATAAAATACAGAGGCAAAATTTTCGATATCTTCTATCTGACTTCTTTCTCCAAGATCCAGAAACAGCTCTTCCAGCGGAACACTGATATGCTGCTGGCTTTCAATATAGCGAAATTCCTCCACAATATCCGTTCCCTTTCCGTAGAGTCTCTCCAAATCTCTGACACAGGTTTTTACCGCGCTTTCCACCGAATATCCGGCCTGAACCGCAACACTCAGCGAAGTAAGTGCATCCTTAAACTGATAATTCAGATTCTTCCGTCTTTCCCTGATCATACGATTTTTCTGCCATTTCAGATAAAACACAGGAACGGGAAGCATAAGAAGCAACACCCATTTACTTTTGTAAAAAAGATAATCTGCCATTATGCACAACGCCAGTGCCTGTCCCATATATTTCAGTAGTTCTTTCATAGAAAAACGATAATGATCATAATTACGTTTCTGATAAAGCTGTTCTTTTTCTTTCCCTTTCATAGTTCAATCCCCGCTCTTTCCAGTTTTTCCACATGAAGGAGGGATGCTGTCTTTACAAGACCTTTCCCTTCCTGCCATTGATACAGCGGCCGGATACGGATTTCTCCATTTTCAAAGCCGCACACCTCAGTTACTTCCAGCAATTTCCTTGATTTATCCCTCATTCTTCCCAGATGTACCAGAATATCCACTCCGGAAGCAATCTGTCTTCTGATTGCTTCCAATGGAAGATCAACGCCCATCAGAACCATTGTTTCCAGTCTGGATAACATATCCCTGGCAGAATTGGCATGGGCAGTAGACAGCGACCCTTCATGCCCTGTATTCAATGCCTGAAGCATATCCATTGCCTCTCCGCCGCGGACTTCTCCCACTATGATTCTGTCTGGACGCATTCGTAATGCAGATTTGATCAGATCTCTGATCGTAACGGAAACTGCTCCTTCCATGTTTGCCATCTTTGCTTCCAGCCGGACCAGATTGTCAATTCCCCTGATGCGAAGTTCTGCATTATCTTCTATTGTGATCAGTCTTTCGTCCCTGGGGATATATTCCGACATTGCCGCAAGAAATGTAGTCTTTCCGCTTCCGGTTCCGCCTCCTATGACCATGGAATATCTGGCCTTCACAAGCTTCTCCAGAAATTCTGCACATTCCTGTGTGATACTTCCCAGTGCGATCAGCTTTTCCATTGTAATGGGGTGTTCAGGAAAACGCCTTATAGTGAGAATCGGACCATTTAATGCAACCGGATAAATTACAGCATTTACCCTGGAACCATTTTCCAGTCTTGCATCCACGATCGGCATGGATTCATTGATCACACGATTACATTTTCCAACAATCTGCTGGATCACATCCTCCAGTTTCTCAGCAGAAGTAAAACTTTTATGCCATTTCATAAGCTTGCCGGCCCGTTCTACAAAAATGGTATCCGGCCCGTTTACCATGATCTCAGTCACTGTCTCATCATCCACCAGTTCCTGAAGCACATCCAGTTTGCGGACAGAATAAAACAGTTCCTGACGAAGCTGTACCTTTTCTTTCAGCGCAAGACGGACATCTTTTATCTGGTTCAGAATCAGCTCATCAATTACATCAAGGATTTCTTTATCCGATAATTCTCTGGACAGATCCAGTTCTTCCATCAGCATCTGCCGCAGCTTTCTAAATACATCTTTGTTCATCCTTTTTCCCTTTACAGCATCTTTCCGGAACTTTTTTAATTTTCTTTTTTCTGGCTTTCTTTCCTCAGAAGGTTCCGCACATAATCTCCCAGTTCACTCCACATCAGCTGTTCAACATACGCAGGTGACAGACAGGTTGCCATATGAAACGGTGGATTTATCTTTTCCGTCTTTTCCAGAATCTGAGGATAATCCCAGATTCGGACCAGATTCTCAAACTGCGCAATCTTACACTGTGAAACAGCATCAGACAATACAGGCATATAAATCTTCTTACACATATCCAGCAGCTGGAAATTTTCATCAATCCCACATCCAATATCCAGCACAATCACTTCATAAGAACTGTCAATTATAAGCATCTGAAAAAGCCGTTCCCAGTCCTGCCAGGCTGTTGTACGGATATCTGCCGGCATCTGCACAGGTGGAACATAATCCAGATTATTGATTGTCTGTATCATACTGTTCATCTTATAGAGAAGATTCTGATTATCCTGTCTCACATAATAAAGAAGATCACTCAGATTGTGGGCAAAACCTTTTCCCATCAATTCTTCAAATCCGGAATATTCTTCCATATTCAGATAAAGAACGGCTCGTTCTTTGGCAAGTATCTGTCCAAGTGTCAATGCAAAAGAGGTTTTCAGACAACGTCCCAGAGGTGAAAATATTCCAATAATTTCTGTTGTCTTTTTTAATACAGCAATCTGATCTGCCACTGTCTTTTTTTCGGCGCCATAATATGCCATCACTTCCCGGAGAACATCAGAAGAAGACTGATATTTATACACACTTGGATACTGGTCAAGTTCCGGAGGGTGTACCCCTTCCGACAAAATGATGATCTTCCCGATATCCAGATCCCGGACTTCCCGGCACATAGCCCGCCCGGAGATCAACAGCAACTCTATACGTGTTTGGTTCCCATAGGCAATCAGGTTCTCTACAGATGTAAATGCCTGTATCTCAAAGGGAATATTCTTCTTCCGGTTCATATAGTCCATAAAGTTCAGCGCATAATCCACTTCCAGATCGCATACTGCAAAAATATTTCTTTTCAATAGATACCTCCTGCATATAACAACACACTTATAAAAACAGGAATCGTAAAATGGAAATTTTCAGGAGCAGCAATACTTTTTCTCCGATAGGAACTAATCTTTCCCGTACCGACTGTACATTTCACATATTCAATAAAATAAAGGATACGTTCACAGAAATTGTGGTTAAAGATCAGAAGTGCGGCCGAAATGCCTGCACCTGTCAGAAAAGAAATAAAGATGCATTTTATGATAGATTCACAGCCCATTATCCCTCCCAGTGCGCAGAATAGTTTAATATCTCCGGCACCTATCATCCCAAAAGCAAAGAGGATCATAAGAAATAACGGCATTACGCTTCCCATTATAAAAAATCCAATTCCCGTAATATTCTTTTGCCATATACAGACAAACAGTCCCACAGACATGGAAAAAATAATCCATCCGTTATCAACTTTTGCTGTACGGATATCCATGATCATGGCAGTCCCGGCAACCGCTACAGGAAAAAGGTGAAAAAATGCATATTGCATCACCCCCAGTCTTATATTTTTCGCAACTGTTTCGATACTGTTCATACAATAGGAAACAGTCTGTCTCCTCTTTGGTATTTTAAAAAAATAAAAGTGGAATTAACCGCCGAACTGACGGGATTGAATCACCAGAAGAACTCTGGTGAGTATTATTATAGGACCGGACAATTGATTTGTCCAGTCCTATTTTTTGTCGAATTTCTAAAATATTTATAAACTTGTTACCTGTCCACACGCTGCTATCCCGAAATATACTATGCGAAGTGTATTACTGAGAACAAATTGAACAGTAACATAAACCCGGCTATAATGCACTTCACAGAAAGAATATCATGCACCTGTCAATTAGAGTTCTATTTCCTGTCTGCATCCTTCCGGTACAATGATAATACCATTTTCTGTATCTTTCACTATGCTTCCACCAGTAACATTGGCTATTTCATGAATATTTCTCAGCAGATAGGTCATACCTCCATTTTCTGCTGAAGCTTCCAGAGTGAGTTTATTTCCCTGTCTTACAGCTTTTACTGTAAAAGCTGTCTCTCCTTTACGCGTCACTACCTCACAGGATGCAGTTTCATTTACTTCATAAACCTGAATCTGTACATCTTTCTCCAGTTCATAATCAACGGTAGTATCTACAGCACCAATCGGAAGCAGAGTATTCTCTCTTACAAATACAGGCAGTGAAGAAAAATCATAATCTTCTTCATACCATCTTCCGCCTTCTTTGACTTCTCCGCTTAAAAGATGAGTCCATTTTCCTGCCGGCAGATAATATTCTGCATGACCTTCTTTGTTGAAGATTGGTGCAACCAGAATACTGTCGCCTAACATATACTGCATATCCAGATATTTGGTTGCAGGATCATCGTTAAATTCCATGATCATTGCACGCATGGACGGAATACCTGTCTTGTGTGATTTTACGGCCATAGAATACAGATATGGGAGTAATCTTAATTTCAGCTTTGTAAACTTACGGCATACATCTACAGCTTCTTCATCAAACAGCCACGGTACACGATAACTCTTGGAACCATGGAGACGGCTGTGTGTGGAAAGAAGACCAAACTGCAGCCAGCGTTTGTATACATCCGGTGCTGCTGTCATTTCAAATCCGCCCATATCATGACTCCAGAAAGAGAATCCTGATAAAGTAAAGGACAGACCACCTCTTAAGCTCTCAGCCATGGAAGCATAGGTTGCAGAACAGTCACCACCCCAGTGAACCGGGAACTGCTGTCCGCCTGCTGTAGCACTTCTCGCAAAAAGGATTGCTTCACCTTCACCCTTTACTTCCTTCAGCAGATCAAATACTGCCTTGTTGTAAAGGTATGTATAATAGTTATGCATAGAAACCGGATCTGAACCGTCATAATATTTCACATCGACCGGAATTCTCTCGCCAAAGTCTGTCTTGAAACAGTCAACACCCATATCAAGCAAAGTTTTCAGCTTATTCTGATACCACTTCACTGCATCCGGATTTGTAAAGTCAACCAGGCCCATGCCAGGCTGCCAGTTGTCGATTTGCTTGATTCCTCTTCCGTCTGCACGCTGTACCAGGTATCCGTTCTTCAGACCCTCTTTAAAGAAGTTAGTTCCCTGTGCAATATATGGATTGATCCATACACAGATCTTAAGTCCTTTATCCTTATAACGTTTCAGCATTCCCGGTACATCCGGGAAGATTCTGGAATCCCATTCAAAATCACACCAGTGGAACTCTTTCATCCAGAAGCAGTCAAAATGGAATACACTCAATGGAATATCTCTGTCTGCCATTCCCTGGATAAAGGAATTGGTCGTCTCTTCATCATAGTTTGTTGTAAAGGATGTGGAAAGCCATAATCCAAAGGACCATGCAGGCGGCAATGCCGGTTTTCCTGTAAGATCTGTGTAGTTCTCGATTACACCCTTAATGTCATCTCCGTAAATAATATGATATCTGATTTCTTCACCTTTCACAGAGAATCCCACATTCTCAACCTTTTCACTTGCAACTTCAAAGGAAACATGATCACTGTGGTCTACGAATACGCCATAATGTTTGCTTGTTACATAGAACGGAATATTTTTATAAGAAATCTGAGAAGCTGTACCGCCGTCTTCATTCCAGATATCAACAACCTGACCGTTCTTTACAAACGCTGTAAATCTCTCACCCAGACCATATACACATTCTCCAGGTGCAAGAGAAAGCTCTGTCACCATATATGGCTGATACTGTGCTGCCATATAGTTTGGTTCCGGGAATTTTGTCAGAGTAGCCCTGTCATACTGCATATAGCCAAGATTGCGGAATCCGATGTTTGTGAGAACTTTTCCATCTGCTTCATATGTGATCTTAAAGTCTTTCAAGTCCACTCTTACTGTCATTCTTCCGGCTTTCATCACAGCTTCATCTTCTGTAATCTCAACCTCTGTTTCCTGCGGATCCTCATTCAGCTCATACCTTGGCTCACCTTTTACATAACCTTCATAATGATAACTTCTTACACTTATGATATCTTTACGTACAGAAATAAATTCTGTAGTGATAGTTCCGACATCCAGAGCACCGCCTCTGTCTGTGATCTGGCGAAATGGAGAAACAATTCTCATTCCTCCCGGAATTGCCTCCGCTGTAAAAGCCTGCATCGCATAGGATGCGTTTGCGCGTTCATTTTTCTCCCAGTAACCTTCTGTGAACTTCATTCCTGATTCTCCTTGCTTTTAATCTTATGATTTGCTTATTTTCCAAAATTGAAACTCTTTCAGTACCTCGCGGGATAACGGACTGCTGAATAATTATCTGATACCAGTATACATCATGATTCTTTTTCTTACCAGCAATATAACCTAATTTTATCTGTGCAAAAAACAAAATCTGTATATTGCATAAAAACAAAAGATTGTGGTAATATTCTTCAAAATATACACGTTCTACAAGTATATCTATTTTGGCACCAGGAGGTAAGAAAATATGTGCACAGCAGCAACTTATAAAACAAAAGATTTCTATTTCGGCAGAACCCTTGATTATGAATTTTCCTACGGTGATGAAATCACCATCACACCACGAAACTACCCATTCCATTTCCGTCATTCTGATAAAGCCCCTGACTCTCACTATGCCATCATCGGAATGGCTCATGTGGCCGGAGACTATCCACTCTACTATGATGCCATTAATGAAAAAGGTCTCGGCATGGCAGGTCTGAATTTCGTAGGAAATGCAGTCTATGCAGAACCAGTATCGGACAAAGAAAACGTAGCCCAGTTCGAATTCATCCCATGGATTCTCAGCCAGTGTGCCACCTTAAAAGAAGCCCGCCAGAGACTCTCAACTATGAATCTCACCAACACACAGTTCAGTGAGAACTTCCCATGTGCTCAGCTCCACTGGATCCTCGCAGATGCTTCCGGCTGCCTCGTTATCGAATCCATGCAGGACGGCCTCCATATCTACGAAAATCCTGTAGGGGTACTAACCAATAACCCACCCTTCCCACAGCAGATGTTCCAGCTTAACAACTACCAGTCTCTCTCCCCTCGCCAACCAGAAAACACCTTCGCTCCAGGATTAGAACTCCAATCCTACAGCCGCGGTATGGGCGCCCTCGGCCTCCCGGGAGACCTTTCCTCCGCCTCCCGCTTTGCCAAAGTTGCCTTCACAAAAATGAACTCCAGATCCGGCGACTCCGAACTCGAAAGCGTCAGCCAGTTCTTCCACATCCTCGGCTCCGTAGATCAACAGCGTGGCTGCTGCGAAGTAGCAAAAGGCAAATATGAGATCACTCTCTACACTTCCTGCTGCAACACAACAAAGGGAATTTATTATTATACCACCTATGAAAATCATCAGATCAATGCTGTCGATATGCATCGTGAAAATCTGGATACAACAGTCCTAATCCGATATCCTGTACTCGCAAAACAGAATATCTGTTTCCAGAATTAATGTGAAGCACTCTATACCTGTGGCAATTTCGACAAATATTCTTTAATTATAGCCATTGCCATTTTTCAGTTCTGTACGGTATAATAAAGACAAATTATTGGTTTCAAAAAGAGGTAATAACAATGGTACATTTTTTTGATATTACAAAGTTCAACTTATATAAAGAAGATAACCGGCGCGAAGTAAAAAAAGCAAATGGCGGCCTTCCTTCTTCTTTATGGGAGACTTACTCTGCTTTTGCAAATTGTTATGGCGGCGTAATTATTCTGGGAGTTGCCGAAAACAAAGATGGAACCTGGAGAACTACAGGTTTAAAAAGTACAGACAGGGACAAGCTGTTAAAACATTTCTGGGATACAATCAATAATCGAAAAAAGGTCAACGTAAATCTTCTATCTGATCAGGATGTAGAGATATATGAGAAGGATGAAGATACTATCATCGTGATTTATGTTCCTATGGCAAACAGAGAACAAAAACCTGTGTATATTAATGATGATATATTTGGCGGAACATTTCGAAGAAATCACGAAGGAGACTATCATTGTACCAAACTTCAGGTGAAAGCCATGCTCCGCGACCAGACAGACAACACTATGGATATGGATGTACTGGATGATGTTCCAATAAGCGACCTAAATTATGAAACCATTCAGGGATATCGCAACAGACATCGAGCCCTTAAACCTGCACATCCATTTGGCCGTTTAAATGATTCTGAATATTTACGCAGCATAGGAGCTGCTGCCATTTCCAATATTGATAAATGCCTTCATCCAACAGCTGCAGGAATGCTAATGTTTGGAGATGAATATAACATTGTACGACATTTCCCTGAATATTTTTTAGATTATCGTGAAATTCTGGATCCAACTATACGCTGGACCGATCGCTTACAGTCAAGTTCCGGTGAATGGTCCGGTAATATATGTGATTTTTACTTCCGAGTATATAATAAACTTGTTAAAGATATCAAGGTACCTTTTAAAACAATCGATGGAAACCGTATTGATGATACTCCCGTACATGAAGCATTGAGGGAAGCCCTCGCAAACTGTTTGATAAATGCAGACTTTTATGGTGTTCGAGGCATTGTAGTCCGAAAAGAAGCTGACAGAATAGTATTTGAAAATCCAGGATATTCCAGAACAGGAAAACAACAAATGAAAAAAGGGGGAATTTCTGATCCTCGCAACAAAGTACTCATGAAAATGTTTAATCTGATCAATATCGGCGAGCGTGCCGGCAGCGGAGTACCCAACATTTTTAACACATGGGAGGATCAAGGCTGGGTTGAACCAGTTATAGAAGAACAATTTGATCCAGATAGAACTCTTCTGATTCTTAGCTTCGATAAAAAACAAGCGATAAAAACAAGCGATAAAAAACAAGCGATAAAAACAAGCGATAAAAAACAAGCGAATAAATCCTGTCATAAAAAACAAAACCAAAAAACTTTGGAAAATATAGAAAAAATCAGAGAGTATTTATCTAAAAACAATATCTCAAAAACCAGTGATATTGCTGAATATATTGGATTAAGTCTTCCGCGAACCCGGGCTATTTTAAAAGAAATACCTGATGTATCTCCAATTGGAAATAATTCAAACAGAAAATGGACTCTGCAAAAATAATTTTCACCAGCCAAGAAATAAGTCAGAACATGGTACAAAGCAATAAAAGCATCTACGGAAAGCCTTCATCAGACCATCCAAAGATGCTTTTTATTGATATATTTTGTTTCTTTAAATTTCTTTATGACTCGTAACCCTAAGTCGTGCCATAGCTCTGGACAGAGCCAACTGATTCATATGATACTCCTGAATACTCTGCTTCTGTCTCATCTGCTCTTCTGCTCTCTCCTTCGCTTCCTGTGCCCTGCGGATATCAATCTCCTCAGGACTCTCTGCCGTCAGACAGAACAGCTTCACACGGTTATTGATCATCTCCACAAACCCACTGCTCACAGCCAGAACATGCTTTGTGCCATCAGCTTCCTCGAAACGCATTTCTCCCGGAATGATAGCAGCAACAATATTCTCATGCTGTGCCAGAAAGGCCTGCTCACCGTCAACAGCCGGGATTGTCAGGGTTTTGGCACGTCCTGCAAACGCCAGCTTATTACTGGCATAAATCTCAAGACCAAATGTATCTGCCATAAAATCCGCTCCTTATTCCTGACCCATCTCAGTCTTTGCTTTCTCGATGACATCCTCAATTGTACCAACATTGAAGAAAGCATTTTCCGGATACTGATCCATCTCACCATCAACGATTGCCTTGAATCCACGGATGGTTTCTTTCAGAGGAACATATTTACCCTTGATACCTGTGAAGTTCTCAGCTACATGGAACGGCTGAGAAAGGAACTTCTGGATCTTTCTTGCACGGAATACAGTGCTCTTATCCTCTTCAGAAAGCTCTTCCATACCAAGAATAGCAATGATGTCCTGAAGTTCTTTATATTTCTGAAGGATTTCCTGTACTTTACGTGCTACTTCATAATGTTCTTCACCTACAACATCCGGCTCCAGGATACGGGAAGTAGATTCCAACGGGTCAACGGCCGGATAAATACCCTGCTCTACGATCTTTCTGGAAAGAACGGTTGTTGCATCCAGATGAGCAAATGTAGTTGCAGGAGCCGGGTCAGTCAGGTCATCGGCAGGTACATAGACAGCCTGTACAGATGTTACAGAACCATCCTTAGTAGAAGCGATACGTTCCTGAAGTTCACCCATCTCAGTAGCCAGTGTTGGCTGATAACCTACGGCTGAAGGCATACGTCCAAGAAGGGCGGAAACCTCGGAACCAGCCTGTACAAAACGGAAAATATTATCAATGAAAAGAAGCACATCTCTGTGTTCCTCATCTCTGAAGTACTCAGCCATTGTCAGTCCGGTTTCAGCAACACGCATACGGGATCCCGGTGGCTCGTTCATCTGTCCGAACACTAAGGCTGTTTTTTCAAGAACACCGGACTCTTTCATTTCTGACCATAAGTCGTTACCTTCACGGGAACGCTCTCCAACACCTGTGAAAATGGAATATCCGCCATGCTCTGTGGCAATGTTCTGGATCAGCTCCTGGATCAGGACTGTCTTACCAACACCGGCACCACCGAACAGACCGATCTTACCACCTTTTGCATATGGTGCAAGAAGGTCGATAACCTTAATACCTGTTTCCAGGATTTCTACAGCCGGTTTCTGATGTTCGAAATCCGGCGGATCTCTGTGGATGACCCATTTCTGTTCTCCCTCAAGGGAAGGACCGTCATCTACTGTATCACCAAGTACGTTAAATAAACGTCCCAGTGTCTTATCACCTACAGGAACCTTAATGCCGCTTCCTGTGGCGATGACTTCTCTGTCACGCTGTAAGCCTTCGCTTGCGCTCAGCATAATGCAGCGTACCATATTGTTTCCCAGATGATGGGAAACTTCCATTACACATCTTTTACCGTTGTTCTCTACCTCAAGGGCATCCTTGATCTCAGGAAGATTTCCATCTTCAAAAACAACGTCTACAACAGGTCCCATAACCTGTACAATTTTACCTTTGTTCATCGTCGTCACTTCCTTTTTTGTGCTTTTGCACCGCTGACAATCTCAGTGATTTCCTGTGTGATGGCAGCCTGACGCGCACGGTTGTACTCAATGGATAACTCCCTGAGCATCTTCTTTGCACTGTCCGTAGAGGACTGCATTGCCATCATTCTGGCATTATTTTCACTGGCATACGCTTCTACAAGACATCCATAAATCAGACCGGTCAGGTAATTTGGGATCATGGTATTCAGAAGTACATCGGCTGATGGTGACAGCACGATTTCCTCCTGTGGCATATCCGCAAGCATTGCCTGATTTGGCAGGAACTCTGCTTTCTTCAATGGAAGAAGCTGCATATTCACCGGCTCCATGGCAACTGCACTCTGCATCTCCGTATAGAAAATACGGACTTCGTCCAGTTCTCTGTCCAGGAACGCTCTGACAATCTCCTCTGAGATCAGGCGCGCTCTGTGCATGGTCGGTTTCTGTACTGTATATGGAAAGTTCTCTGCGATATCCATATGTTTCTTCGTGAAATACTGACGGCCTACCATACCCAGCACATAAAGCTTGCAGTGCTCATGCTCTGCCATAAACTGTTCTGTCATTTTCTGGATATTATGGTTATAGGCACCTGCCATACCCTTATCACCGGTAACTACGATACAGCCGATCTTACGGTCTTCCTCTGCGATCTTATGACGGATACTGAAAAAAGGATGCTCTGTATCCGGCATATGACGCAGGATTCGGGAAATTGCTGCCTGCATATTATAGTAATACGGCTCTGTATCGGACAGGATTCTTTTGGCCTTCTGCATCTTGGATGAAGAGATCATATACATGGCATTAGTGATCTTCATGGTGTCCTGAATGCTTTTCATTCGAGTCTGAATCTCTTTCGTACTGCCCATATCAACACCTACCTGCTCTTATCTGCAAATTCTTCTGCCACTTTCACGATCTTTTCTGCCAGTTCATCCGGAAGCTGTCTCTTCTCCTCGATCTCTCTTCCGATTTCCGGATAAGCACTGTCAAAGTAGTCCAGCATATCTCTCTGATACTTCTTCATCTTCTTGGTTTCCACGTGCATCATTGCCTTGTGTGTTGCCGCACAAAGAGTGATGACCTGCTCATGAAGACTTAACGGGCTTGAAAGCGGCTGTTTCAGAAGTTCCATAAGTCCACTTCCGTATTTCAACTGCTGAGTTGTAGCCTCGTCCAGATCAGAACTGAACTGTGTAAAGATTTCCATCTCACGATACTGAGCCAGATCGATACGGACACTTCCTGCTGCTTTCTTCATGGCTTTTGCCTGTGCAGCACCACCAACTCGGGATACGGAAAGACCTACGTTAACCGCCGGACGCATACCGGAGTTAAACAGGTCACTCTCCAGGAAGATCTGACCATCTGTGATGGAAATAACGTTTGTAGGAATATATGCGGAAAGGTCACCTGCCTGTGTCTCAATGATAGGAAGAGCAGTGATAGAACCACCGCCAACCTTTTCATTCAGACGGCTGGAACGCTCCAGTAATCTGGAATGGAGATAGAATACATCTCCAGGATAAGCCTCACGTCCCGGTGAACGTTCCAGAAGCAATGACAGTGCACGATATGCAACTGCATGCTTGGATAAATCATCATAAACCATTAATACATCTTTTCCCTTATACATAAAGTACTCAGCAAGTGCAGTACCTGCATAAGGAACAATATACTGAAGCGGTGCACAGTCACTGGCTGTAGAGGAGAATACTGTTGTATAGTCCATAGCACCATGTTTCTCCAGAGTAGATACGATCTTAGCTACTGTGGAAGCTTTCTGTCCGATCGCAACATAGATACAGATTACATCTTTGCCTTTCTGGTTCAGAATGGTATCCAGTGCAACGGAAGTCTTACCTGTCTGTCTGTCACCGATAATCAGCTCACGCTGGCCACGGCCGATGGGGAACATGGAGTCAATAGAAAGAATACCTGTTTCCAGAGGAACTGTTACAGATTTTCTGTCAATAATTCCAGGTGCCGGATTCTCTACCGGACGATACCCGTCTGCCTTGATCTCACCTTTACCATCGATCGGCGCTCCCAGAGCGTTTACGATCCTTCCGATAAAAGCGTCACCTACAGGCACACCTGCCTGCTTCTGGGTTCTTGCTACCTTTGTTCCTTCTTTGATTCCTGTATCTTTACCGAACAGGATACATCCGATGCTGTTTGCACGGATATCCTGAACCATACCTTTCAGACCATTCTCAAAGGTTACAACCTCGCCATACATAGCATGATCAATACCATGTACCGTGGCAATACCATCTCCGACGGAGATGACTGTTCCTACTTCCTGGTCCTTGCTGATTTCGTCATAATTCTTAATTTCTTCTTTCAGAATCGAAATGATTTCATCTGGATTCATTGCAGCCAACTTTTATTCACCTCCGTGTCAATTTCTGTCTTAAATTGTTATAACGTCCGCGGAGACTCCAGTCGAACTCTTTGTCTCCGGCAGAAAGAATGAAGCCTCCGATCAAAGATTTGTCTTCTCTGAGAGTAAGGATTACTTCCTTTGCTCCAAATTCCCTGCGAAGGAAATCTTCCATCTTCTCTTTCTGGGCTTCTTCCGGTTTTGTTACATATGTGAGAACAGCTTTCAGGATTCCTTTCTGCTTGCGGCTGTAATTGCCATATGCTTCCAGGATATCATAAATGCTGCTGATTTTCTGATATTTACAGGTCACCTTCAGGAAATTTTTCATCTCCTGCGGGAAGACTCTGTCAATTACATGTTCTTTTTCTTTTAAAGAAACCAGTGGATTCTCAAGGGCACCTTTTAACTGCGGGGTACCCCTGAAAATCTTTTCTGTCTCCAAAACAGCTTCTTCCGGGACAGAAAGCTCATATAATGCTTTTGCATAATTAATGCTTGTTTCCGTCATTGGAATCACCTGCCTCTTTTATAAACTGGTCATAAAGGGACAAATCCTGCTGACTGCTGTTTTTCTCTCCCATGATCTTTGAGGCTGCATCCAGCGCGATCTCTGCCACTCTGCTTTCCATAGCCTTCATAGCATTTTCCTGCTCTGTCCTGATATCTGCCTTTGCTTTGTCAAGCATTGCACCAGCCTGTGTGTTTGCATCTTTTACAATACGCTCAGCCTGTACTTTTGCCTCATCCTTTGCCTGGTTTACAATACGCATGGATTCGTCTTTCGCAGATTTCAGTGCATCTTCATATTTGCCTTTCAGTTCATATGCCTGTTCTTCTGTATCTTTGGCACTTGCGAACTGCTGGTCGATCATGTTTTTTCTCTGCTCCATCACATTGAGGATCGGACCAAATAAGAACTTTTTCATTAAAAGATAAAGAACAATCAGGTTAATAATTGTAAAGACCAGGTTGATGTTAATCTCGATCACCTGTCCCACCTGCCTTTCTTAGTTATTCTTTATCCATTAATTAGCCAAGCATGATAACGATCAGAAGACCGATAACGAAACCGTAAATAGCTGTTGCCTCGGCAAGGGCACATCCTAAAAGAAGGGATTTGCTGATCTTGCTTTCTGCTTCCGGCTGTCTTGCGATTGCTTCTACTGCTTTAGATGTTGCCATACCAATACCGATACCAGCGCCAATACCTGTTAAAACTGCGATTCCTGCTCCAATAGCTACTAACATAACTTTTTCCTCCTGTTGTTTAACTGAAATAAACTAAATATTACAAATCTTTCTTCACAATATGCTATCCTGTCGATATTCCGATGAGATCATTTGATGCCTGTACAACAGATGTCTGTACCAACGGTTGTTTATGACCGTTATGACCCACCGAATATCCGGGCAGCATTTAAGTGCTGTTCATAACTGCTGTCTTATCCCTTATGTCCCGCGTCTCAGGTCTTATATAGGTGTCATATTCCTGTATGAACAGTAATCTTTTTTATTCAATAGCTTCTTTGATAAATAAAGAAGTTAAGAATACAAATACATACGCCTGAATGAATCCGTCAAAGAAATCAAAATACAGGCTGAATGGAATAGGAAGAACTGCCGGGCATATAAACTCAAGAAGTTTCATAACCACATAGCTTCCTAACACATTACCAAAAAGTCGCATACAAAGTGATGTCGGTCGAATAACGACCTCCAGAATATTAATCGGCAGCATAATCGGTGCCGGCTCTGCGAAGCTTTTAAGAAAGCCTTTCAGACCTTTCTTATGGAATCCTGCATACTCGATCAGAAAAATACTTGTGATTGCAAGACCAATCGTACAGTTTAAATCCTTTGTAGGCGGTACAAATCCAAACACACCGAAAATGTTTGCAATTCCAATGTAAATGACAACTGTCATCAGATAGGGAATATACATTTTTCCCTCTTCTCCAAGGATATCCTTAAAGAAGTTATGAAGAAAACTGACACCGGTTTCCAGCAAAAGCTGTTTCTTACCGGGGTTTTCCACACTCAGGTTTCTTACGAGCACCAATGACAAAATTAAAAGCACTGCCATGATCACCCATGTCACTGCTACTGACTCTGCAACTGGTATTCCTCCAAACACCGGTATGGTAAAAACTGTCTTACATTGAAGTTCTTCCATTAACGTGTCTGCTAAATTACCCGTTTCTTTTCCCTCCTTTTTCTATTTAAATCTCCGGAAGATATTCTGGCTTTTTATGCTGTCTGCCTCAGATGCCTCAGCCAGGATTCCTAAACTTATGTCTGTAAAATATTTCATAAGCTTTCCATCGATTCAAGATTTTGAGATTATTATATTAAAATCCGTTAAAAAGTCAACAATTATTTTGACTATTTCTGGCAAAAATAGATTTTCTTTTTGTGCATTTCATCCAGACATTTTGATTGAAAAATAGATTTTCATAATTTTTTTAATGCATTTTCACGAAAAAAAGGCAATTTTCATTGACCGAACTGTAAGCAGATGATATTATTTTATATGGTTTTTATATAAATTTTATATCTCTGCACTTACCAATCCTTATATTGGTAATACCAAACAGGAGGTTTTTTATGCAAATCATTTGTCTGGGAGACAGCATTACGGACTGTAATCATTTATTTGAAGATTTTCCTCTGGGAAATGGGTATGTACAGATACTCTCAGAAATGTTCCGTAATCAAACTCCTTCTTTCTCCATATCCGCAAATACCGTCAGACGCTCATCAAGCGCTGTACAGTTAACAGATAAATCAACAGGTGCCATACATTTCAGGAACTGTGGAATAGATGGCTTCACTGTGACAAGAGTCCTTGAAAATATCCGCCAACACCGTATTTCTTTGCATCACTCTCCTGTTGTAACTCTGCTGATCGGCATCAATGATATCGGTCTGATAATGAACACAGACCGGATGGATTCTCAGAAAGAACAGATGATAAGAGAGTTTGCCACTCATTACAATGAATTATTGGATCTGCTCACTGCAGATGCCAGGCAGGTAATCCTTATGGAACCCTTTATCTTTCCACATCCGGAAGAATATGAGACATGGATTCCCTATGTCCATACCATGTCTGATATTATCCGACAGCTCTCTGTCAGATTCAGACTTCCATTTCTGCCTCTGCATAACTATTTTAATAAGGAAGCAACTCAATCGGGATTTGATGCCATAACAACGGACGGGATTCATCTTACTTTGTATGGGCATAAGCTTCTGGCCGAGAAACTGTTCCCTCTCCTTCAAAGCATTGATAACAATCCCTGAACAGATAAACTATTGCGCATTTTCCCGGAACTTTGTATAATAAATCACTGTCCTCGCTCATATCTGCGGACTTATTATGGAAAGGAGTCTTCCTTATATTATGGAAACTACAATTAAACAGATTGAAGATATGTCTCTGAATGCCTGGCCATCTCACAAGATGGAATTATACGACGGCTGGATCCTGAGATTTTCTTATTTTTATACACACAGAACCAACAGCGTAGAACAGTTCGGCAATTCCACCCTCACCTGGCGGGAAAAAATCCCATATTGTGAAAGCGTATATAAGCGTCTGGGAACCCCCGCTGTATTTAAGATCAGTCCTCTTGTCTCTCCTGACTTTGATTATGTTCTGGAAAACCGTGGATATGCTATCCAGCATACCACCAATGTCATGGCAATGAGCATGAACGCCGCACGGCTGGATGCTCCATATCCTGATGTAACCTTCTGTGACAATATTCCCTCCGAATGGATTGAAAGTCTGTTCCGTTTAAAAAACACCACCAATCCCATCCACCGGAAGGTTGTTCCATCTATGTATCAGGCAATCCTCAAGGAAACCATCTGTGCTTCCATCCGCATGGACAACCAGATCATCGCAACCGGACTTGGTATTCTGGACAGAGATTATATCGGCATCTATGCCATCCATGTCAAAGAAGAATACCGCAAACATGGCTATGCCCGTCAGATCTGCACCGGACTTCTGAAAGAAGGAATGAAAAAAGGTGCACAGAATGCATATCTTCAGGTTGTAGAAGGAAATGACAATGCCCGCGCTCTTTATAAATCGCTGGGGTTTCATCAGCTATACACCTACTGGTTCCGCGTGCAGCCGGATGAAAACGGAAATTTCCCGCCTGAGAAATAAAAAAGAACTATCTGTAAAGCATTTTCATTTTCTGCTTTTACAGATAGTTCTTAATTTTTATAGATTTTAACTTTTCTTTTTCGGGGAATCAGTTGATTCATTTAACATAGTTCGCGCCAACTATGTTGTATATCATTTTAATATTCAAGTCTTATTCTGTATTTTATCTCTGACTTAATTATGTTACTGTTCACTCCGTTCACAGTAACGTAGCCAAAATTCATTCCAGATTGCCTGCGGCAATGGAATTTTGGCTTGTATGTCTCGGGATTTTGGCATATTCATGCCAAAACACCTCGCGGAATAGTGGTGTGTGAACAGTAACTCAATTATACTGTTTTGTTTTTCAGCACTGCAGGTGATGTATTACCTACCACCATTGCTGTCAGCGGACTGAAATACAGCAGACATGTTAATACACAGTAAATCGGGATCATAATTACAAACTGTACCAGTCTTCCGGGCATGATCGCATAGAAGTTATATCCAAGCATGATCACAAGTCCTGCTGTTGTAAGAACCAAAGAGCTGAGAACTGCAGTTACCACGATAGATACGCAGATACCAACTGTCTTTCCTGTTTTCTTTCTGTTTGCAAATAATGGTTTTGCAAGGGCAGGAAGCACACCCCAGAGGATTGCTGCAACTGTGATAAACGGATTTACAGCATAGCCTTTCATAAAGCACCCGATAATATCTGCACATAATCCACAGACACCGCCTGCCACCGGTCCCAGCCACAGACCTGCAAGGATTGTACATACACTTCCCACAGAAATACGGTACGCACCAAGATCAATGACCAGAACTCGTGTGAGTACCAGATGCATGGCGATCAGAAGAGCCATGAACACCAATGTTTTTACGTTCCAATATTGTTTTTTCTGCATAATAAAAACACCTCCATAATGTGTTTAAAAAATAGAGTAGTTACATAAATAATAATCCCTCCACATTATGAGATGCTCTCATATGTAGCAACGGGTGCGGAAATCATATCGTAAGCAGCACGCTTTCTGCTTTTCGTTTCACGGCGACTCCCCAGCCTGTGAACACTTGACGCATAAAATCCTACTTCGCTATTATTTATTTATCGAAATTATAACACAATCCATAGAAATTGCAATATATTTTCCGTTATTATTTTCACAAATTTGAATGCTGTTTTTTGTTCATTCTATACGAATGGTCTGCTTTTTTTACTTGAGAATATTGCTGCAAACACTCGTAAGTCTATGAATAAAACAGCCGCATATACTAATACTATAACATTATGCAGCAGTCCGGCATCTTCAGAAATGAGAAATTACATGAATACAGATATCCCGCCCCGGTCTGCTATAATCATGGAGGTAAAAAATGTCAGAAATATGTAAAAATAACTGCCAAAATCCTTATAATATATGTTATGATAATTACCTGAATACCAACGCCTGTACGGAATGTACCGGCCTGATATGCACTCCTGCCAAAGATAATGACGAATGGGAAAGCTACCGGAAAATTTTTGATTTTATCCCCGAACCGCCGGAAAGCAATATCCCTCCCTGTAAATAATTATTGCATACGGCAGGAATCATGTTCAAACGAATGATTTATCGGAGGTCCTGTCTATATTATGAAAAAACTGCTTGCTGCATGTGTCTGTGCCGGCCTTAGCTTTTCTTTTGCCGGATGCAGCCCTGAAACCATACTGGAACAATTCACATCCACCGGAGACACATCCGTCCGGGAACTTACTTCTTCATCTGACACCACAACTGAAACCGAAACAAAAGACCGTATCTATATGGATGAACTTTCCGGTACCCTGCAGGATTTTTCAGGAAGCCAGCTTATTCTGAACACGGACAGTGCCTCCTATGTATTTAATGTTTCCAATGCCACCCTGGAATGTAAAGGCGGCATGATCACCGGCGATGAGATCAGTATCATTTACGAAGGTCAGCTTTCCGGTACTGACACAGGCAGTGTACATGTTCTGAAGGTTGTAGATGAATTTCATAAAAAAAATAAGCTGAAAAAGCGCACTGCGCATGGGCAGGTTATTTCCCTGACTTCCAATACCATCACAATAAAATCAAAGAAAGGAAAAACAGCCACCTATCCGATCACAGGAACAAAACAGTATTATCAGAATGGAATCAAAGCCGGTGACTGGGTTTACCTTACATTCAAGGGGAAATTCCCGGATACCTCCAATGATTCTTCCGTATCCTTAAATGCCAGTCACCTGAAAGTACTGAGTATTTCTGATCTGAAAGATCTGGAAATACCGGATCCTACCCCAACTCCGGATCCAAAACTCACACAGACACCGGAGCAGATAGAAAATAAAGAAAAACAGCTGCTGGCAACTGTACAGGGAGTAAATCTGAATATCCTCCGGATTCTTCCTGCCGGAAGTGACACCTCCTTTAATCTGGATATGTCAGCAATCCCCGCTTACTTCAAGGGAGGAATTGCCCCGGGATCTCATGTTAATGTTACTTATATCGGAGATCTGGAAACAACATCCCTGGAAGAAGTCCGTATTATTGCTGTGACAGGTGAGGATCCTGATACCATTAATGACAAACATATTTCCTTTACAGTAACCGGCACGATCATTGGAAGTACTGCCAACACCATCACTGTACAGACAGATGACGGTGCCATAGATACCTTCCGTACAGAAAACGCGCAGGATCTCACTGCAGGCGGTATGGAATACGGCGACTATGTGTGTGTTACCTTCCATCCATCCAAATCAAAATCTTCTAATATTTATACAGCAATTAAGGTACAGGATGCGTAAATTGTTACTGTTCACTCCGTTCTCAGCAACACGCTTCGCGATGCAGGAAATATGAACCTCCTTGTGCAATGCCCAAGGAGTATCGTTTGCTTCACAAACTTAATTTATGCTAATCGCATAAATCCGCGCGGTATGTCTCGGGTTTTCTGTGACCTTCGCTCACACAAAACACCTCGCGGGATATCACCAGTGAACAGTAACCGTAAATTTCTTCTTGATTTCCGCTTCACCTTCCGCAAGCCAGCGGTATGCAGCATCCTGATCTCCCAGAATTTCTGCAAAGGACTGAACTTCATCCCGGATTCCTTTTCCATGAAGAACTCTGTAAGCCCCCGCATCACTTCCGGGGGCTGTTTTTATTCCCAGCCGGAATGCTTTTCTGATATTCTCTTCTGCGGATTCTATGATCGGTTTCAGAGTCTCATCATCATAACGCCCGTCTCCCAGAAGATTTCTCACTGTAACCAGAGTCGGAACCCAGACTGTATCACTCTCCGCCAGCATGGCAAGACTTTCTTCATTCATATAGTTTCCATGCTCCAGACTGTCCACTCCGGCAGCCACCGCTGCCTGTACTCCGTAATCTCCGTTGGTATGGGACATGACAGCCATACCTTCCTCATGTGCAATATGTACCATTTCCTTTACCTCTGACCCATCCAGAGGTGTTCCGGTAATCGCTCCATGTTCATTAAAATCCAGAATCCCGGTAGTCATGATCTTAATAAAATCTGCCCCTGCCTGTTTCGCCTCCAAAACACGCTTATGAAATTCCACCATTGTGGCAAAACCTTTTCCCACAATCGAACCATAATGCCCTTCTTTGTGAATGGCAAATATCGGAGTTCTGTAATCTATCCCATACTCTGGTGCAAGCTCCTTCGCTCTCGCAGAAACACCCAGCGCATCACCACCATCACGCACAAAAGCAATTCCCCGTTCCTGGTATGCTTTCAGATGCTCTCTTATGATCTTATCGTCCAGTCCATTTTTATGCATATCAATTGCATGGCGGTAATTCACGCCATCCATAATGATATGCGCATGACATTCTCCAAACATTTCCTGTTTCTCTTCCTCTTCCCTGCTGCTTTCTTAACTCAAAGCATAGAGTCAGACAGATAAACTCATCCGCTTCGCTATGCAGCTCTATACTCAATAACGCTCCACAATTTTACTTAATCTTTTATCTACCGTTTTTTATTTCTCGAAAAAATTTCGGATTTCGTCTTCTGTTGCCTGCACAGACCCCTGGACAAAGAATGGTTTTCCGCCGCCTCTTCCGTTTAATGCAGCATTCATTTCCTTTGTATACTGCCGTAAATCCCCGTCAATCTCGCCCATGGCATACTTATAGCTTCCATCCTCATTTCTGGAAAATACTGCACAGCAGCCCTCACAGGTATTCATCACTGCATCCGCAAGTTTACGTACAGAATCTGCTTCCAGACCTTCTTTGAAGATCAGGACACTTCCTGCACCTTCCCATTTCTTAGCCTCTGCCCTAAACATCTCTTCTTCCATACGGGCAACCTGGCCTTTCATACGGAAATTCTCATCCTGAAGACGCTGTACTGCATCTGCTGTTCTGTCCATCTTTGCAGAAAGCTTCATGGAAATCTGATGATTCTGCTCATTCACCATATTCAGATAATCCAGAACACGTTTACCGCAGATCATCTCCATACGGATACCATCATGGAATTTCACTACAGAAAGAAGCTTCACCATTCCAATCTCACCTGTATGTGTCACATGGGTTCCACAGCAGGCGCATACGTCTACTCCCGGAAACGTTACGATACGAACCTGTCCTGTCAATTCTTTCTTACTTCTGTAATCAATAGTCTTCAGTTCCTCAGCATCAGGATAAGTAATTACAACTTCCCTATCCTCCCACACTCTCTCATTCACTTCCCGCTCAATTTCTGCAAGCTGCGAGTCATCCAGCATACCATTCAAATCTACAGTGATCACATCGCTTCCCATATGGAAACCTACATTATCATAACCATACTTCTCATGAATAATACCGCTGACCATATGCTCACCGGAATGCTGCTGCATCAGATCAAAACGCCGCACCCAGTCAATCTTTCCCTCAACCTTCGCACCCACTTCCAGAGCCTTATCAGTATAATGAAGTAATTCTCCATCTTTCTCATGAACCTCTGTCACCTTTGCATCCCCCAGTGTTCCCACATCACTTGGCTGACCGCCGCCCTCCGGATAAAAAGCACTCTCATCCAGAATGACAGCATAACCTTTCTTTTGCTCTCTGCACTCTACTACGGTTGCGGTGAATTCTTTTTTATATACATCTTCATAGTATAAACGTCTTGTTTCTGTCATGATCTGTCTCTCCTTTTTCATCTGTCATATTGCCCCGCATTATCTTCCACATAAATATAAATGCCATATTTTATTTCATTGCAATCAAGTATAGACCAAATCAAAAAGCTTCGCAAGACCGTCACTCAGAGATATTTTCTATAAAAAAATCCGTTAATCAAAACAGCCAATAACCAGTGCAGAAAAATAGTTTGTTTTATGTGCATTTGCAGGATACTTAGATATTCTTAGCCGGCAAAAATCTGCGTTATGAGAAAAATGACACACTGTCTGAGCCGCCATGCGGCGAGTTTGTGGCATTTTTCTCATGCCTTTAGCAGATTTTTGCCAGCTTAGAATATCTTAGTGTCCGAAACCGCACACAAAACAAACTATTTTTCTGCGCGTCCCCTTTTTATCAAAATTCCCAATATCTGAATCCATTTCCCCACCTCCTGCGTTATAATTAAATGAACAGGGAAAAGGAGACAGTAATGACCACAGAAAAGCAATATCTGGAATATCTTATCAAGCAATACCAGAACTTAATATACTCGATCTGCCTGAAATCTGTCGGTAATCCATTTGATGCCGAAGATCTCACTCAGGAAGTCTTTCTGTCTGCCTATAAGAACCTTTCCCGCTTTGATGGTAATTATGAGAAAGCCTGGTTAAGTAAGATCGCTGTCCGAAAGTGTCTGGATTATCTGAAAGCAGCCGGGCGGCGAAGTATTCCAACAGAAGACACCTACTTTTCCCAGATTCCGGACAGGCAATCCTCTCCCGAAGATGAATATATGAAAACTGCAGCCAACACTCACGTAGAAGCATTGTGTATGCAGTTGAAAAGTCCTTACAAAGAAGTCGCTTACGCGCATTTCTGCAAAGAATTATCAGTACCTGAGATTGCACAGCAGACAGGGAAAAATCCGAAAACAATTCAGACACAGCTCTATCGCGCAAGGGCAATGCTGAAAAAAATGCTTGAAAGGGGTGATTAGATGCATATTAATAAGAAGGATTTAATAGAATTTGACAACGGAAATATGAACACACAGGAAGTCATTGAGTTTCTGTCACATCTTGATCACTGCGATTTCTGTCTGGATCAGATGATGGAACAGGAAAACAACAGTACGGATACTGCTCCCTCCTATCTGATGGAACAGATTTTGGACAAAGCAGGCTCCGGTGAAGTGCAGCTTGCCCGGGCAGCAAATAAAGCATCCCGCAAAATCCAGCTGCTCCATTACAGTCTTCAGACTGCTGCCGGTGTGATGGTTGCCCTGTTGCTTTTATTCAGTATCCCAAATCTGGATTTCACTTCCTTATATCAGGATACTTCCTCTCAGACAGACAGAATATTACCCGAACATGAAAACGGCAGACTCTACCAGTTCACCAGAGAACTCGGACAGAACATTGGTGATGGCACCAGCTCTTTTATAAAATATGTCAGTGATTTTTCCAGCAAATTAATGAATGGAGGCAAATAAAAGTATGCAAAAACAAAAACGTGGATTCTGGCTTTTTATCTTCTCCCTGATCCCAGGCGCAGGAGAAATGTACATGGGATTCAAAAAACAGGGAATCAGTATTATGTTCTTATTCTGGGGTGTCTTTGCCATCGGAGCATGTACCGGAATGGACTGGCTTGTGTTCCTGATTCCGATCATATGGTTCTACAGTTTCTTTAATGTGCACAATCTGAAGTCTCTTTCTGAGGAAGAATTTTACTCCATAGAAGATTCCTATGTCCTTCATATGGATGAACTGGCAGGAGACATCAGTTCTCTGCTCAAACATCACGGAAAGATAACTGCGATTCTGCTGATTTTCCTTGGTGCTTCTATTCTATGGAACACTCTGGTAGATTTCCTCTATATGATCTTACCCGGATATCTGGCTGATGTTATCAGCAGATTCACATATCATCTGCCGCAGCTTGTGATTGCAGCTGCTATCATTTTTACAGGGATTTATATTCTCACCCGCAAGAAGGATGCACTGGATGAAGAACAGCCTGACAGCTTTACTGAGGAAGAACATTACTGGACACCTTATCGTCCGTATCAGCAGAATGTTCCGAATATGGAAACTGACGCGGTTAAAAATACCACAGACACAGTAAATCCTGATTGCTGTACAGATATCGATGTCACGGACACCGCAAACAACAAAAGCCCGGTATCTCTGAAAAAAGAGTCTGCCGCCGAAGTGTCTCAGGAGGATGCTTCATCACAAACAACAAATTCTGAATCATGACACAAAATGGGATTGTCACATCAAGGAATCTACCTTCATGTAACAATCCCATTCTCATTATCCTCACATGGATACCGAAACTTCTCCAAAGGACAATATTGTCTCCTGTCCATCTTCTTCCCGTACTTTCAGCCGTCCGTCCCTACATATCTCCAATGCAAATGCCTGTCTGGAAGAGTTTCCGTCTGTAATTGTGATCTGATGTCCCGGGATCATGTTATGTGTCACATAATCCGGAGATAATTTCAGATCTGCTGTTTCTTTTCTCAACTCGTTCACGATCATTGCAGTCAGTTTATTACGGTCAGTCTGTTCCGCATCTTCTTTTGTCTCATAAAGGGCTCCTGCTATACTTCTTAATTTCTGCGGCAGGTTCTCCTGGTCCAGATAGAGGTTCAATCCCATGCCAACTACCACAAACTCAATATTTCCACTCTCAAAATCTGTGACAGCCTCTGTGAGTATTCCACAGACTTTCTTTCCTTTATGAAACAGATCATTAACCCATTTAATATCAAGCTGGATTCCACAGAGCTGAGCAACTGCTCTGTAGACTGCCACTGCTGCCGCAGTTGTGATCAGCAGACTGTCATGTATGGTTCCCTGTGGCTTCAGGATCACACTCATGTAAAGACCTGTATCTGCAGGAGAATAGAATTCCCGGCCTCTGCGCCCCCTGCCTGCAGTCTGGCTCCTGGCAATGACAAATGCCCCATGTCCGGCCTCTCCCATCATAGCTTCTTTCTTGGCAGTCTGGTTCGTAGATTCCAGTTCATCATAAATATCTATCTTAACCTTCGGATCATCCAGAAACAGGCGGATTCCCTCCTGCGACAGACGGTTCGTATCCTTCGCAAGCATATATCCTTTATTCGGTCCTGCTTCTATATGATACCCTTCTTCCCGGAGCGACTTTACTGCCTTCCACACTGCTGCCCTGGTACATCCCAACTCACCGGCAATGCTCTCACCTGAAAGTATCTCCCCTTTATTCTTCTCCAGCATTTCCAAAAGACTTGATTTTACAGTCATAATTTCCCTTTCTTACTTTCTGTCCCATTATTTTCACGTTATCTCTTCTCTGATCATCTACTGCTAATCATATCATCTGGTATGCTTTTTGTCTAATGTTCTACCGGAAATATCTTATCACATAATTTTCCGGTGTTACTGTTCACTCCGTTCTCAGTAACATTTTCCGTACAGTAATCAATTGTCTGTCAGGATTGCCACAATCCCCGCATATAACACCATAAATCCCATAATTACTGCAACCATGTCAGCAGAATGAAAATCAATATTAAATATCATACCACCTGCAACCATCACTTCCAAGGTGACGATCAGCCCCAGGATTACTGCCATTGTCCTTGAAAATTTATGTCTTTCCTTTCTTCTCATTCTCTGTGTGGTATTTACTGCATTCATCATTTTACTCCTCCTTCATGTCAGACAGATAAAAATCGCCCTTATCCTCTGATCGATTATGTCCGAACATATTTTCCGAACATATATTCTCTTTCTTTTGATATATAATAACATACCCATTTCAAAAATGGAAGAGTTTTTAGAACATTTGTTTGCCGTTTTTTTCATTATAAATTTTTCCGGATTCTGAAACTTAAAATTAAGAAAGAATCCTGCTTGCAGGATTCTCCGCCTGCGACGGGTCGCTTCAGCGACATAATTCCTCCCCGTCGCAGTGCGATCCTGCCCGGAGGGCTTTTTTATGTTATAGGAACATTACGGAGTAATTTCCTATAACATAAAAAAAGACTGCCGTGCCACTCATCACCTGCCACGACAATCCTCTTATCTGATTTTAATGTTATATTTTTTACATAAACTGAGCAAACACAGATGCACCTACAACTGTCAGCAGACCTGCAACCGCAATCGCAAGGCTGCTCATGGCACCTTCTATTTCTCCCAGCTCCATTGCCTTTGCAGTACCGATAGCATGGGCAGAGGTTCCAAGTGCCAGGCCCTTAGCGATTGGTTCTTCAATACGCGCAAGTTTGATCACAGTCTCTGCGATCATATTTCCAAGAACACCGGTAATAATAATAACTGCAACTGTAATAGTCACAATACCTCCAAGTTCTTCAGAAACGCCCATTCCGATGGCAGTTGTAATAGACTTCGGAAGAAGTGTTACATACTGTTCATGACTCAGGCTGAACAGCTTTGCAAGGATCAGCACACTGACCAGACTGGCAAGCACACCGGAAACAATTCCAATGATTACAGCTTTCAGATTCTTTTTCAGAAGTTCCATCTGCTGATACAGCGGAACTGCCAGGCAGACCGTTGCAGGTGTGAGCAGGTAGCTGATATACTGACCGCTCTGATTATAGGTGTCATAATCAATATGCAGTAAACAAAGCACCGCTATTACTGCAATGATCGCAATCAGAAGTGGATTAAAAATTGCCATCTTAAATTTTCTTTTCAAAAGAAGTCCTGCCTCATATGCGATCAGACTGATCGCTGCACCAAAAAACAGGGAATTACTCATAAATTGTGTCATGATCTTTTCTGTCCTTTCTTTCTGTCCATACGAATAACTGCCTGTGTGACACGACCTGTCACAATCATTACCACAACTGTGGTAATCACTGTGATCAGAATGATCGGCACACATACCGGTTTCAGTATGCCCCAGGCTGTCAGCAATCCGACACCTGCCGGAATAAACATAACCGGCATGATCTCTATGAGAAATTCAGCTGCTTCTTTGACCTGTTCCAGCCTGATAATGTGTGTTCCCAGTGCGATCAGCATGATCACCAGTCCGTACACACTTGCAGGTACAGGAAGCGGGATCAGAACATGTAATGCCTCTCCCATTGCGGATATCAGTAAAATAATCCAGAATTGTCTTACGTATTTCATTTTCAGTCTCCTCTAATCCTTACTGAACGGCTACAGGCTTCATCATTCCAGTTACCTGATCTTCGTACTCCTGAGTTTCCTCGAGAGATGCTCGACCGGTTCTCTGGATCTTTGTCACGCCCGGATACTGTCCCGGGAAAGATTCCAGCATGATCCCATCGCCGTATATCTTTACTTTATCCCCATTTTCCAATACATCATCGGAAATTAATTTTCCTTTTTTATTGTAAATGCCCTCTGCCGGTATGTCTGCGCTGAAAATAGTTCCATTGTTCAGATCCACAAAAACTCCGGTCTTCAAAAATTCTCCTGTCTCGATATAGATTGCAGAAATAGCATTTGCTTCCTCTTTCTGCTCTTCCTCCCTGACCATCTGTGCCTGCTTTCCTACCATATTCCAGAAAGCACCTCCCATTACAGCAAAAATGGCGAGCAGAACAATCATACCGATGATAAACTTCCAGTCTCGTTCTTTTTTATTTTTCAAATATTCAACTCCTTTATATTGGTCTAACCAATCTCGGTTCATTACGTTTTTTAATTATAGCGTATTCATCACAAATTGCAAGGTTGTTTCTGCGTAAAAAAAAAGTTTTTACAGAATCCTGATTCTTTTCTGCAAAAACTTTTTCTTCTATATATTATACTGATATTATACTGTGGTAAGCAGTGCTTCCATCCAGACTTCTTTACGAAAAAGAATAAATACGATATACTTTACATAAATTATAAAGGCTTTATCCAAAGGATTATTGAAGTAGAGACTGTGCTGTTACACACCCCTTGGGTCAAAAAAAATGTGGGAAAGGGCACACCTACCAATAATTCTTCTCTCCCATATATCCGAAAATCGAACGCCATCGAAGTTTAGATGCACATACCAAAGTTCCTGTGTCTCCATCTTCCAGCTCTGTTTTATCTTCGCAGTCGCTCCAAATGATACAATCCTCTTTCAGAATTATATTGGAATCGAGTATTTCGCATGAATAGCGTTCGTCTGCCGGAAATAACTTTAAGTATTTTAATCCCTGAAATTCCATTTCAATCATTGAATCTTCTTCATACTGCCGTTGTATTATTACTCTCAGAATCCTGCGATCGTTTACAGGATACATATCCAGGTTTTCATTAACATATGCTCCGCTCAGATAATGCATCTCTTTGATACAGCTATCATGGAAAAACGACACTCTTTCCATAAATTCCTTCAGCGAATTCTCATCTGTAATCTCATTCCACTTGTGCATATTATCACCACTTTCATTACTGTGTATTTCTTCTTCCCTCCTGACCAATCTACTTTGTCTTCTGTTTACTTTTCAGGAATCATGGCAACCTTTTCCCACTGATAGGTTCCATTGTCAACTGTCATTACTGCCATGGTAATCTCCTGGTCGAAGCGTCTGGGGCCGCAGCTTCCCGGGTTTAGCCATAGGCGGCTGTCTATTATTTTTTCGAAATATTTATGGGTGTGTCCGAAGATGACTATCTGTGTATCTTTTAAGTCCCAGTCTACATCTTTTTTATTGTGAGTCATGAAAAATTTTACCCCTTCTATGGTAAAGTGTAAGGTTTTCGCCATTCCCTCTGCCCAATCTTTGTCGTTATTTCCTCGGACTACATAAATAGAACCCATCATACGCAGTGTATCCAGAATTTCCGGTTTGTTTACGTCACCTGCGTGGATAATACAGTCGCAACCCTTTAAAATTTCCAGTATTTCCGGCCTGAGCAGGCCATGGGTATCTGAAATAATCCCTATTTTCTTCATACACTATTTCCTCGCTAATCATTCTCTTATAGGCCGTTTTATAATTTCATCATTCTATGTTTAATTTTCATCAAACAATTCAATCTTTCCATATTCCCCATCATACCCCGGAATTCTCTTCACATTTCCGGTTCTTACATTTTCAATTCCTTCCGCAATCCGTTCTCCTGCACAGGATTTAATATCTTCTGACGGTACATTTCGCAGAATGTCGAATTCTGTCCCCAGTGTCTGAATCATCTGTTCAAAACACCCCTGCACTTTCTTACTTGCAGTGGAATAGCCCATACATGTAGAAATCACTTCCGGCAGAGGTACAAGGCTTTCATATTTCTTACCATCTTTTTTCACAAAACCTTCCGCTCTGTCTGCAAGCTGTTCTACTCTGTGATCTACGCCCATGGTCAGCTTCTTTCCGCAGACAGGGCAGATTCCTCCAAGCCGTTCTGCTTCCACCGGGCTTAATGATACACCGCATTTTCTGTGACCATCGAAATGATATTTCCCCTCTTCAGGAAAAAATTCTACTGTTCCTTCCAGCCCTTCGCCAGTCTGGATTGCCCGATAAAGTCCTTCATAAGAACAGTCAATATCCAACAGATTCGCCTCGCGCCCCAGCTTAGATGGGGAATGTGCATCTGAATTGGATACAAGCTGATAGCGGTCCAGTTTGGAAATTCTCCAGTTCATAGCCGGGTCAGAGGAAAGCCCTGTTTCCAGTGCATGTATATACGGTGCCAGTTCCTCGAAACATTCCTCTACAGAATCAAATCCTGATTTCGCACCTAATACAGAGAAATGCGGTGTCCAGATATGAGCCGGAATCAGAATTCCTTCCGGGCATACATCCAGCATCATTTCCAGAAGATCATGACTGTCCAGACCAAGAATCGGACGACCATCTGAGTGAATATTTCCGATTTTTTCCAGACGCTGTGCCATGGCATCTGCTGCCTCCAGACTGGGAAGCAGGATTACATTGTGTACTTTTCTGGTCTTTCCATTTTTCTTATAAATAGAACTGATTTCCCCGGAGACAACAAAACGTGTTCCTTCTCCCGGGAATTTCCGGCTTTCTTCTTTTACATATGCATCTCTGAGGCGATACAGGCCGTTTCCCTCTGAAACAAGTCTCTCCTTCAGTTCTTCTCTCCATACCGGATGCGTGAAATCACCTGTTCCAATCAGTGAAATTCCTTTCTTTCTCGCCCAGAAATCCAGATTTTCAGGCGTGCCCTCTTTGCTTGTCGCCATGGAAAATCTGGAATGAATGTGCAGATCAGCTATCATTTTCATTAACATTTATCCCCTTAAATTCACATCAAAGTATTTCTTTTCAAGAGTTATAAAATATCAACACCCAAAGATATATTTATAACTTCCATCCGTTTTCTTTCAGCCACAACTTGTACGTCTCATACTCCGGCATTACTTTCCCGACCTCGTCCCAGAATGCCTTCGAATGATTCATTTCCTTCAGATGGCAGAGTTCATGTACCACTACATAATCCAGCACTTCCGGAGGTGCCAGTATCAGTTTCCAGTTAAAGTTCAGATTCTTCTCACTGCTACAGCTTCCCCATCTTGTTTTCTGTTCTCTGATGGTGATATTGCGGTAAGAAACGCTCATGAGTCTGGCAAAATAAGAAACTCTTTTGGTAATCGTTTCTTTTGCTTTTCGTATATAGACATTTCGTTTCGATTCGCTCAGATCTGCGCTCAGCGGCTTCTGTTCCCGGTATTCTTTTGTCCGTTCCAGACATCCCAGAACCCACTCCTGCTTCTGGTTTACAAATCTTTTGATCCTCGGCAGACCTGTACGGAGAGGTGCGCGAACGATTACGTTTCCATCCCTGCGAACCTCCAGAGTCATGGTTTTTCTGGCACTTCTTATGACCTGATATTCGAATTCTCCGCAGGTGAATTTCTCCTGATTATTTTTTGTTTCGAATTCTCTCATCCATATATTCCTCCATCTCTGCTGCCAGAATATCCATCTTTTCCTGTGTTTCCGGCAATGCATAAGGAACCCTGTCCATGATCCTTTTCACATAATCATGTTCACGCATGATCTCATAGGTTTCCGGGAAATTGATGTCATAATACTGAGCAATATAGGAAATCCAGTAGTCCACTTTTGAAACTCTGTCTGAAGATAATACAGATTCCTTTGCCATACAGGACTCCCATACCTTTGGTGCGATTACTCCTTCACCAACACCCTTCTCATCCACTCCCAGAAGTGTTTCCATTGACTCTTCCAACTTTACCCTGCAATTATCCAGCTTGTCTGCATCTCGGATTAACTTTGCATGAAGCAGGGTTCTCTCGTCCGTAATTCCTTCCAGTTTGAAATCACTGTGCTTCTCAATCGCAGTGCAGATCAGACTGTCAAACCTGTCATCCTTCACAAATCTGCGGATCATTTTCTCCGGTCCGAACAGAAGCTGTGCACCATATGCTGCATGCTCCATGGTTCCCGGTTCAAAGCTGTCAAATCGTTTAATCTGTTCAAATCTTCCAATATCATGGAGCAATCCGATTACCTTCGCCAGCTGTACATCTTCCTCACCCAGCCCCATACGGCGGGCAATGTCCTCTGCTGCATCAACCACTCCATAAGTATGTACGATTTTCAGATGAATCTTATCATCCGCTCTGTCATATTCATCCAGATATACTTCAAAAGCAGCTTTCGCTACATCAAAGTCTCTTGTTAAGTCTAATAATTTATCCATTATTATTATAATCCCTTCTTTATTCCTGTTCGGACTACTTTATATTTTCTCAACCATTATTTTCTGCTTCCATACACCTTTTCTCACAATCATAAGATATACCTGAAACGATATGGAATCACAGTCATAAATGAAAGGTTCTTCTCTGTAGATCAGAGTCTGAACATTCTCTGCTTCCAATTCTTCTTTTCTTCGTTCAGCTTTTTCCATCAATTCATGTAGATATTTATTCTGTTTTCTGCCAAAATCTCTGTCCGGATAGACCGATGCTGCTTCCCTGATTTTTTCTCCCAGCAGAGTAATCACCGGTAAATGACTGCTCCTGCAAAGCATTCCGGCTATCTTTTTGGCATTTGATATATCCGGATTTTTTTCATAACGCCTGAGCATTTTTCCCAGTTTTTCATCTCCTGCTTCCGTTGCCAGTTCCTGCATAACTGCCAGTGCTTCCGCCGTTACCTCCCATGGGTTGTCCACCGGAACAATATACTTCTCCGGTACTGCCGGATAAAAAAGATAGTTTAACGGCGGGAAATCACGCAGCATTGCCAGCTTTCCTTCATACTCAGTGCAATATTTTTCTCCCAGATACTCATATTTATCACGCAATATGGCAATCTGATACTCCATTACCCTGAGATTTTCATAGCCCTTCACCCAGAAATGTCCCAGCTCTCCATAATTGTACAACTGTGTTTCCAGCAAAATATCTTCAAAGAATACAGTAAACACATTATGCCCCTGATGAATCACCAAAATATACTCTGCTTCACATAAATCCCAGTCCGCTTTCTCTACAGAGCCCTCAAACTCTCCTTCATAATCCCTGACATAATTTCCCGTCATCCTGGCATTTTTCAGAACCAGAAAACTCTCCACCGCATCATTCATCAGATAGATCAGTCGTAATTCTCCACTCTCCGTCTGTCCGGTAAAACCATCTGGAATATCCACAAATTCACACTGTTCCTGCTCCAGAAGCAGATTTAATTTTTCAAAATTGTCTTCCATTATATCTTCCATCCTTAACTCCTGCTGTTTCTGTACAATGTCTTTCGCCGATTCTGTTTAACACACTTGATAGAAGAATCCATTGCATCGTTTCATGGAATTACCGCAATGCAGAAGCAGGATACATTTGCACAATTTTACAGATATATTTTTATGATATCACTAATCATATTTTCTGCCAAATAGAAAAATTTTTCTATTCAATAAAGAAACTGATTTTACTTCTCTGTAATTGACATCCCAAACATAATATTTTACAATATAACAAAGAACAAAGAAACCAAGCAGTATGTATATTACAGAATAAACAAACATAAAATAGGAAGGAGGCATACACGAATGGCAACAGCAACAATCCCATTGAAAGGCAGCGCATCCATGGAATCAAAAAAAGTCAGTATTTCATCTAAACGCCAGATTACTATCCCGCAAAAATTTTTTACGCTTCTGGGTTTTAATACGGAAGCAGAATGTATCATGCGTGGAAACGAACTGGTTTTACGCCCCGTTAAAGAAAATACCAGTGGTGAATTTGCCGAACAGATTCTTGCCGATCTGATCAGACAGGGATATAGCGGTGAAGAATTACTTGAGAAATTTAAACAGACACAGCGAAAAATCCGTCCGGCAGTTGAAGCAATGCTTGCCGAAGCAGACCGGGTCGCAGAATCTAAATCAGGAGGATACTCCTTAGAGGATGTTTTCGGAACGGAGGATGAAAAATGACACAGGTACAGATCCTTCCACCTGCAGCAAAATTTCTGAAAAAACTTAAAGATAAAAAGCTGAAATCTCTGTACAAAGAAGCTATTGAAATGATATGTGAAGATTATTCCATCGGCGAAGAAAAGACAGGTGATCTGGCAGGAATGTACGGTTATGACATTTATTATAATAAAACTAATTATGAACTGGCATATCGGGTGAGACAGCTTGATGATTTGATAATCATCGTTATCATGGCCGGAACCAGAGAAAATTTTTACGAGGAGTTAAAACGTTATATACGCACTATATAACAGTACATATTTGTATCACAAGATAATCCCCCGGAAGTTAATCAGTACTTCCAGGGGATTATTCTATTGACAAAATTTATTCCTGCGCTCCCGTATCAGATGTCAGATATCTTTGCCATGTCTCATTGACATTCTGAATATAGCATTTTACAATAGAACAAAGAAACCAATCAGTATACATGATAAAAAACACTGAACAGAAAGGAGTCATTTCCATGGGACGATTTGTAAATTCGGGAAACAGCGCTTTTCAGGTTGCGCTGAATTCAGAAATCTATGTAGATAAAACCGGTTTACTGGCATATACAAATAAGGTTATGGACACCACTGCAAAATTCATATGCAACAGTCGCCCCCGTAGGTTCGGGAAATCCATCACTGCCGATATGCTCACCGCATATTACTGTAAAGGCTGTAGTTCCGAAGAAATGTTCTCATCTCTGGAAATCGGTCAGGCACCTGGTTTCACGAAATATCTGAATCAATATGATGTGATCCATCTGGATATTCAATGGTGTATGGAACCAGCCGGCGGTCCGGAGAATGTAGTTTCCTACATCACTGAAAAAACGATTCTGGAATTAAGAAATTATTACCCTGAAATTCTGCCTGACTCCATAAGCTCTCTGCCTGAGGCTCTGTCCTGCATTAACACTGCCACTGGTCAAAAGTTCGTAGTAATTATTGATGAATGGGATGTTTTAATCCGAGATGCCTCTACCGACCTGGTAGTCCAAGAGGAATACATCAACTTTCTCCGCGGTATGTTCAAAGGTTCTGAACCTACCAAATATATTCAACTGGCTTACCTCACCGGGATTCTTCCAATCAAAAAAATCAAAACACAGTCAGCTCTGAACAATTTTGCGGAGTTTACAATGACTGACGCCAGGATCTTTTCCAGATATATTGGCTTTACGGAGGAAGAAGTACGAATGCTCTGCGAAAAATACCACCGGGATTTCTCCAAAACCAAGCACTGGTATGACGGTTATCTGCTGGAGCAATATCAGGTATACAATCCTAAAGCAGTAGTAGAATTAATGATCTGGAATAAATTCCAAAGCTACTGGTCGGATACCGGAACCTACGAAGCAATTGTGCCTCTGATCAATATGGATTTTGACGGACTCAAAACTGCCATTATAGAAATGTTGTCCGGTAATTCCGTAGAAATCGATCCTACGACTTTCCAGAATGATATGGTGAACTTTACCTGCAGAGATGATATTCTTACCTGCCTGATCCATCTGGGATATCTGGGTTATGATCAGGACACTCATTCTGCATTTGTTCCAAACGAAGAAATCCGTCAGGAACTTGCCAAAGCTGTTAAACGAAAGAAATGGAATGAATTTCTGACATTCCAGCAGGAATCCTCAGAGTTGCTGGATGCCACTCTGGACATGGACGCAGACACTGTGGCCAGATCCATTGAAAAAATACACAATGAATACGCTTCAGCTATTCAGTACAACAACGAAAACTCCCTCAGCAGCATTCTGTCCATCGGTTATCTCAGCACTATGCGGTATTATTTTAAACCTATACGTGAATTTCCTGCAGGCAGAGGTTTTGCAGATTTTGTCTACCTCCCAAAACCAGAATATTCCAGAGATTACCCTGCACTTGTTGTTGAGTTAAAATGGAATCAAAATGCCCAGACCGCAATCCGGCAGATAAAAAACAGGCAGTACCCTGAGGCTGTTACAAATTATACTGACAATATTTTACTTGTTGGAATTTCTTATGATAAAAAACAGAAAACACATAATTGTGTAATCGAAAAATACTCTGAGAAATAATAAAGGGGCTGATTGTCCTTTACGAAGAACATCTTACCGATTATCTATACGAGAAAAGAAATGCAGGAATGGGAAGCTCTTGTAAGCTAACCCATTCCCACTCTCTGTCTATTCCTTCGTCATTTGTATTATTACCAGAAGTTTCCTGATACTTCCAATCACTTTATATATGTCCATAATGATTTTCAGACAGTCATTCTTATAATATTTTTCTTCTCCCATGGAAACAATACCGCTTTCACATATATTCTATATTCAGCGCTTGAAAGTACCAGGAATTAATAATTTTTCACGCACAAAATCTTTAAAATCGCTTCTTTGTTTCCATATCCTGATTGTATCACACAGACTCCCGAAATCGCATGCATTCACACAAACAACTATATTTCACTACATATTTAACCGATTTTTTCCAATCTTCCTCACAGACAAATTGCATCCCGTTATTTTTTATAGTATGATTATTGGAAATACAGTTCATTTTATCCATCTGGCATATCCGACAGATATTGTCACTGACATAAGAAACTACAACCACTTTAATCCAAAGGAGCTTAATCCAATTTTGAAACTTGCAATCTGCGAAGACAACCCTTCACATTATGAAATAATACATACTATTCTGCAAAAGTATCCTCCGGGAGCTTTTGAAATAACACATTTCGCATCCGGTGATGAATTTCTCCGGACTGTTGCTGAAAATGGATGTCCTTATTCCATTGTACTGACAGATATTGATCTTGGTTCTGACAATGTAAATGGCATCTCACTTGCAGAAAAGATCAACTATATCAGCCCGGACACTCAGATTATTTTTATCAGCCAGTATCTGCAATATGCTACCGCAGTATATGAGACAGAACATGCCTACTTTATCCATAAACAGCAGATGGAAAAGTATCTTCCTCTGGCTCTGAGGACAGCATGCCAGAAGCTCGAGAAACTGCATACACGGTATCTGTATTTCTCCGGAAATTCACGCAATTATCAGGTGCTCTGCTCCGATATTCTTTATCTGGAACGAAATCTGAGGCAGACCACGATCTATACCAGAACAGGAACATATACAACAAAAGAAAGACTGACAGCTCTTACAGAAAGAATGAAACCAGATTTCTGTCTCTGCCATAACAGCTTTGCCGTTAATCTTCATGCTGTACGTACTTACAGTCATAAGGGCATTATACTTTCTGATAATACAGAGATCCCTGTCAGCAGATCTTATTACCAGCAGTTTAAGGACGCGTTTGCTTTCATGATGCTTGCCGGTCACAGGGAGGTGCAGTAAATGAGCAGTCATATGATCAATCTATTCTTGTGTATTCTATCCAGCCTTTATCTGTGTTTTGGACTGCTTTACTTTTGCTGCAGGATCCTGCCAAGCAAACACAAGATCTCACTCCCGCTGTTTTTGTGTCTGTCAGTATTTATGGCACTGTTATTTTGGATCAAACGTGAATCACAGCATAATGGAATTACAATCGTATTTCAGCTTACAACATTTCTTGTAACACTTTTTTTATTCCAGGCATCTTTTATGAAAAAATTAGCCGTTTATTTTATTTTCCAGCTGCTGATAATCTGTCCGGAAATTTTATGTACCAGTGTTTTCATTGCACTTCATAATCTTTTTATACCGACCGATACCTATACTCCGCACAACCTGATATCCAGTTGTTCACCTGCAGAATATTTCGTTATCGAACTCTCCAACATCCTGCTTGGCCTGTTTCTTCTCTGGAAAATATCAGAAATCCTGCGGCAGTGTATAGATTATTTGAAAATACTCACCTTTTTACAACTGTTACTGCCACTGATCGCTCCGGTTTTTCTCAATGTTATAATTTCCCTTCAGAAAAAGCCCGAAGCAGTTCTGGCTCTGAGCATCATTTACTGGATCATATGCATCGGCAGTTATCTGTTGTTTCTGCGTGCAGTCCGTTCTTTAGCCCAACAGCACAGGGAATATTTACAGAAAAAAATGGAAATTAAGCTGATGAAAAAGCAGATAAACGATTCCGTTCAGTTAAGTAATGAATATGCCAGTCTCCGGAAATGGAATCACGATATTGAGAATCACATCATGTCTGTCATGTATTTGATGGATATGAAAAAATATGAGGAAGCAGAAACATATACCGCTTCTGTTCTGTCCCGGATTAATTGCAGACCACAAGAAAAACAACCAGAGGAGGATTGCAGTCATGAGAAAGAACATTAAATTGATTCCTTTATTTCTCTTCCTCTTTGTATTCCAGCTACTATATTTTCTGTCTACAATTTATACAGAAAAAATTGATCATATGTTTCTGATCCTAGCAGTATTTATGGTCCTTATCTGTATCCTTTTATACTGCGTTCTTTCTGATGTGTTAAAGAAATCCAATACTGAAATGGAACTGGCTTTTCTTCAAAAGCAGAAACAATTAAAACAGGAACAGGATTACAGTCTTCAGATTCGCAGACAGGATACTCGGGATTTTCAGATCAAAACTGTACAGGGACTTCAGGACTTCCAGTCACTCCTGGAACAGGAAAAATATGAACAGGCTGATACTGCCATCAGAAATCTGAATCAGACTTTTCAGAAGGAACGCTTTCATCCTTACTGTCAGAATAACCTGTTGCAGGCAATCCTGGAAGGGAAACGGCTTCGTGCAGAACAGAAACATATCCAGGTATCCTACGAGATCCTTTTACCGGAAAAGATTTCCATTAATACGACTGACCTGAGCAGTATATTTTTTAATCTTCTGGACAACGCTATCGAAGCTTGTAGCGCTTCCGGCAATCCTGATCCTGAAATCCGGCTGTCTGCAAACATTTCCAACGGATTTCTGACTGTGTATATGCACAATACCAAGAACCCGATGCAGACTTTTACACATAAGACTACGAAATCAGAACCGGGAGCTCATGGATATGGGCTTTCTATTATTGAAGATATCTGCCAGAAGTATAATGGCTCTTATCAGTGGATCGACCATAATAATACTTTTGATTCCATTGTCTTACTACAGATAAAAAATCTCTGAAAAAAGGAGGCGCTTTCCATGCCAGTTACTCCCACGATCGAAGTAGATGATACCCTGAAAGAACGAAGTTCTCACGGCTCCTTTGAACTTCCCATAGAAACTTATACAGACAACTGCGAAATCTTCCATTCCCTCTACAACCACTGGCATGACGAGATGGAACTGATCTATATTGAATCTGGCAGCGGACTGGTCCGTCTGAATAAAGAGATCCTCCGCGTCAAGGCCGGTGACCTGATCATTGTGAACCGTGGGGTTCTCCATGGCATAAAAACAGATCTGAAGAATATCCTTTATTTCCGTAGTATTGTTTTTGACCTGAACTTTCTGTCAGGCCCGGCGGGAGATTTATGTCAGGAACGTGTCATTTCCCTGTTGATGGATAATCAGGCGGAATTTACCCATATTATTTCCAGATCTGATGACAATTATGGGAATATCTGCCTGCTTTTTGACAGGATCCATTCCTGCCATAAAGAAAAAAAGCCGTATTATTTCGTAAAATTAAAGGCTCTGTTCTTCAGCTTTTTCTACGAAATGCTCATGGGAAATTACATCACTCCCGCAGATAAGGAAGAGAACAAAAGTCTTGCTTCTATTAAAAAGATCCTGGACTACATCAACCTCAATTATTCACAGTCACTGACCGCGGCAGAGCTCACTGCGCTCTCCAATTACAGCGAATACTACTTTATGAAACTGTTTAAGCAATATACCGGCAAGACTCTGATCGCCTACATCAATGACCTGCGCATCGAGAAAGCCAAGCCTCTGCTTCTGCATTCCGACTCCTCTGTCACAGAGATCGCACTGGAAGTAGGTTTCAACAACACCAGCTATTTCATCAAGAAGTTCCAGCAGGCAACCGGAATGTCTCCTCACAAATTTCGCAGAAACCTGTCATAAAATCGCAATTTTGTTGTATTTTTTTTAATAGACTGCTGATATAGTTATAGATGTCAGCAAGAGAACTTCTCTTCCTGATATAAATCAAAAACAATACACTATTCAAAACTAAAAAATAAGCAATCTAACTCATAAAAAAACACATATTCATTTCAGAAAGGGAGATTACGATGGAAACTTTAGAAAAACTCATCTACGACCTGTATAAGAAAAACGCACGTCAGTGCACAGACGAAGAAATCTACAATGCATTATTAATCTATACAAAGAACCAGCTCTTCGAAAGAGGCTATCAGGACGGAAAGAAGAAGATTTATTATATTTCCGCTGAATTCCTGATCGGTAAATTATTATCCAACAACCTGATCAACCTTGGAATCTACGATGATGTTGCTAAATTCTTAAAAGAAAACGGCAAAGAAATCGCTGCTATCGAAGAAGTTGAACCGGAACCATCTCTTGGTAACGGCGGTCTTGGACGTCTGGCAGCATGCTTCCTGGATTCTATCGCAACTCTGGGACTTCCGGGCGAAGGTATTGGTCTGAACTATCACCTCGGACTGTTCAAACAGCTCTTTGAGAACAGACTTCAGAAAGAAACTCCGAACCCATGGATTGAAGAACACAGCTGGCTCACACCTGCAGGTGTTTCCTATACTGTACCGTTCCGCGGATTCTCACTGAAATCTTCCCTGTACGATATCGATGTTGCAGGCTACAATAACAAATCCATTCATCTGCACTTATTTGACATTGATCTGGCAGATGAATCCATGGTTCACGACGGAATTTCCTTTAACAAAAAGGACATCCTTCACAACCTGACACTGTTCCTGTATCCGGATGACAGCGATGACGACGGACGTAAGCTCCGTATCTTCCAACAGTATTTCATGGTATCCAATGCCGCTCAGTTCATCCTGGACGAGGCAACAAAGAAGGGCTGCAACCTGCATGACCTTGCAGACTATGCAGTGATCCAGATCAACGATACTCACCCAAGTATGGTCATTCCGGAACTGATCCGTCTCCTGACAGAGCGCGGAATCGACTTTGATGAAGCTGCTGAAATCGTATCCAAAGTATGTGCTTACACAAACCATACCATCCTTGCAGAAGCTCTGGAAAAATGGCCGATGGACTATCTCCTTGATGTAGTTCCTCACCTTGTACCAATCATCGAGAAACTGGATGAGAAAGTCAAAGAGAAATATCCACAGGAAAATGTAGCGATCATTGACAAGAACAATCTGGTTCACATGGCACATATGGACATCCACTACGGATTCTCCATCAACGGTGTTGCTGCCCTGCATACAGATATCCTGAAAACAAGCGAGCTAAAAGCTTTCTATGATATTTATCCGGAGAAATTCAACAACAAAACTAACGGTATCACATTCCGCCGCTGGTTAATGCACTGCAATCATCCGCTGACAGACTATATTACCTCTCTGATCGGTGATGAGTTTAAAACAAATGCAACTGCTCTGGAAAATCTCCTGAAATATAAGGATGATGAGGCAGTTCTGAACAAGCTTCTTGAGATCAAAACAGAAGCTAAGAAAACCTGTAAAGAATTTATCCTCTCTAACACAGGTGTTGAAATTAATGAGAACAGCATCTATGATATCCAGATCAAACGTCTCCATGAGTACAAACGCCAGCAGTTAAATGCTCTGTACATCATCAGCAAATATCTGGAGATTAAGGGTGGCAAAAAACCATCTCAGCCTGTAACCTTTATCTTTGGTGCAAAAGCAGCTCCTGCTTATGTGATTGCAAAGGATATCATTCATCTTCTGCTCACACTCCAGGATCTCATCAAAGATGATCCGGAAGTTGCACCATACATGAAGCTTGTTATGGTTGAAAACTACAATGTATCCGCAGCCGAAAAATTATTCCCTGCATGCGATATTTCTGAGCAGATCTCCCTGGCTTCCAAAGAGGCAAGTGGTACAGGTAACATGAAGTTCATGCTGAACGGTGCCGTTACTCTGGGAACTATGGATGGCGCTAATGTTGAGATCAGCGAACTGGTTGGTGAAGATAACATCTATATCTTCGGTGAATCCAGTGAGAAAGTTATCGAACATTACGAGAAAGCTGACTACTGCTCCAGAGATATTTATGAAAATGACAAACACATCAAGGAATGTGTTGACTTCATTGTAAGTGAAAAGATGCTGGCACTTGGCCACAAAGAAAATCTCGAAAGACTGCACCACGAACTGATAAGCAAAGACTGGTTTATGACACTGCTTGACTTCAACGATTATGTTGAGAAGAAAGATCAGGCACTGGCTGATTACGCAGACAGAAAAACATGGGCAAAGAAGATGCTGGTTAATATTGCAAAAGCCGGATTCTTCTCTTCTGACAGAACTATCGAACAGTACAACAACGATATCTGGCACCTGACACCGGCAAAATAATCCAATAAAATTTGTGATCATATAAATTCTGTAAAAAACAAACAGCAGGCATTGTATATTCGATGGAATATACAGATGTCTGCTGTTTTATGTTTATCAGATCATAAAAATCTCCCACTGTGTTAATTCAAATCAGACTATAACTACGGCAACCGAATCCGAGCAAAATATACCGCTTTATATATCCTTGTAATAAGCAGGAGAGATAACATCCGCCTCCTTACAGGAACATCCGTTCTCGTAACTATCGCAGCAGTCACAGTTTGAACAGTACATATGAGTATCCGGGATATAAAACAAGCCTCCATAGAGCGGCGAAGTACGGAGTTCTTTTGACTCTTTCTTGCTGTTGGCAAAATGGATTCCATTAGAGATCAGCATATTTTCAGGTTCATACTGAGAGAAATCAAAATAATGTCCCTGTGTTCCATGATGGGGCACCTTGATACACCAGTAATGTTCGTATAATGGCAATTTTCCATCATAGTTCTCTGCGATCATTTTCAGATGCTCAGGCTGTGCATCCCCGGTAAACAAAAGATTTAATTCTCCGTCTCTGGCATTCTGGAACACAATACTGATCTTATGCTTGAACTGCCGCAGATTTATCTGATTCTCATTCAGCCATGCCAGCAGTTTCTTAAAATCAGGAAGTGCTTTGATTCTGCGAAATTCACGCTCATACACATATGCCCGGACAATTTTCTGACGGACCTCCGGCTGTTCTGTCAGCTCAGATGCTGTTAAATCTGTTTCTTTTTCCACAGTTTCCGCCGGTTTATTGCCTTCAGCAGTCATAGACCATACGATCAATCTCAGTTTCTCTGCAAATTCAAGCAGAACATCCATTACTTCTTTAAATTTCCCGTCTTCACAGATTCTGTTATAGACTTCGTCCGTCTCCTTCCGGATTACATCTGTATCCGGCCAGAGTGCCTGATATTTGTTTTCAAACAGTTTTCCCCTGCTTAACAGTTCCACGTTCTGTTTGTTCTCCAAAAGTGCATCCACCAGTGCAAACAGGCTGACCTGACGGCTTGGCAATCCGGATTCTTTTAACAAATCTGCCAGAAGCAGCAGCACCAGTGTTCTGCTCATTTCTTTTTTTGAAAAAACATCGGGAAGATAAATTTTCCCAAAGTCAACAGAAATATCTTTTTTCTTCATCATATAAAGAAGCCCTGACAGATGATCCATATGAAAATGTGTCAGAAGCAGATTTTTACTCTTGATCGTAGACAGATCTGAGATGATCACATCAAATATTTCTCTTCTGGAGCGCCCCTCTATCCTGCTGTTATTTGTTCCGAAATCTACCAGCAGACTCTTCTTTCTGTCCCGGAGACAGAAGCAGTCTCCGAAACCTACATTATACATTCGTACCTTCATTCTTTTCCCTCTTGTTTACAATGGTTAGTTTTATTTTAATATAGGGAAATTGGAAATGCAAGAGGGTGTTGTTTGTGTTATTATAGTGTCGTATGATTACTGGTTACTGTTCACATATCACTATTCCGCGAGGTGTTTTAGCATAAATATGCCAAAATCCCGAGACATACAAGCCAAAATCCCATTGCCGCAGGCAATCTGGAATGAATTTTGGCTGCGTTACTGAGAACAGAGTAAACAGTAACTCATCTGAAATAAAAGAGCGTGTTTGAAAAATGTTTTTCGCAAGATGTGTGTCACAATTTGTGAGAATGATTTTTCAAATACACCTGAGGAAAAACAAATATAAAATATCAGCAGAATGGAGATAGAACACTTATGACAAAACAGGAACTGGCTCTCGAGGTCATTGAACGGTTAAAAAAGGAATATCCTGATGCAGACTGCACTCTGGATTATGATAATGCATGGAAATTACTGGTAAGTGTGCGTCTGGCTGCACAATGTACAGATGCAAGAGTAAATGTAGTTGTACAGGATCTGTATGCAAAGTTCCCTACTGTAGAAGCTCTTGCAAATGCAGATGTTGCAGATATCGAAGCAATCGTTCGTCCATGTGGTCTGGGTAAGAGTAAAGCAAGAGATATCAGTGCCTGCATGAAAATCCTCCACGAACAGTATCATGACAATGTTCCCGGGGATTTTGATGCTCTGCTGAAGCTTCCCGGAGTCGGAAGAAAGAGTGCCAATCTGATCATGGGAGATGTATTCGGCAAACCGGCGATCGTGACAGATACCCATTGCATCCGTCTCTCCAACCGCATCGGTCTGGTCGATAATATGAAAGAACCTAAGAAAGTAGAAATGGCTTTATGGAAGATCATTCCGCCCGAAGAAGGCAATGATCTCTGTCACCGCCTGGTCAATCATGGCCGCGATGTCTGTACAGCACGCACTAAACCTTACTGTGACAGGTGCTGTCTGAATGATATCTGTGAAAAAAATGGTGTAGACAGCCAGGAATAATTATTTTATACACATATAACCAAAATAATCCATACCATTATACACATTATCCCAAAGAAAATCCCCATCTCTGTGTTTCTTTAACCAGAGCGTGTTTGAAAAATGCTCTAGCTCAGCAGATGAGGACTTTCTTATTTGCCTAAATGTGCTCCTCAAGGCTTGCGAAGAAAAGTTCATAGAAATCGTCTTCCCCTGCAAGCTTCGGAGAGTTTTCACCTCCACCGTTGGTACTTCTTCGCATGGTAGCATAAAATTCTTCTCCGGCTGTGATCAGATCCATCTCATAAATCTGATATCCCAGTTCCCGACACTTCGCGCAGAAAGCGGCAAGCGGCTGTTCTGCCTTTCTGGTGTCCATCAGTTCCTGCCAGATGTTACGGTCTTTCAGCGCTTTTTCTCTTAATTCGTCTAACATTGCTCCGATTTCCATAATAACATTCCTCCTCTTTGTTTTCTGACCTTCATCAAATAACTATTCCATCGTTATCTGCAGAATTGTTACTTCATCAGTTCATAATAAAATATATACTGCTGCATCACGCCCCGGCAGCCCTTATAACGTCTGTTTGGAAATCCCCGTTTATAATGAGCATCCAACGCCTGGCGGATGTGAGTATCTACAGGAAATGCATCCAGCTGATGCAATCCGAAAAGACAGATACAGTCAGCTACTTTCTCACCAACTCCATACAGTCCCAGCAGTTCTTTTCGTGCAGCTTTATAAGTCATATCATGCAGACTGTTAAGTGAAATATCTCCGAAACAGACTTTTCTGGCTGTGTCCAGCACATATTTTGCTCTGTATCCCAGATTGCACTCCCGAAGCTGTTCTTCCGTTGCCAAAGCCAATGCCTCTGCAGTCGGAAACGCATAATATTCTGCACCTGTGCTGCTTGTTTTTCTTACTCCAAATTCCCGGCTGATATTTTCAATACACTTCTTTATTCTTGTAATATTATTCTGTTGAGAGATCAGGAATGAAATAATCATCTCCCACAGATCCTGCTGCAGAATGCGGATTCCGCTTCCCATCTCTCCTGCTGCTGTCAGATATTTATCCCTTGGATTGATCATGTTTATATATTCACTGTAATCACAATCCAGATCAAAATACCGGATCCAGAAGAAAATGAAATCTTCTTCCGGACAAAAGAAATTGACAATTCCTCTCTCCTGAGTCAGTTCCAGATATTTATCTCCCGCAATCACCCGGTAACGATCATCACCGATCTGATCCATCCGAAAGCACTGCCCGGATCTGCAGATCTGCCCCAGGTCAAAATTATCCATTTCTATTGTCAGCATACTATATAACCCCTTATCCTTCTGTTACCAATGTTACTAATAACTCTTTTTTTTCTTGATGAATATATGAATGTATTATATACTATTCTAAGTATAAACGTAAAGCAGAAAGGGGTTCTTACCAATGAAATTTATATATCCTGCGGTTTTCCGCAAAAATGAAGAAGGCAGATATAAAGCATTTTTTCCGGATCTTGCCTGTTGTGAAGCTGAAGGCGACACTCTCGACGATGCGATTGATAATGCAAACGAGGCTGCTTATAACTGGATTTATGCAGAAGTAATGGAAGATGAAATGGATCTCCCTGCAATTTCCGATGAATCCGATCTGGATCTGCTGGAGGGAGATATTGTAAGAAATATTCAGGTCAACATCCGTATGTATGACGGATGGGATGAGTAACCACTACCCGCAACGACAAATTACAGAAATTCAGCTCCGTTATGTTACAATAAAACAAACATTAACGGAGCTTTTTTATTATTTAAATCTGCTCAGACACACTTCGGTGTACTATCTGCAAAACAATTTTTTTCTCTCGTTTTGCACTTCAAAAGGAGGTTTTACTATGAAAGCAAGAAGTTTTAAAAAATTCTTTGTGAGTATTGCACTCAGTGCTGTTCTCACGTTATCGTCCGCTTCCTCTGTATTCGCAGCCACAGCACAGCTGGCACCCGCTGAACAATCTGTGGAACTGGCTCAAAGTGACGATTCTGACACCCCTGCCATTGAATCATCCGATGCACAGAATGCCTGCGCTTCTCTTACCGCCCAGCCAGGGATCAGACAGACAGCAGCTTCCGAGAATTCTGTAACTATTCAGTGGAACCCTGTTACCAATGCTTCCAAATATGCTGTCAATATCAGCCCTTTAAGTTCCTCTTCCTATCGTTTTCTCGGCTATATTGGCAATACCCGCAACAAAGCTAAGATCAATAAGCTAAAAGCAGGAACTGCTTACGTTATTAAAATCACAGCACTGAATTCATCCGGCATTGCGATTTCTTCCCGTACTGTGGGATGTACCACGCTTTATTCAAAGGTAAAGATTAAATCTTCCTATGCATCAACCGGCAGATATACCTTCAATATGCAGACTGTAAACCCTTCAAACTCCATTACAGGTTATAAGGTTGTATACCAGAGTTCTGCAGCCCACAAACTTATAACTAAATATTTTAATACCAGATATTCCTTTACCATTCCAATATCCGGCAATACATTTTATCAGGTGAAGATTTACCCTTACCTGGTTCTGGGAAATAAACGGTATGTAAGTTCAACCTCTACGGACAGATATATTTCCAATGTCATCACTCTTCAGAAAGCAGGCAACACAAACAGCTCCATGAGCGTAAAATGGAACAGAACTGCCGGTGCAGACAATTACAGTATTTACATAAAATATCCGGGAAGCAGTTCTTTCAAAAAAGTAAAAACAACAACTTCCAATTTCTTTACACTCACCGGAATGAAAAAGAATACCAAGTACGGCATTAAGGTAATTGCCAATAAAAAAATGAAAAACAAAGTATGGCATTCTGATTCCAAAGCCTATAATATGTCCTTAGTCTGACCATAGTTATCCATAGCAATTGCATAAATCCGGCTACGTTATCAATGACGTAGCCAAAATTTTATATTGACTTTCCCATATCTAAGTGATACACTGGTTGTAATTGAGACAAGGGGTGCTTGTGTAAACAGGCTGAGAGTAAGCTGTATCGCTTTAACCCATTACCTGATTTGGATAATGCCAACGTAGGGAAAGTTATAGTTCTTCCACACTGCAATATGCTTGTTGGCATATTGCAGTTTTCCTTTTACTCTGAACGGGCATATCATATTATCTCCCCCTTGTTTTAATTGCGGACAAATAGTCAGGCAAATGATTTCATACGCCTGAAAGGCAATAAAATATTGCCACGACAGACCGGGGGCACCACTCTCTGTCACACCAGTAGTTTACTTAAAAACTTACGAATATGCGCAGGTGCAAGTCCCTGCTGTATGCAGGAGGCGCAGTTCATTTAATATTGCTGTTTATCTATTACTATGTGCAGCAATTAAGAGCCCACAGTGCAGGGCAAGGAGGAAAAAATGACACAGTATACAACGCAGATGGACGCGGCACGTCAGGGAATCATCACACCACAGATGGAAATCGTAGCAGAAAAAGAACACTTTGACGTGGAAGAATTAAGAGAACTGATTGCAAAAGGACAGGTAATTATTCCCTGCAACAAAAATCACAAGAGCATCAGTCCGAGCGGTGTCGGTGCAAAGCTGACCACCAAGATCAATGTAAATTTAGGTGTTTCCAGAGACTGGAAAGACGTTGATATGGAATATGAAAAGGTACATTCAGCAGTAGAAATGGGTGCAGAAGCCATCATGGATCTCAGCTCCTACGGAGATACCAGAAGCTTCCGCCGCAAACTTACATCCGAATGTCCGGCAATGATCGGTACTGTTCCGATCTACGACGCAGTAGTATATTATCACAAAGCACTTGGTAAGATTACTTCTGAAGAGTGGATTGATATCGTACGTATGCACGCAGAAGACGGCGTGGATTTTATGACTATCCACTGCGGTATGAATCGTGCAACCGCAGCACGTTTCAAACAGAATAAACGTCTCATGAACATTGTTTCCAGAGGTGGTTCTATTATGTTCGCATGGATGGAAATGACAGGAAAAGAGAACCCGTTCTATGAACATTTTGATGAAATTCTTGATATCTGCAGAGAGTATGATATCACTTTAAGTCTGGGAGATGCATGTCGTCCCGGATGTATTGCAGATGCAACTGATACTGCACAGATTGAAGAGCTGATCACTCTCGGTGAGCTTACCAAACGTGCATGGGAAAAGGATGTTCAGGTTATGATCGAGGGACCTGGCCACATGCCGCTGAACCAGATCGCAGCTAATATGGAGATCCAGAAAACTCTTTGCCATGGCGCTCCTTTCTATGTACTTGGACCGCTTGTAACAGATGTTGCTCCCGGATATGACCACATTACTTCCGCAATCGGCGGTGCGATTGCTGCTTATTCAGGTGCTGCTTTCCTCTGCTATGTAACACCTGCAGAACATCTTCGTCTGCCAAATGCAGCTGATGTAAAAGAGGGAATTATCGCTGCCAAAATTGCTGCTCATGCTGCTGATATTGCCAAAGGAGTTCCCGGTGCCGCAGAATGGGATTATAAGATGAGCGAAGCGAGAAAACGTCTTGACTGGGAAGAAATGTTCAAACTCAGCATGGATCCTGAGAAAGCAAGACGCTACCGCGCAGAGGCCAAACCTGAGAAAGAAGACACCTGCAGTATGTGCGGAAACTTCTGTGCCGTAAAGAATACAAACCGTATTCTGGATGGTGAAATTGTTACTATTTTTGATGAATGATGCTTTTATAAAAGCCGTATTTCAACATGTTTGATTGTTGAAATACGGCTTTTTATTTACTATATCTTCATCATATCTGACATAATACATCCACCGGCTGAATCATGTTCCATAATCTCATTTAACTGTCCTGTTCCCGGATGTATCCCTCCTATGGCATATACAGGAATCTTTACTGCTTTACAGACATTCTCCAGAAATTCCAGTCCTCTGGGTGGAAGTCCTTTTTTACAGTCAGTTGTATAAATATGTCCTGCCGTAAGATAATCAGCTCCCAGACTTTCTGCTTTCAATGCATCTTCTACGGAGTGGACCGAACTTCCGATCTGCCGGAAACCTCCAAGCTTTCCCTCATATTTTTCCAACAGAAATATTGGCAGATGAATGTATGGATGATGCAGTTTTTCTGCTACGTTTACATAGGTATGTAATATGCAGGGAACCTGATATCTCTTACAGATTTCCAGTATCTGCTCTGCCAGACGAGAATATTCTTCCTCCGGCAGATCCTTTTCCCTCAGAATAACCGCCTTCGGATGAAGGCTGCATACACGCTCGATCTGTTCTGCAAAGGGACGCTGACACAGGGAGCGGTTGGTCACTGCAATTACATTTTCATAAGGATTTTTCTGCATTTTAGAGGTACACATAATCATTCATAACCGGCTGAAGATCATGATCCAAAAGTGCCTTATAGACTTCATCTACAGACCTTCCGTCTGAAATCTCAAACTGGTCATCTCCTTTATCTTCGATATCCTCCACATGACTTCCGATTCCTGTGCTGACTCCTGCTGAAATCTTTGTCGCAGCAATTCCAACCAGGTTATCGCGGACACGCTCACACTCTCTGGTAGATACCGTAATGCTTGCAAATGGCATGAACAGACGATAGGCGCAGACCACCTGAAGCAGCTGTGGTTCATGTACATCCATAGGATTAATACGGTCATTGTTGATGATCGGCCGAAGTCTCGGACAGGAAAATGCAATCTCTGCATGAGGATATTTTCTCTGCAAAAGATATGCATGATATCCGGTGGCAAAAGCATCCTTACGGAAATCATCCAGTCCCAGAAGTGCAGCAAATCCTACTCCTCGCATACCACCCTTTAAAGCACGTTCCTGTGCGTTCAGACGATAAGGAAATATACGCTTGTGCCCTGCAAGATGCAGAGTTTCATACTTATCTGAATTATAAGTCTCCTGGAATACCGTTACATAATCAGCTCCGCATTCATGGAGATGTGCATACTCATCTGAATTCATAGGATAAACTTCAAGTCCGATTACTTTGAAATATTTCCGGGCAATCTTACATGCTTCTCCGATATATTTTACATCAGATTTTGCTCTGCTCTCTCCTGTAAGAATCAGGATTTCCTGCAGTCCTGTCTTTGCGATAGCAGCCATTTCCTTATCAATCTCTTCTGCATTCAGCTTTGCTCTGCGGATCTTATTATGGCAGTTAAATCCGCAGTAAATACAGTAATTCTCACAGTAATTTGCAATATAAATAGGGGTAAACATATACACACTGTTCCCAAAATGTTTCCTGGTTTCTTTCTGCGCAGCCTGTGCGATTTCCTCCAGAAGAGGCAATGCAGCCGGAGACAGCAGTGCCTGAAAATCCTCTGGTGTACGGTTATCATGAGCAAGTGCCCTGCGTACATCTGCCTCTGTATATTTATCATAATCGTAAGCATTCATGGCAGAAATAACCTGATCCATCACGTCTGATTCTTCCAGTACTTCCATTCCCGGAAGATATTTCATATGATCGATCCTGTTCTTTTTCATATCTTCCAGAATCACTTCATTGACAATACTTTCGTTGAAGTGTTCCCCATGTTCCATATTTTTTTCTGTTGTTTCCATTGATGTTTTCTCCTCTTTATTACCATTTGGCAACTTTCGTTTTCCTATAAATTAATACCTACTCCGCAGTTATAGCAATCCTCTAAAATAATGCATCTTAATCCAGCCCATCAGAGTGTGAAATCCTGCGTCAGATATCTTTGCCGTGCGTCAGCACGCCTGCAGATATCTTCCTTGTCTTTCGCACGCCGCTGAACTGTCTTAAATGCATTATTTACGAGGATTGCTATAATCAAAAATCTCATTTTAGAATGATTTTTTATTTATTACTCATGAAGAAAACCAGTCAGTGGAGAGGATGCGCTTGCACCTTTTTCCAGGGTTCTTCCCAGTCCGGCAAGGTATGCACTTCGTCCTGCTTCAATAGCTTTTTTAAATGCTTCAGCCATTATCTGCACATCACCTGCTGTGGCAATCGCAGTATTTGCCATAACTGCAGATGCCCCCATCTCCATGGCTTCACACGCCTGAGAAGGACGTCCGATTCCTGCATCTACAATGATCGGGAGCTCAATTTCGTCAATCAAAATCTGGATAAATTCTTTAGTGCACAGACCTTTATTAGAGCCGATCGGAGAACCCAGCGGCATGATGCAGGCAGCTCCGGCATTTACCAGATCTCTGGCTGCATTCAGATCCGGGTACATATAAGGCATTACTACAAATCCTTCTTTTGCAAGAATTTCTGTAGCTTTAACAGTTTCATAGTTATCCGGAAGCAGATATTTTGAATCATGGATCACTTCGATTTTTACGAAATCACCGCATCCGATTTCTCTGGAAAGCCTGGCAATACGAACTGCTTCTTCTGCATTTCTGGCACCTGAAGTATTGGGAAGAAGAGTAACATTTTTCGGAATATAGTCCAGAATATTTGCCAGTCCACCTTCATTGGCACGACGCAGAGCCAGAGTGATGATCTGCGCATCTGCCTTTTCAATACATGCTTTCACCAGATCCAGAGAAAATTTTCCGGATCCCAGAATAAAACGGGAAGTAAATTCATGACCTCCCAAAATCAGTTTGTCTTCATTATTTGTACTCATAATTTAAGTCCTTCTTTCGTATATTATAATGAGATATCAGGATATTCCTGTTTATCTTCCACCTCCCATGAAGCTGACTATTTCCAGTATGTCATTTTCATGTAAAACAGTAGTGCTGTACTCGGCTTTTGACAGAATTCTTTCATTTAATTCTACTGCAATCTGGCTGGGCACATAGCTGTTTTCCTCCAGATATTGCCCTATTGTAAGAGTATTCTGCAATTCTTTTGTTTTTCCATTAACAGTAATAAGCATACTTTCTCCTTTCCGGGAAAAGAAGGTCCGACCTCTACAACATAAAAAAGAGTCCACAAAAGAATACACCCGCGGTGGTGCACCCCTTCATGAACTCTGTTCACTCTCATCTTTCCCAATATTCATCTGTTATAATGTAAATTTCCCTGTAAGCCCCCGGCTTTCTCTCGCTTATTACAGATTGATTACCGGACAGCTGAATTTCTTCAAATGCATGAGATAAATAAAAAGGAGATGCCCGTCATCTCCCTTTAAAATCATATCTTATAGGTTCCTACGTTGGCATTATCCAAATCAGGTATATGGGTCGAAGTTGATGACTTCCTCTCAGCCTGCACTCACAAGCTCCCCTTTCTTTACATGGGTAAAGTATAATCTTTTATCCCATGTGTGTCAAGACCATATTTCTACATCCTCAGTTTCTTATGAAACTCCCGCATCGTATCCTTCTTGCAGAAGATAAACAGTGCAGCCAATGTCAGAAAACTGATTCCGGCACAGATTACTGAAGGTACGGCAAACTGCACGATTCCAATCCAAACCAATATCATCGGAATCAGTCCTGCAATTCCGGCCTGTACAAGATAAAACAGATATTCTTCCCTTTCCAGACGGTTTATTTTTGCGATCACAGGAACAGAAAACTGCACTGCCAATATCCCGAAAGGAATCACAAAATCCACAGACCAGCCCTTCCATCCGGTAAACCGGTCCCATAGGATTGCGATTACTGATATGAGCAAAAGCTGCCACATTTCATTCTTCAGAATATTCCTGCGTTTATAATATGCTACCATAACAACCAGCCATGCACAGGCACATCCTGCTCCTGCAAACCAGAACCAGTTCAGTACACCTGCCATCATAAAATTAATCATTCCGCAAATTACCGCAATTGCCAGACACAGGAAGCTGAAAGTCTGGATAACCTTCTGATTTTCTTTTTTCTCAAGCCTGTGCTTTTCCCCATATCCCGGAAATTCATTCTTTAATTCTCTGTGGGAAACATTCTCCTCGCCAAGCATCCGCTGGAAATTCCTCTGGATACTGTCATTCGGTATCTTGGAAGTAAATCCCAGTACCATCTCATCCCCATAAGAACAGGAACACATCTGCAAAGAATTGGTACTTGCAAAAATCCCAAAATGCTGAATATATTCTTTGTACTCCTCCGGCAAACGAATAATGCCGATATTAGAATAAACTGCCGTAATGCTCCTGCTTCCCAGATTGGCTCCGAGCATCAGAAAATATTTCTTGATCTCCAACGGAACAGCACGTACAAAAGGATTCTTCTCAATGCGCACATATCCGCTCATATGCATGGCAATCTTTTCTTTTACCAGTTCTTCTTCGAACTGTTTCTTCACAGACAAAAGTACATCTTCAAAAGTTGTTTCATCAGAAAATATATATCCCACCTCAATCCATCCAAAGAAATTTGTCATAGACTGAGACGGAAAATAATTTCTCAGATTCACCGGAATCATCAATGCTACCGGTCGTTTCTGCTGATTCTTTGGAATCTCTTCCCGAATAGAACACAACATCATTGCTGTCAGTAAAACAGTGATGGAAACTCCACAGGAGCGGGCTTTCCGGTGGATATCTTTTACAGAAAGAGCAACCTCCGTAACATGCATATCTGAGTGAACCAGCTTCTCCCCTTTCAGTTTAACAGCGGCTTTTTTCTTCTCTTTATCTTTCGGTATATCTGAAGAATAATACTGAGAAAAGCTGTCCTCTTCTTTATCTCCATGTGTAATTTCCTCTGCATGCTCAATCTGCGGAAGATCTGCCTGTGGATGTGCCAGGATCAGATAATCCTGAACCAGTTCCTGCAGGAAATGCATGGCTCCGGTGCCATCTGTCAATGCATGAAACACCTCAAAATTAATTCTGTTTTTGTCATAACTCACCTGAAATAAAAGGGATTTCTTATCCTGAATATATAAACGGCTGCATGGTGGTTCCGTCTCCGGCTTTACCACTGCCCTGATGTCTCTGTGCTCCAGATAAAACCAGAACAGTCCTTTTCTCAGAACCGCCTGGAACAATGGATATTTCTCCATTGTCTGATCCAGTGCTGCCTGAAGGATTTCCCCATTGACTTCTTCCTTTAACTGACAATAGAAACGAAACACTCTGGTGTCATTCTTTCCTGTTACCAGCGGAAATGCCAACGCTGCATTATCCAGTTTTCTCCATTTTGAGTATCCTGTATCCATAATTTTCCTGCCTTCTTTTTCGTTCCTGCTTACCTCTTTGTCCTGTAGCAATCTTCTCGGGGATTACTGTAGAATTTTCTCATAACTCTTATTCAGAAACTGGTTAATATATTTAAAACTCTCCTGTACATGCAGAAATTTGATTCCCAGCGCAAAAAATCCATGAAATGCTCCGTAAATCCTGTGTACCTCCACATGATTTCCTGCAGCATGAAGTTTTCTGCCATATACTTCTCCCTCATCGCGCAAAGGATCATATTCTGCTGTGAGAATTAATGTTTCAGGCAAATTTCTCAGATCCTTCTCCAGTATCGGTGCAAAATACGGATTCTGCCTGTCCTCTGCTGAACTCTGATAAAGATTCAGATAATCTTCCATTTTTACTGATGTAAGAAGATAATCACAGCCATTCTCCTGTACGGACCTGTAAGGAGATTCCTCTGTATAACAGTTTCCAAGTGCAGGATAGATCAGTATCTGACGGCGTGGTGTAAACTCGCCTTTGTCTCTTGCCATCAGACATACTGCTGCTGTCAGATTTCCTCCTGCACTGTCCCCGATGATCGTAATTTTCTCCGGATCAGTGTTTAAGATCAGCTGATTGGTATAAAGCGCTTTCGCTGCTGCATAACAATCCTCCAGCGGAACCGGAAACTTATGCTCCGGTGCCAGTCTGTATTCTACAGAAACTACAATATGTGCAGTTGCCTGTGCCATTCTGGCACATACACGGTCGTAATTCTCCACACTCTCAGTTACCCATCCGCCACCATGGAAAAACAGGAGAATCGGAAATGTATTTCCCTCTACGATCCCCGCCTGCATTGCCTCTTCTGTCGGAAAATACAGTCTGACCGGGACCTCATGTTCTCCATTATAAACTCTGGCATCCAGCTTTTTTACAAAAATCCGCATGGCATCCAGCTGCTTCAGATCTGCCATTCTTCTGGAAGATTCCAGCTCAATATTTCCATATGACAGCGCATGCAGAATTGCTTTCATTGTCTTTGATATCAATATTCTATATTTCCTTTCAGTTCTGTCATTCTACCCGCATCCACCGCTTATTGCTTTTCGCAGCCTCCGCAAGTGGCTTACCTGATTAATTAATCGTGGCGCTCATCCGTATTACTGTACATTTCACAGAATCTTGCAGCAAATGCCGGTGGTTCATCATGCACATATAAATGGGAAATATCACCAAATGCGCTGATACGAAAACTTGCGATTCCTTCTCTTCGTTCTTCTGTATTGACAGTTGTCACTGAACTTGGTGCTGCGCAGAATCCATGCCACAGTACCATTGGAGAAGCACCGATCAGATGCGCAAGAAGCACACATTCCAGACCAAAATGGCAGAAGAATACCAGCGTATCTTCATTTGGTTTCTCCACTCTGTAATAATGTCCTTCACGTACATAACCATGTTCGGCAAGAAGCTTATCAAACTTTCCTGTTACATAGTCATAGTATCCTTTGGCATCAGACTGCTGAAGTCTCTCGTTTTCATACCAGTGATCATACTGGTAAAATCTCTCGTCCTGTGTCCAGTCCTGCGGAAGCCAGTCCCATAATCTCTTTTGCCTGTCAGTAACATCCGGGCGATCGATCAGAACATCAAATTCCCTCAGCCAGTCACACTCAACTGCTGTACGGTTCATTTTCTTCAATGTAAAAGAGGCTGTATCCTTTGCCCTTCCAAGAGGTGATACATAGAAATCCTTTACATCAAGTTTTGACAGTCTTTCTGACAGATATTCTGCTTCTTTCCAGCCTTTTTCTGTAAGAGAATCAATGGAATAATCCGGATCTCCATGTCGCACGATCAATAATCTCATTCGTATTGTTCCTTTCTTTTGTCTCAGTTCTTCTATTATCTCAGATCAGATCGTATCCAAATAGTCTGGCATCTTCCATTCATAAATCTTATCTGAGTTTTTTTAATTTCCACATTCTTCTGTAATCGGAGGGATTGTTTCCTCATAAATATCGTTACTGTTCACAGTAACGTAGCCAAAATTCATTCCAGATTGCCTGCGGCAATGGAATTTTGGCTTGTATGTCTCGGGATTTTGGCATATTCATACCAAAACACCTCGCGGGATAGTGGTGTGTGAACAGTAACTAAATATCTTCTGATGTGGATAAGTTCTGCTTATCATATGACGCTTCTATTCTAACACCAAGTTCCGGTTTCTGCACCAAAAATTCTCTGCAGTCCGGTTCAGTTACTGCAAAAGTCGGTCGGCTGTTTATTTATAGCCATTCCATAAAATACTGCACTTGCTATAACAAAAAAAGGATGTGCAACTCTGACACATCCTTTTTTGTTCGCATTTTATTTACCTGCTTCAATTGCCTTCTGAAATCTCTGTGCGATTTCCAGCGGACGTGTGATCGCTCCGCCTACCACGATCGCCCATACACCTGTCTGTAGTGCTTTTACAGCCTGATCCGGATAATGGATCTTGCCTTCTCCGATAACCGGAATATCTGTATCTTTTGCAAGCCTCTCCATCAGTTCATAATCTGGTTCGTCCTTTTTTGAAGTGTAATCAGTGTAACCGCTCATGGTTGTTCCAACAATATCCACACCACACTTCCATGCATTGATACCTTCTTCATAATTAGAAATATCTGCCATCAGGATAATATCCGGGTATTTCTCTTTGATCTGTGCGATAAACTCATTGACAGTTATGCCATCACCACGCTTGCGAAGTGTACAATCCAGAGCTACAACATCAGATCCTGCTGCTACCAGATCGTCTACTTCTTTCATGGTAGGTGTGATATATCCTTCATATCCGGGATACTGGATTTTCACCAGACCGATCACCGGAAGACCTGTTTCTTCTTTGATCGCTATGACATCGCGGATACTGCTTGTACGGATTGCAGGTGTGCCTGCGTGTTTTGCAGCGCGTGCCATCAGATACATAATGGATTTCTCTTCTACATATAATGGTTCATCTTCTACCGCCTGACAGGAAATGATCATTTTTCCATGAATCGCATCTAAAATCTCTTTTTTAGTTATCATTTTTCTCCTTGATACAGAACTGCATTCCGGCAAAATGTCCATACTCTTATCTGTGCACATTCTGTCGGAAAGCTTTTCTTTTACACTACAGTACCTTAACAATATTCAACTCTTCGTCTGTCAACACAATATCTGCCCGTTTTCCGGGAGTAAGGGAACCCACTTCATTATAAATCCCAATACTTCTCGCCGGATTTGCTGTTGCTGCCAGAATCGCTTCTCTTTCCGGTACACCCATGGAAATAACACACTTCATACAATCAAAAAGGCAGGTTGCAGAACCGGCGATCGTTCCGTCTGCCAGAGTTGCCTTTCTGTCTTTCATGGTCACTTCCTGTCCGCCCAGTTCATACAGTCCGTTCTCCATACCTGTTGCCATCATGGAGTCACTGATAAGGACGACTCTGCTGTCTCCAAATAAACGAAAGGTATTGCGTACAGTTACAGGATGGATGTGGATCCCATCACCGATCATCTCTACCATACAGTCCTGATTATCTGCTGCTGCACCGATCACACCGGGTTCTCTGTGTCCCATAGAGTTCATGGCATTATAAAGATGAGTTACATGAAGTGCTCCCTCTTTCATCGCTTCTGCTGCGCAGCCATAATCTGCTGCTGTATGTCCGATAGAAATAACCACTTCATTATGTAATTCTCTGATAAATTCCTCAGAGCCTTCCATATTCGGTGCAAGAGTTACCAGTTTGATCATTCCGCCCGCAGCTTCGTTACATGCTCTGAAAAATTCAATATCCGGTTTACGGATATAGCCTTCTACATGTGCTCCCTTTTTCACAGGATCAAGGAAAGGCCCTTCCATATTGATACCCACAATACGGGCACAGGTTTCATCCTGTTCTACATCTTTTGCAGTCTGGAAAATCTTAAGCAGCTCCTCTTTCGGAAGTGTCATGGATGTCGGGCAATAGGATGTGATTCCCTGAGATTTTTCATACTGAAGGATTGTTCTTAACCCATCAACATCTGCGTCTGAGAAATCATGTCTGACTGCACCATGGCTGTGGATATCTACCAGTCCGGGCAGAATCTTCAGTCCTGATGCATCCAGTTGCGTTTTGTCGGTTACTTCATCTGCTGAAGCCACAATTCTGCCGTTCTCTACATACAGATCTGTGACTTTATAACTGCCATCTTCCTGAAAAACTTTTCCATTCTTTATAATCATATGATTTTTGCCTCTTTTCTCGCTGAAGTGAATTATTAAGTATTTCCCTGACTTTATCTCTGTCAGGCAATTCTTTCCACTGATACTGTTATTATCACACAAGAGCCGGTATTATAAAAGTCCTTTTTCTTTAATAAGACTTAAAGCATCTTCATCTGCCACTACAGTTACATCCTGATGAAGCTGAAGGATAGATGCAGGTACATTCGGTGTGATCGGTCCGTACAGAGATTTGTACAAAGCATCTGCCTTGGCACTTCCTGTTGCTACAAGAAGAATTTTCTTTGCTGCCATAATGTTCTTGATTCCCATGGTGTATGCCTGTTTCGGAACTTCATCCATACTTTCAAAAAATCTTGCATTTGCCTTGATAGTGCTTTCTGTAAGGTCTACACAATGAGTTTCCTTCTCAAAAGCTTCTCCGGGTTCATTGAAACCAATATGTCCGTTTCCGCCAATTCCCAGAAGCTGGATATCAATTCCACCTACACTGCGGATGATCTCATTATAATCTGCACATGCTTTGTCGCTGTCTTCTTCCAGTCCATTTGGTACATAGGTTTTGTTTTTGTCAATGTTTACATGATCGAACAGGTTTGTGTTCATGAAATAACGATAGCTCTGGTCGTTGTCACCGGAAAGTCCTTTATACTCATCCAGGTTTACAGATGTGATCTGTGAGAAATCAAGGTCACCTTTGTTGTACCACTCGATAAGCTGTTTATATAATCCGACCGGTGTAGAGCCTGTTGCCAGTCCAAGAACTGCGTTTGGTTTCATAATAATCTGGGCAGACATGATATTAGCTGCTTTTCTGCTTACGTCCTGATAATCTTTACCTACATAAATAATCATAGTTTTCTCCTTTTTTGCGTGTCATCTGACACTTCCGATTTGTTATAAACTCATTATAATTCCCGTTGGTTCTATTTTCAATGAATGTATTGTTTTTAGAATCTTCTTTCATTTTTTATTATTTTGAGCCATTTTGCAGTTCGGTTTTTAAAGCTTGCCGAAATTACTTTCCTTGTTTATATTTTTCATGAAAATATTTACATTCTCCTTGTGAAACAAATTCTACAATGTTATAGTAATCTATAGCAATTCCACCATACAGAAAGGATTCCATATGTCATTAAACAAACATAAAATTATTCCTTTAATTGAATCTTATTACCATACATTCACTCCGCTGGAAAGAACAATCGCCGATTTCTTTATTCATAATACTGAAGAGCAGGATTTTTCTTCCAGAAATATTTCCGGGCTTCTTTATGTATCTGAAGCTTCACTTTCACGTTTCGCCCAGAAATGTGGATTTCACGGATACAGAGAATTTATTTATGAGTATAAGCAGAGCCTGGCACCAGGTCCCGAAGAAAATATTCCGAATTTTGAAGTATCGGAATTTAATACTTATCAGGAACTTCTGAATAAATCTAACGCTCTGCTGGACAAAGCGCAGATCACACGGATCACAAATCTGCTGGTTTCCAAACCTCGTGTTTATGTTTACGGAAGAGGCAGTTCCGGTCTCGTAGCTCAGGAGATGAAGCTTCGTTTCATGCGTATTGGACTGAATATCGAAGCAGTTACAGACAGTCATATTATGAAGGTGAATTCTGTTATTCTGGATGAGAACTGTCTGGTCATCGGTATCAGTGTCAGCGGACAGACGGATGATATTATCTCTTCTCTGAAGGCTGCACATCAGCACGGAGCTTATACACTTCTTATGACCGCAAGACAGGACAAATCCTATCAGGACTTCTGCGATGAGACGCTCATCTTCGCAAGCATGGAACATCTGGAATATGGAAATATCATTTCCCCACAGTTTCCTATTTTGCTGGTTCTGGATGTACTTTATGCACATTATCTGCAGATTGACAGGAGCAAAAAAGAAGCTCTGCATGAATATACGATACAGACACTTCAGCCATTTCTGATTAAATAATTCTGATATGCAGGAAACATTCCCGACACTATCCACTGCCAAAATAGCCATAGAAAATCCCTCTTAAGAAGATTTTGGTTATTTACCTTGTCTACTTAAGAGGGATTATTTTTATTTATTGTCTTTTACAAGACGGATCACATTCCATGATGCTTTATGCAGCATACTTGTCAATTCCCCATTGTCCATTGTTGTCTGCTGTGTTGTCTTTGGTTTTACATTTTCCTGTCCGAAAGCATTGACTACCTTCAGGTCATCGCTTTCAAGTACGATATGCTCAGCAACTCTGTAGCCTTCGAAGCTTCTTACATCTGTATTAAGAACAACATCCTCTTTCAGATTTCTGTTTACTGCAAAGACAGTAACTTCTTCTTTCTCTTCATTGTAAACAGCAACTGCTTCAATATCTGTGATGCTTCCGTGTCCGCTTGTCTCATGCTCAGTGGATGAGATTACCGGCTGGAGCGCAACACCACGTCCATATTTGGAAGCATGCATAAACGGATAGAAAATAGTCTGTTTCCAGGAACCGCCGCCATTAGGGTCAGTCATGATCGGAGCGATAACGTTGATGAGCTGTGCAAGGCATGCCACTTTCACTCTGTCTGAATGGCGGATCAGAACAATCAGCATCAGACCTACCAGCAGGGCATCCTCGAAGTTATAAATATCCTCAAGAAGCGGCGGCGCTATCTGCCACGGATGATTCTCTGTGATATCATTGTCAGCAGCATTTGAATGATACCATACATTCCACTCATCAAAGCTGAGGTACATATTCTTTTTGCTGCGTTTTTTCGCTTTTACATAATCGCAGGTTGCGATAATGGTGTGGATAAATTCGTCCATATCATCGGATTTTGCAAGGAAGTCATTGCTGTCGTCAGAACGGTTTCCATAGTATGTATGAAGGGATAAATAATCTACATAATCATAAGTGTGGCTCAGTACATGATCTTCCCAGAGTGCGAAGGTCGGCATATCTTTGTTGGAACTTCCGCATACAACGAACTCGATAGACGGATCGATGAGTTTCATTGCTTTGGCTGTTTCTTCTGCCAGTCTTCCGTACTCATCCATAGTCTTGTGACCGATCTGCCACGGACCGTCCATTTCGTTTCCGAGGCACCATGTTTTGAATCCGTATGGATCTTTCTGTCCGTGTTTGATACGGAGATCACTGTATTTGGTTCCGCCCGGATGGTTGCAGTATTCCAGAAGGTTGCAGGCATCTGTGATTCCTCTTGTTCCGAGATTGACTGCCATCATCACTTCTGAATTTGCTGCGTCTGCCCATTTCTTAAATTCATGAAGTCCTACTTCGTTCTTTTCCAGACTTTTCCATGCAAGTTCCAGTCTGTGAGGTCTTTCCTCAACCGGACCTACACTGTCTTCCCAGTAAAAGTTGGATACAAAGTTTCCGCCCGGATAACGTACGATCGGCACGTCCAGTTCTTTTACCAGATCAATAACATCTTTACGGAATCCGTCAGCATTGGAAAGCGGATGTCCCGGCTGATAAATTCCATCGTATACAGCTCTTCCCAGATGTTCAATAAAGGAACCGTAAATTCTTTTGTCGATTTTGGAAATGGAGAATGCTTTGTCCACTACCATTTTTGCCTGTTTTGCCATAATGTTTTTTGAACCTCCGTTCTTAAATTTAGTTTGAGAAATTAGTTTGTCGTTATATTATTTGAGCTGCCTCATAAGTAATGTCAAATGATCACCGGTTACAGTAACATTAATTTCAAAACTCAATGGGACAGCTCATTTTATATCATGTCAGCAAGTTACGATTTGAATATTTACAACTTTTGATCAACCCTTAACAGCACCGGATGTCATACCATCGATCAGGTATCTCTGGAAGATCAGGTAGATGATCAGGATTGGAAGAATACCGAACATGGAACCTGCGATCAGAAGGTTGTAGTTATTTCCATAAGGTGTCAGCAGTGTATTCAGACCGATCTGCAGTGTAAATTTACTTGTATCACGGAATACCAGCATCGGCCATAACATGTTGTTCCAGGAACCCATTGCACAGAGGATTGCCATGGATGCAAATGCCGGTTTGGTGATCGGCATCATAATCTTAACACTGATACCATACTCTGTGCATCCGTCGATTCTTCCTGCATCCAGAAGCTCTTTCGGAAGACTCTGCATGTACTGTTTAAAGAAGAAAATCGTCGACGCACCACATAGTCCGGGGAGAATAACACCGGCTCTTGTATTGATGATTCCAAGAGATGTAACTTCGTTATACAGAGGAAGCATCAGGATTTCAAAAGGAACACACATAGTTGCGATTACCAGGAAGAATAAAAATCCCTGAAGTTTAAATTTGTACATGGTCAGACCGTATGCGATGAAGTAGCATACCAGCAGTGTCAGAACTACTGTGATCAGTGTCAGGATCAGACTGTTTTTATACCACATGAAATATTTTCGGGAATCCTCATTTCCGGAAAACAGGTATTTGTAGTTATCCAGATGCATCTTGGAAAAATCAAGATTCAGGGACATACCTTTCATAACCACTTCACGGCCTTCCTGGAAGGAAGCGAAGAAACCTGCAAGAAGCGGGAATGCGATCAGCACACAGAGGATAGCGAAAAGCCCTGTGGATAATACAGACGCAACTTTATGATTTGATTCCATTGTCTTTGGCTGAGCTGCTGTTTTTGCCATATCACTTTTCCTCCTTCTTGAATGTTCCTGTTGCCACAAGCTGGACAACATTGATAGCCAGGGCAATGACCAGAAGCACCATACCTACAGCACACGCATAACCCATATCATTTTTCTCAATACCACGTTTATACAGATATCCTACGATAGTAAGACCAATGTTCTTCGGTGAGGAGTTACCATTCCACAACATGAAACTCTCAAGGAACATGGACAGACCGGCATATACGGAAATTGTAATAACATAGATGGTTGTCGGTTTCAGAAGCGGCAGTGTCACATACCAGAATTTCTGTTTTGCATTGGCACCGTCGATATCTGCTGATTCATAAAGAGATGTATCAATACTCTTTAAACCGGAAATAAAATACAGCATGTTAACACCTGTCCATCTCCACATACAGAGTAATAACAGAGCTATCCATCCGGTAGTCTTTGCTTTCAGCCATGGAATACTTGCATTTCCAAGCAAATGCATTAACTGGTTCATCTGTCCGTTATCACCTTCTGAGAACATCAATCGGAATAACATACCGGAAATAACTACAGATGTAAGTGCCGGAATGTACATGATCACTTTCCATACGCCTTTGGCTTTGGTAAGACGGCTTTCCATCAGTACTGCAAGCATCATTGGGATTGGAATCAGCAGGAGCAGTGTCAAAAGCATGTATTCCACACTGTTAAATACAGCCGTCTTGAAGAACTTATCGGAAGCCAGTTTCTGATAATGCTTCAGACCAACCCACTGAGAACCGCCAAACGAAATATCCTGAAAACTCATTACAATACCACTGATGAGCGGATATAACCAGAATACCAGAAGGCTGATAACAAACGGAAGTACGAATACGTAGGGTGCCACCTTCTGAGAATAGAGCATCTTTTTCACTTTATTCACAATGAATTCCTCCTCTTCTAAAAATAGCGGTAACTTTTCAGTATCTCACAGAATCATGATTTACTGAACAGTCACAGATAATTTCTTTTTTCTTATTACCATTATCCTGAAAAGAAATCAGACTCCACATCCTGTGAAAATCTCATTTCTCACCAGGATAACAGTAGAGGAGGTCAGGGAATGCGGTTCCCTGGCCTCCCATAGCATTTCGGCCACTGCAGTAACCGTTCTTTATTCACTTGATCAGTGAACCATTATCATTTTATTATTCACACTCGAAATCAAGATAATCCTGTGCATCCTGAAGCGCTTCTTCTACATCCATGCCATCCTCTAATACATTGTTCAGAGTTGTTGTACACATGTAGTCGTTCAGTGTCGGAGAGTTCTTTGTTGTATAAACAGTTCCGATTGCATCATTTTCAGCAAGTTCATTCAGCACTTCGTATGGCTTTACGCGGAAGAATGTGTTATATGTATTGGACTCATCATAAGCAAACGCTTCATCAGACCATAAAGCTGTGTTGCAGACATCAAATCCAAGTTCATTCCAGATCAGGTTTTCACCTTCTTCAGAGCATTTAGCCCATGCAAGCCATTCAGCTGCAAGTTCAGGATTCTCACATTGATTTGTTACAACAGTACCTGTACCACCGATACCAACGGAACATTTCTGTCCTTCTTCAAATACAGGGCATGTTGTGATGTCATATTTGCCTTCCATCTCTGGCATATAATCTTTGAAACGGCTCATGTACCACATAGCTTTCGGGAAGGAAGCAATTTTACCTTCCATGATGTTGGAGAAACCAGCTTCAAGGTCAACATGTCCGTCTGTGGATACCATTGCGATTCCATCATTTAACCAGTTCTGCTGCATTGTGAGCATTTCTTTTACAGAATCAAGCTGTACATTTACAGTTCCATCCGGACCGCCTGTCCAATCTTCACCGTTCTCAGCCATTGCAAGCCACATCCAGTCAACACCGCCTGTATCAACAGATGTTAAATACACTTCACCATTGGAAGCTTCTTTTAACTCTTCACCAAGTTTTGTATAATCATCCCATGTCTTTACAGATTTGTAATCTAATCCGTAGGATTCAAGAAGATCTGCGTTCCAGTACATAACAGTTGCACCTACATGGAAAGGAACACCAAGTCTTGTTCCGTCAGCTTTAGAATAAACATCAAGTCTGGACTGCACCATTGTATCTTCATATGGAGCAAGTGCATCATTCATGGAATACAGAGGACTGTCATCGCCGGAATAGTTCGGGAACTGTCCAATCTCGATATCGCAGAGGTCAGGAGCACCGGATCCTGCCTGTAAGGACATCATTAATTTGTTATGCATATCAGAGTATGGATATGTACTGAATGTAATCTGGATCTGTTTGTCCGGATTCTCTTCGTTCCATTTGTCTACCATTTTTCCGTAAAATTCATTGTGCAGGTCTACGAATGACCACATTTCGAATTTTGTTCCATCATCAGGACCTACGGTTGTTACGGCGGTAGGTTCTCCCTCAGCCGGTTCTTCGCTCTCAGCAGTTTCCTCTGTTGTGTCTTCTTCTGCAAAGACATTCACTGCCATACTCATGCTGGACACTGCCATAGCTGCAGTCATAAGTAACGCGAACAATTTTCTTCTCTTCATAAAAAGATCCTCCTTTTTTGCATTTCTTTGCGCTCTTCCGGTTTCAATGATGCTATTGTACAATCTCCATAATTATTTCGTATTTTTTTAAAATATATAGCTCTTCTTTTTGTCATGGTTATTTTGCACAACTTTTTTATTTTCAGCTCCGGTTTATGTTGATATTATATAATTTATTCCTGTAAATGTCAATATATTTTTGATTTATTTTTATTATTTTAGTTTTATCTAAAATAAATGTCTGATATTCATTCGTCATTCTATCTATTTTTTTGCTATTTTCCTATGTTTTTTTAACTAATTTTATGATAAAATAACTAATCAAAACGTATTTTCCTAAAAGTTCTTATTTAGTGTTATATGCCTGTAAATACAGTCAAAAGGAGGTTTTTACATGAAATCCTGTTCTGTTTCCGATGGTCTCGCCATCTTCAAAGCTCTCGGTTCCCCTGTCCGTGTACAGATCTTGCGTCTGATTCAGGAAAAAGAAGGTCTGAACATTAAGCAAATTGCACAAAGCCTGAAAATCCCTGTTACAACCCTGTCCCCTCACCTTAATCTTCTGGCTGAAGCCGGGCTGATAGAATTCAGGGATGAATCTCTCACACACGGAACACAGAAACGCTGCTATTTTATAAAAGACTGGGATCAGCTTCTGGTAAATATGGCGCTTTACGGTCCTGATCTGCAGACTTACAGTGCAGAAATCGGCGTGGGACATTTTTCTGATTTCTCGGTAACTCCCACCTGTGGTATGGCAACTTCTACTTCTTTTGTGGGACAGTTGGATCAGCCACGGTATTTCATACACCCAGGCAGCCGCCAGGCAAGGATCGTCTGGTTCACCACCGGATATCTGGAGTATATACTGCCCAATTTCATCCCTGATCACAGCGTGATTGAAGAACTGACAGTTTCCTTTGAGATCAGTTCCGAAGCCCCCCGATTCTGTAATGTGTGGCCTTCTGATATTACCTTTTCCCTGAACGGTGTAATCCTTGGCACCTGGACCAGCCCTGGTGATTATGGGGACCGCAGAGGGAAATACAATCCTTCCTGGTGGTTTTCTTTTCTGAATCAGTATGGTTTGCTGAAAAAACTGACGATCACCCCTGAAGGCACTTTTCTGGACACAGAAAAGCTGTCCGATGTTTCCACCAGACAGCTTGCACTCACTGATCAGTCCGTTATGAAATTGCGCTTTTCTGTTCTTCCGGGCGCCGAACATCCCGGCGGGTGTACCCTTTTTGGTGCAGGTTTCGGAGATTATAACCAGCATATACGGATTACCATCGGATATCATCCCAAAAACCTCTGATTTTTCCGCCTGACTTCAGATTTATATGCTGCCCCGAATACTCCCACAGCCATTTATGAAAACAGATATTTCACACCCCATATGGTTTCATTATTGTCACCCTTAGCGCTGAAGCACATCGTATCATTGCCTGCCTCATCGGTCATTGCCAGGACAACTCCTGTATAAATATTTTCACCGAGAGTCACATCAATATATGGTGTGCCTTCTTCCGCTTCCCATGTGCCTTCCAGTTCTTCTCCGGTAACTGTTCCGTCTGCATTAAGCTGAATTCTCTGCGGTTTATGTACTTTGTCCGAAATATCCGTACCATGGTTTACCAGATAAAAAGTACCCTTGATTTCATCCCCGGAATATCCATCCTCTTTCAACGTCTCGCCGTCTGTGGCAAATGGCGCAGCAACCAGCCATCCGTCTTTTGTGCGGAACAACTGATGTACGCGAGGCTCATGAAGTTCTCCGGTTTTAGCAAAACGCTGATGATAGACCAGGTATAATTTACCATCTTCATCTTCAAATGCGGTCTGGCCGCCTGGTGCCATATAGGTCTGGGTAAGACTTGGGAATGTATAATTTCCCATCATTTTCAGCCCATGATCTTTATGCTCCACAAATAAATACATATCCTTCCCTGCTGCATCTGTATAAGTTCCGTCCACAGTGTCACAGCGGAAGAGTCGCATCTGATAACCTCCTTTTGCCTGCAGATTTCCATAGGACAAAAACAGATAATAGTATCCACTGGTCTCATCATACATAATATGCGGGCCTTCGATGGAGTTGTGATAACCACCGAGAAGTTTCTTACCATAATAGCTGTCCACATGATTTTCTTCGTCTGCTTCCGGATAAATCGGATAGCCGGTCTCTTCATCAATCTCAATCAGAAAAATACCGCCGGACCAGGATCCATAAACCATCCACATACGCCCGTCTTCATCATAAAAAACATCCGGATCAATACAGTTTGGCCAGTTATTGTTGTCATAAGACGCTGCTGTATATGGCCTCGGGTCTGTTCCCATCAGTTCTTCGATATTACTTTCCTTAACATCATGATAGCTATAACCAGAGTACAGGAATGTATCCTCATAGTGATACGGACCTTCAATGTCGTCTGCTGTTGCAAAACAGATATTGGATTTCACATAAGAAGATGTGGTACAGAAATACATCACATATTTTCCCATTTTTTTGTTATAGATGACATCCGGTGCCCACACGGAATAACCACCTTCCTCGTTCTTTCCTACATAAGTAAACGCTGCCGGATCGCCGTCTTCTTCTCCGTCAAAAAGATTGTCAAACAGCTTATTCTCTGCATTGACCCCGGAGGAAAAACCGGTCCAGTTTCTCAGATCTGTGGACTTCGCAGATTCCATATGGGAGCCAAAGATATAGTAAGTGTCATTGTCTTTGATGACAGATGGATCATGCACGGAAGCTCCGGCAGTAAAGCCACCTTTCTTAATCTTGCTCTCAATATCATCTGCGCCTGCTGTTTCTTTTTCGTTTGCCGCATCTGTTGTCTCTGCTGTGCCATCAGCAGCTTCCGCAGCATATATACTCTGTGATCCGAGAAGCATCATTCCTGTCAGCCCCAGAATTATTCCCCATTTTTTTCTCATACCAGTTCTCCTGTTTTCCAAATATTATCCCATCTCAGGTTACGTTAATCTTCGTAAGAAAATATCGGTGCGCCTGTTTTTTCATCCCAGCGGATTTTCATCAGCATGGCATGACGGTTTGGATTGTACAGCGGATTTCCTTCAATCTCTGCTTCTGTTCTCGCATGATAAACCATGATCGGGTTTCCTTCTTCGTCTTCAGTAAAGGAATTATGCCCCGGTCCATAGATTCCTCTGGACTCATCTGTACGAAGAACCGGATAACGTTCTTTTGTCCAGGATTTCGGATCAAGAAGATCAGAATTTTCATCTGCTGTAAGCATTCCCATGCAATATGCAGTGCCTGTCTCAGATGCAGAATAGGTAAGATAAATCCTGCCGTCATGATGAATAACTGCCGGTCCTTCATTCACCCAGAACCCAACTCTTTCCCAGTCATAATCCGGTGAAGTGAGAAGTACCTGGACGGTTTTCAGTTTATACGGAGTTTCCATTTCACCAATATAAAGGTTGGAAATCTGCTTGCCGACTCCTACCTTCTCAGCCCATACATAGTAATGTTTTCCCTTGTTTTCAAATACTGTTGCATCCAGAGAGAAAGCTTCAAAAGAAAATTCATCTGCATCCGCACGTCCCATCTTACCTTTCTCTGTCCAGACTCCTGTAAGCGGATCTGTATCTGCACATTCCAACACATATGGGCGGATTGCCCAAACATCATCTTTGTCCCCACCTGCAAAATAGATATACCATTTACCATCCAGATAATGAAGCTCCGGCGCCCAGATATGTTCGCTCATGATTCCTTCTTTGTGTTTCTCCCAGACTGTCACTTCTTCCGCATCTTTCAGTCCTGCCAGAGTTTCGCTTCTTCTCAGCACAATCCGGTCATAGGCCGGTATGGATGCTGTAAAATAATAGTTTCCATCTGTGTGGCGGTAAACATATGGATCTGCTCTCTGCAGAATCCATGGCTCATTATACTTAAGTTCTTCACTCATTGTATGTCCCCCTGTTTGCTTTTTATTTTAGGTTTATATAAATTATTTTTTATATATTTAAAATTGTACTGCATTTTTCAGAAAATATCAACTATATTTTTTTCTTTTCGTTGCACATTTTTTTCAGATTCGTTATAATTTACCGTAAACGTTACAAAATCATTTTTAACAGAAAGGGAAATCCGTTATGTTATATATTAAAAGTCTGGAGCAGGCGGTCCCTGTCTTCAAAGCTCTTGGTTCTGACATCCGCATACGGCTGATCCAGACTCTCCTTGAGCATCAGGAAATGAATATGAATGAACTGGCTTCCAGTCTGGGGATTACCAACGGTGCCCTGACCAGCCATGTAAAGAAACTCGAAGAATCCGGAATTCTCGCAATTCTTCCAGAGCATTCCGGCCACGGAAACCAGAAGGTCTGTCGCATTAATGTTGACAAGATCCTGGTTGATATTGCCTCTAACAATGACAGCCCGGCTGAGGATAGTTACTCTATTGACATTCCGATCGGCAACTACTTTAATTATTCTGTCTATCCAACCTGTGGGCTGTCTACTACCGATAATCTCATCGGTGAGGTAGATGATCCTCGTTATTTTGCTCATCCGAGCCATGTAGATGCAAAGATTTTATGGTTTGGACGGGGATTTATTGATTACCGCATTCCAAATATGCTGCCTCCGGGACAGAAGATTGACCGGCTGACACTCTCCTTTGAAATCAGTTCAGAAGCTCCCGGAGTCAACAGTGACTGGCCTTCTGATATTTCCTTTTTCCTGAATAATACAAAGGTCGGAACCTGGACAAGCCCCGGAGATTTCGGTGATGTCCACGGTATGTTCACTCCCGACTGGTGGTTCCCGAACTGGAATCAGTATGGTCTTCTGAAGATGCTTGTCATTGACCGTCACGGTACATTTATCGATGGATTAAAGATCTCTGATGTGAATACACAGCAGCTCACTTTTACCTCTCAGGATGATATGGTATTCCGTTTCCAGGTGGATGAACCATCTCAGAATATTGGCGGTCTGACACTCTTCGGAAAAGATTTCGGAAACTATAATCAGGATATTAATGTGAAAGTGCATTATACTCCAAATGTATAACTTTACAGAATATCTGAAAACAGCAAAAAGCAAGGAACCGATGTGTTTTGCCACATAGTTCCTTGCTTTTGTTTTATATTTCATCTGATTCTCCGGTTATTCTCCGCGCATCCAGACTCTCATCTGATTTTCTCCGCGGTTGCCCCATGTGTAATACGGCACTGCTGTCAGTGTTGTCAGCGTTCTCACCGGTGCAATATCACTGTACAGAGAATCTCCCACTGTTTCCAGCTTACGTGCTTTGATCTTAAGCAGGACGCAGCCTTGCAGCAGGCCTTCTTTGCAGACTTCCTCTTCCATCTTTGCATCTTCAAAGATGTGGTAAGACTGAAGCAGGCCCGGATTGTCCACACCCTCGAAACAATAAACGATCGGCCCGCGCATAAATGCTACACAGCCGGCATCTTCCCTTACTTTAAGGTTTGCATAAATCTTGCGGATCTTCATCGGAAAAACAAGTTCTACTTCATCATTTTCCCACACTCTCTTAAGGATCAGATATCCTTTTTCCACATCTGCAGTGATATTCTTCTCTTTTCCATTTATACGTACCTGAACAGAACCCGGACGTACCCAGGATGGAATATGGATTCCCAGAATGGTTTCTTTCTCTGTTTTTCCGGTTATATGATAGGTCACTCTGCCATCCCACGGATAGTTGCTTTCTACAGTTACATCCATCTTATCAAAGTGTGCTTCTGTGCCTGCCGGGATATGAGAATAAACTCCCTCTTCAGTCTCACTCCACAGATATTTGCCAAGAGACATCAGCAGACGCACTACATTGGGAGGACAGCATGCACATGTATACCAGCCCGGACGCTCCGGCAGAACATGCTTATATCCGTATAATTTTCCGCTGACTCCAGGTTCTGTTTCCAGTGGATTTACATAGAAAAACCGCTTTCCGTCAAGCTGCATTCCGCTGATGATCCCATTATAAAGTGCACGTTCCATCACATCTGCATAGCGTCCATCCATCACATTATCAAGCATCTTTCTTGCAAAAAATACCAGCCCGATAGATGCGCAGGTTTCCGCATAAACGGTGTCATTCGGCAAATCATAATCAATGGTAAATGCCTCTCCGTCTACGGTACTGCCGATTCCTCCGGTGATATACATTCTCTTCTGAGTCATGTTCTCCCAGAGATCACAGCATGCCTGATAGAGTTTTTCATCTTTGTAAAGAGAAGCCAGTTCTGCCATGGCAGTATACATGTAAACTGCACGGACACTGTGTCCTACTGCTTCTTTCTGCTCATAGACAGTAGCATGTGCCTGGTTATATTCTCTGTTATGCACATCCATATCAAAGTGAACCCAGCCTCTTTTTTTCCTCTCTTTGACAAAGTAATCCGGATCTTTTCCACGCTGTTCAATGAAATATCTGGCAAGGTCTTTGTAATTTTCTTTTCCGGTTACTTCATAGAGACGCAGAAGTCCCAGCTCGATTTCCTGATGTCCCGGAATGCCCGGTTCTTTACCTTCTTCTGTTCCAAAACGTTTCCCGATATGTTCTGCCATGCGCTCCATTACATGAAGCAGACGGTCTTTTCCAGTCACCTCATAGTAAGCCGCCGCTGCTTCCATCATATGTCCGGCACAGTATAATTCATGGCATTCCTGTAAGTTCTGCCAGCGGTGTTCCGGCTCTTTGATCGTGAAAAAAGTATTCAGATAACCGTCATCCTGCTGCGCTTTTTCAATGATTTCAATAACCTTATCTGCACGTTCTTCCAGTTCAGCATCCGGTCGGACTTCCAGTGCATACGCTACACCTTCCAGCCATTTGGCAACATCACTGTCCTGGAAAACCATTCCGTAAAATTCACCCTCTTCCAATCCCGCTGCAATACGGAAGTTTGCCAATGCATGGCTTTTTTCCACTCCCGGAATCTCATCATTTAATATTTTCTCCTGATAAGGAATTACTGTATTCATTACCAGTTCCTGATATCCTCGCCAGAATTTATCCGTTACTTTTACCTTATTTAATAACCCTTCTTTTAAACCGTCTTTCATTTCTGCGCCTCCCATTTTGCCGGCAGATCCGGACATTTTCGCACCTTCTGTACAGCCCGCAGTTCCACAAAGCATCCGCAAAGCCTGCACATCCCATTCATTAAGCGGTCACAGGTGCTGCATATGTTAAGCCTTTTTTCGTAAATCTGCTGGTCTACTTTCAGATCCTCATCCATGCGCTGAATGTAGCGTGACAGATCCTCGTAAAAAGTCTCTTCATTATTCTGTCCGGGCAGACATTTTCTGCACACACGCAGCTTCCCGTTCATACCTTAGTCTCCTTTTTGTTTCCATTATAAATATTCACAGAAAATACCTGCCTGTTTTGTCAGAAGCGGCATTTTCTGTGAATCTGTAAAGTTCATTCATTTTTATACAAAACTCTTTATCTGTGTCAAGCGAATAAAATCATCCGCTTCACTACCTGATTCGACTAAAAATCTTGTAATTATCTTACTTCCAGATGAAGAACACTGCATTTAGGAATTGTGAATCTGATTCCTTCTGCTGTTTTTTCTACTTCGTTAAATTCTTTTACACGTACCTGGTCCGGTGTTTCGAAGGTATTCATTTCGTGCATTTCGCCGTGTACGATCTCACCTTTAACTTCATTTACCTGATAGTCTGTAAGGATAGTTCTGATCTCATAATCTTTATCCAGTGACAGGTTTGTCAATGTGATATGTACAGCTCCGTCTTCTGCTACAGATACAGATTCTGTCAGGTTCGGTACCTGCCACTCTTCTTCCACACCGATGGTTTCTGTTTCGATAGAACTGTCTACAAGCATTGCATCCTGATGATATTTGTACATATCAAATACATGATAGGTTGGTGTCAGGATCATATCAGCACCATCTGTAAGGATAACGGACTGAAGAACATTTACGATCTGCGCAAGGTTTGCCATCTTTACTCTGTCACTGTGTTTGTTAAAGATATTTAAAGTAATACCTGCAATCAGGGCATCTCTCATTGTGTTCTGCTGATACAGGAAGCCAGGGTTTGTGCCTGGTTCCACTGTGTACCATGCGCCCCACTCGTCAACGATCATACCGATCTTTTTCTCAGGATCATATTCGTCCATGATATGTCCGTGACGCTCGATCAGAGTTTCCATAAAGAGCGCTTTATTCAGACTCTTATACCATACCTTATCATCAAAATCTGTAGCACTTCCCTTGATCTCCCATCCTTCCGGATGTACATAATAATGAAGAGAAAGACCATCCATATTTCCGTGAAGCTCTTTCAGGCAATGATTATGTGTAGTCTTTAATACTTCGGAAGTCCACTCATAATCATCTACATTGGCGCCGCAGCAGACTTTGTGGATTGGGTGATCCGGATGATAATTGCGGACATAAGTCTGATAACGGCGGTATTCATTTGCATAGAAGTCAGGATTCATATTTCCGCCACATCCCCAGTTTTCATTTCCAACTCCAAAGAAATCCAGTTTCCATGGTTTCTCATGTCCGTTTTTCTTACGGAGGTCAGCCATCGGAGAAACACCCTCGAATGTGATATATTCTACCCATTCAGACATTTCCTGAACTGTTCCGCTTCCCAGGTTACCATTAACATAAGCTTCGCAGCCAAGCTGCTCACAGAGTTCAAAAAATTCATGTGTACCAAAGCTGTTATCCTCTACCACACCGCCCCAGTGTGTGTTAATCATTTTTTTACGTGTTTCCTTTGGTCCGATACCGTCTTTCCAGTGGTATTCATCTGCGAAGCATCCACCCGGCCAGCGAAGTACCGGAATCCTGATATGCTTCAGTGCTTCTACTACGTCTGTACGCATTCCGTTCTTATTCGGGATCTGGGAATCCTCACCTACATAGATTCCTTCGTAGATACATCTTCCCAGATGCTCTGAGAAATGCCCATAGATTTCTTTGTTGATTTTGCTCTGTTTCTTTGATGGATTAATTACAAGCTTAGTCATTTTTACCTCCACAGTTTATGATTTCAGGTTTTTATTTTACCTTTTTCTAAAATAATATACTTTATTTTGCTTTTTCATTATACACAACTTCTGTCTGATATTCAATATATTTTCTGCAAAATTGCTATGATAATTTTGTATAAGAGTTACTGTTCACATACCACTATCCCGAGACATACAAGCCAAAATTCCATTGCCGCAGGCAATCTGGAATGAATTTTG